>CASFBD010000092.1 GCA_949292885.1 uncultured Bacillota bacterium
GTTCCCCGTCCGCGGCGCTCGCTTAGTATAAGGCACAGCCTCTTTCTTTATTTATTTAAGGAAAGATATACCATCAAAACGGCGATGTCTGCGGGGTTTACACCGGAAATGCGTCCGGCCTGCCCCAAGTTTTCGGGACGGATCTTGTTCAGCTTTTGCCGTGCTTCCAGCCGCAGTCCGGAAATTTTTTCGTAATCGATGTCGTCCGGCAGTTTCCGGTCTTCCAGCTTTTTTGCCTTCTCTATCTGTTCCAGGCCGCGCTTTAAATATCCCTCGTACTTGATGCCGATGCAGGCGGTTTCGATGTCCGCGGCGCGCTCGCCGTTCAAAATGGAGTACTCTCGGCAAATTTCCTCAACAGATATGCCGCGGCGCAGCATATCCGCATACGAAACGCCGCCCGCGGGCGCGGGAAACCCGCGCGACTGTAAAAATTCTGCACACTTTGCGGGCGGAACACGCTCTTCCAGCTGTTTGCCGATGCGTTCCAGCGCACGCTTGCGTTCCTGCAATCTTTCGTACCGTTCCTGCGTAGCCAGCCCCGCGTCGTAGCCCTTTTGCGTCAGGCGCAGGTCGGCATTGTCCTGCCGCAGGCGGATGCGGTGTTCCGCGCGGGAGGTCATCATGCGGTAGGGTTCGTTGGTGCCTTTGGTCACCAGGTCGTCGATCAGCACGCCGATGTACGCTTCGTCCCTGTGCAGGATAAGCGGAGGCATTCCGCGCAGTTTCAGCGATGCGTTCAGCCCCGCGATAAGTCCCTGCGCCGCCGCCTCTTCATAGCCGCTGGTGCCGTTGATCTGCCCCGCCGTGTACAGCCCTTCCACTTTTTTAAATTCGAGGGTGGGGTATACGTCCAACGTGTCGATGCAGTCGTATTCAATGGCGTAGGCATAGCGCATGATGCGCACATTTTCCAGCCCCGCCACCGTGCGGTACATGGCGCGTTGCACGTCGTGGGGGAGAGAGGAACTCATGCCCTGCACGTACACCTCGTTGGAGTCGGCGCATTCGGGTTCGAGGAAAAGCTGGTGCCTTTCTTTGTCTGCAAAGCGCACCACTTTGTCCTCGATGGAGGGGCAGTAGCGAGGGCCTGTGCCCTTGATCACCCCGCTGTACAGAGGGGAACGGTGCAGGTTGGCACGGATGATCTCGTGCGTTTTCTCGTTGGTGTAGGTGAGATAGCAGGGCTTCTGGTTTTGCGGAACATGGTCGGAGAGAAAAGAAAAGGGGTAGACGTTGGGATCACCCGGCTGCAATTCGCATTTGGAATAGTCGATGGTGCGTCCGTCCACGCGCGCGGGGGTACCCGTCTTGAACCGCCGTACCTGAAACCCGAGTTCGATGAGGTTGTCGGTGAGTTCGTTGGCAGGGGCAAAACCGTTGGGGCCGCTGGACTGTTTGAATTCCCCCGCGATAACGGCGCTTTTCAGGTAGACGCCAGTGGCGAGCACGACGGCGCGGGCGGAGATGACCTCCCCGAAGGTGGTCTTTACGCCGCACACTTTCCCGTTTTCCGTGAGCACCTGCGCTGCCTCGCCCTGTAAAATGGTGAGGTTGGGGGTGTTTTCGAGAGTCTGTTTCATGCGCGCGTGGTAGGCGTGCTTGTCCGATTGTGAGCGCAGGCTCTGCACGGCGGCACCCTTGCCTACGTTGAGCATACGCATTTGCAGGGCGGTCTTGTCGGCATTGATGCCCATTTCTCCGCCGAGGGCGTCGATCTCGCGCACGAGATGTCCCTTGGCGGTGCCTCCGATGGAGGGGTTGCACGCCATAAACGCGATGCTGTCCAGATTGAGGGAGAGCATCAGAGTCCTGATGCCCGTGCGTGCCAGCGCCAGCGCGGCCTCGCACCCTGCATGGCCGGCGCCCACGACCACGGCGTCATATCCTGTTGTATAAAATTTGTTGGTAACTTGCATGGTCATTGCCCGAAAGAATAATTTGTTACCCTTCCGCGCCGCGGAAGGGTAAGGTAAAGAAGTTTACTGTTTTAAGATGATGTTGCGGATATCTTCCACTTCCTTGGCGATGCGGTCGTTGACTTTGACGAGGTTGGTCACCTTGTCGCGCGAGTGGATGACGGTGGTGTGATCTCTGCCGCCCAGCGCCTGGCCGATGGAATCGAGGGGAATGTTCATGATCTCGCACATGAGATAGGCGCAGATCTGGCGCGGCTGCACAAGCTCCTTTTTTTTGCTCTTGCCGAGGAGTTTGTCCCGCGTGATGTTGTAAAAGGAACAGACGGAGGAGATGATCTTGTCCGAAGTGACGGTCTCGTGTTCCTCGCTCACCGCCTGGTTGAGCGCGATGCCCGCCAGTTCCATGGTGATGGGCTTTTCGTGCAGTTTGCTGGCAAAAATGACTTTGGTCAGCCTGCCTTCCAGCGTGCGCACGTCCGTGCCCGAATCCTTTGCGAGAAATTCAAGGACATCCGCGGGAACGACAGCCTTGCGTTCGGACGCTTTTTGTTTGAGAATGGCGATCTTGGTCTCGGTGTCGGGCGGCTGGATGTCGGCGATCAGTCCGCCTTCAAAGCGGGTGCGAAGTCTCTCTTCCAGTGTTGCGATCTCCTTGGGCGGAACGTCGGAGGTGAGCACGATCTGTTTGTTGTCCGCCTGCAGGGCGTTGAAGGTGTGGAAAAGTTCTTCCTGTACAGCCTGTTTTTTGGCGAGGAACTGCACGTCGTCGATGAGCAGGACGTCCACGTTGCGGTAGCGGTTGCGGAAGCGCGCCTGCAGGTCGCGGTTGTTGCCCTTGTTGAGATAAATGGAATCGATCAGTTCGTTGATGAACTTTTCGCAGGTGGTATACATGACGCGCAGAGCAGGTTTGTGCAGGTTGATGTAGTTTGCAATGGACTGCATCAGGTGCGTCTTGCCCAGTCCGGAGGCACCGTAAATATAGAGGGGGTTAAAGTTTGCGCCGGGGGTTTTGGCAACCGCCTTTGCCGCCGCAAACACGAACTCGTTGCTCTTTCCTGCCACAAACGATTCAAAGGTAAAGCGCGGGTCGATGGAGAGGGGCGAATAATCCTCGTCGTCTTCCTCCGTTGTGTACACCACGTCGTTGGTACCGTCCAGCACCAGCGTGAAGTCGGTGATGCCGGTATCCGCTTTGCGGAAGGCTTCTTTCATCTTATCGGACAGATTTTTTCCGATAAAGTTGGCAAAAAATTCGTTGTCCGTGCTCAGCACGATCTTGGTATCGTCCACATCCACGGGCGTGAGTTTGGATATGTATGCGTTGTAGGTGATAGGGGAAAGCATCGCTTCCAGCGTTTCGCTGATGCGCTTCCAAAGCAATTCAAACTGACTGTTTTCTGCCATTGTAAAAAGACCTCGATATGCTTTTACTCGGAGCCGTTTGGCGGCTCCCTGTGTGCAGGGACGCAAAAAGCGGGAAAATTCTCTCCCTTTCCCCTTTTTGCATTGTTTTTTCGGCGGATTTCTGTTATAATAGGCTTGTAAAGAGCCTCCGCCGCGCGCGTCCCTCTTGTGCGCGCCGTCGGGTTACAGCCTCTATTATAATATAAAATCGTCTGAAAATCAAATCAAAACAGAGAAAGAATGCGAATAAAAAATCTTGTACTTAAAAATTTCAGAAATTACGAGGCGGAAGAATTTACCTTTGCGGAAGGCCTGAACGTCCTGTACGGCAAAAACGCGCAGGGCAAGACCAACTGTGCCGAGGCGGTGTTCTATCTTTGCACGGGCACTTCGCCGCGCACGGGCAGGGACAGGCAGCTCATCCGCACGGGGCAGCAGTGCGCAAGCATTGCCGCTTCCGCGCAGACGCGTTTCGGAAGTGTTACCATCGAGGCAGACATTTTTGAAAATAAGCGGGAGCTGCGCGTCAACGGCAGCAAGATCGCAAAGAATGCCGACCTTCTCGGCAATATCAACGGTGTATTTTTCAGCCCCGGCGAACTGCGCATGGTGCAGGACGGGCCGGAGGAGCGCCGTCGCTTTCTCAACGTATCTATTTCTCAGCTCTCGCGCAGTTATTACACCGCGCTCGTGCGCTACAACAAGATCCTCGAACAGCGCAACGCCCTTCTGAAAAACCGCGATCTTTCTCTCGTGTTTGAAACGCTCCCCGTGTGGGATGTTCAGCTTTGCCGCTATGCGTCGGAGATCATCAGCCGCCGCGCGGAATTTATTCAGATGCTTGCGCCGCTCGCCGCCGAAAAACACGCCTTTCTTTCGGACGGGGCGGAGGAACTGCGCGTCACGTCCGAAAAAAAGTATCCTCAGGAGAAAGAGGAGATCGCCGAGGCGCTCCTTCGCGAATTTTCGGACAATTACGAGCGGGATGTCCGCCTGGGTTTTACGGGTACAGGCCCGCACAGGGACGATCTGAAACTGACCATCGGCGGATCGGAAGTGCGCGTGTACGGTTCTCAGGGGCAGGCGCGCACAGCCGCGCTGGCGCTCAAACTTGCCGAAGTCGATATTTTTCGTTCTGTTGCGGGCGAACCGCCCGTTCTTATCCTTGACGACGTCATGAGCGAACTCGATCTTTCCCGTCGCCGCAAGCTGCTCTCGCAGATCGAGGACGTGCAGACCATTCTCACCTGCACGCACACGGAAAAAGTGCTGTTCGGCAAGACGGTCAATAAGATCCGCATTGTGTCCGGCAAGATCAAACGCTGAAAGGCGGCGTTTTATGCCAAAAATTTCAAGGTAAAAAGAGCCCGCGCCCTGCACATACTTTTTTCGGAGGAAAGAGGGATGCAGAGGGTTTGCCGTATATTTGCAAAACTGATATTGCCCGCACTTGCCGCGGGCATGTTTTTTTTGGGAACGGGATTTTTCTGTCCGCACCTGCCCGCGGATTGCAGCGTGGGCGGCACAGACGTTTCGGGAATGACTCTCTCGCAGGCGCGGGCGTGTATCTCGCGTGCCCTGCGGGAGGAGGCGGCGCAGTGCCGTCTCACGGTAAAGGGGAACGGACACGATTATGTTTTTCGCGCCCCTGAATTATATCTGCGCGCAGATGTGGAGGAGGCGCTTGCCCGCGCGCGGCGGGAGGGCGGCGTCCAGCCTTTGGAAAAGCACCTTGCTCTCACCGATTTTGAGGGTACGTTACGCAGAATTTGCGACGATCATTACAAAAAAAGCGCCGATGCAAAGTTGATTTTTCAGCCGCAGGAGACGGTGAAATTTTCTTATGAAAAGGAAATCAAAGGCAGGTTTGCGGACGGAAAAAAACTGAGAGAGGACATCCTTACCGCTCTTGCCGCGGGCGGCGGAACCGTTTACGTCAGTACGCGGGAAGGTGTGCCGCGCGTCACGGAGGCACAGCTGCGCAAGGAGACGCTTCTTCTCTCCAGCTTTTCCACGAAATACGCAGACGGGAACAATCGTTCGCGCAATGTTGCGCTTGCGGCAAGCCGTATCAACGGCGTTGTGCTGGGTCCGGGCGAAAATTTTTCCTTTAATGCTGTCGTCGGAAAACGCACCTCGCAGAACGGATTTTTCTCCGCGCCCGTCATCCTTGACGGAAAGTACGTGCAGGGCGTAGGGGGAGGCGTGTGCCAAGTAAGCACCACTTTGTACAATGCCGCCCTCCTTGCGGGGCTGAGCGTGCGCGAAGTACACGCGCACAGCCTCGCGGTGGGATATGTGGAACCTTCTTTCGACGCCATGGTCAGCGATTCCTGCGACCTGCGCCTGTACAACGGCAGCGCTTCCGCGGTCTATCTTGTCGCGTCGGCGTCGGGCGGAAAACTTACCGTCCGCGTGTACGGTACACGGAGCGGATATACGTACGAGCGTTGCAGCGTGGTGCTGGAAACGTTGGCTCCGCCCGCGCCGCGCCTGGTGCGGAAAGGGGAGTCTGAGCGCGCCGAAAAGGCAGGGCTGCGCAGCGAGGGGTATCTGATCTGCAGGGGAAAGGACGGAGAAACAAAACGACGCCTGCGTACGGACAGGTATGCCCCTATCCAGGGCGTTGTCAGCGAACTTCCGAAATTTTCCGAAGGGGAAAATCCTTCCGACTCCTTGCTTTTGTTTGTTAAGTGTGCTAAAATAATAAAAACCGCCGACACGGGCCCCGGAAAAAGATCCGTCCGCACGGCGGCGGAAGCATGAAAACCGCGCGAGGTTTTTGCAGAAAAGCGCCGCCCCCGGCGGCAGAGAGGAGCATATGATAAAAGTAACAGAGGTACGCACGGCGTCGCAGATGCGTCGTTTTGCAAAGTTCCCGCTCATTTTGTACAAGGACTGTCCGCATTACGTCCCTTCCATTTACGCGGACGAATGCAGTCTGCTCGATCCCAAAAAGAATCCCAACCTTATTGACTGCGAGGTGCATTGTTTTCTTGCTTACAAGGACGGCAAAGTGGCGGGCAGGATCGCCACCATCGAACAGAAAGCGTACAACAAATTGTCGGGCAGGAAGTGCCTGCGCTTTTCCAGGTTCGACTGCATCGACGACAAGGAGGTAGCGGAGGCGCTGTTTGCCGCCGCGGAAAAGGTGGGCAGGGAAAAGGGACTGGACACCCTGCACGGGCCGTGGGGCTTTGACGATATGGACCGCGAAGGAATGCTCACGGAAGGGTTTGACCGCCGTGCCACCTATGCCACCAATTATAACTACGAATATTATCCGAAACTGGTAACGTCTCTCGGTTTTCAGGACGAAAGCGAGTGGGTAGAGTACGAATTTGATATGCCCGAAAAGGTGGACGAGCGCATTGCGCACGTCGCATCGTACATAAGCAAAAAACTGGGCATCTGCGAACGGGCGGAAAGTATGCCCATGAAAAAACTCATCGCAAAGTACGGTCACGACGCGCTGGAAATGGTCAATCTCGCCTATGCAAAACTCGATTGCTACGTTCCCGTACACGGCAAGATCATCGACCAGGTGCTGCGCCAGTTTGCCACCGTTATCAATCCCCGCTATTTTTCTCTGCTTACGGATAAGGAAGGGGAAGTTGCCGCCATGGCTGTCATGCTTCCTTCCATCTGCAAACCTCTGCAAAAGAGCGGCGGCAGAATGACGCTTCCTACACTTTTGCGCCTGGTGAAAGCGATTTCCAAGCCCAGGGAACTGGAAATGGTGCTCATCGCCGTACATCCGAAATACCAGAAAATGGGCCTGAATTCTGTCATGATGTCGCGCATCATTGCCAACGTCATCGAGGACAAGATCGAGCGCGTGGAATCCAACCCCGAACTGGTCAGCAACATCGCCGTGCAGGAACAGTGGAATGCGATGGGGCGCAGGATCATCAAGCGCAGAAAGACTTTTATCCGTCCCATTTCGTAATGTATTGCCCGCCGCACAGAAAGTGCGGCGGATTTTTTATAAAAACCGCCTTGCGCCGTTTTTTGCGGCGCAAGGCGGTCTGTTTTTGTTTTTTGCAAAAATCTTTTTCGGAGCCGTTCCGCCGCCCCAAAAAATCTCTTTCGCGACGGAGAAAGAATGCCGCTTTCAGTCCGGCGTCCTCCCCGTCAGATAGTCCAGCGGCACGTCAAAGTAGTCCGCCAGGGCAACAAGGTTGGATAAAGTGGGTTCGCGCAGGCCGTTTTCCCACAGGCTGATCAGCCCCTTGCTCACGCCGATCTCCCTTGCCAAAACGGTCTGTGTCACGCCGTGTTCCTCTCTCAGATCTTTCAGTTGTTCCGCAAAGCGTGCCGGGCGGTCGTTTTTCATGCACGTTTCCCTCCTGTTGTGTTTAGTTTCTCACTTTTGTAAGAAAAATACTTGACTTCTTACAATAGTAAGTGTTAGAATAATAACAAAAATATGACTTTTGGGGCACATCGTTCCTTGCATTTCGGAAAAATGAATGTATTTGTAAGAAATGGAATTATAACATCAGGAGATGTCAATGAGCAGGAAACGGGGATTTT
>CASFBD010000093.1 GCA_949292885.1 uncultured Bacillota bacterium
ATACAGAAAATAAAAGTCTTGATGGAAAACTCAGGATCTACAAGGAAAAAGGCGAGCAGACACAGCGGAGCGTTGACAAGGATAGTGAAATAACCTATCTCGAAGCCGAATTTGTATTCGAGCATGCTACCGATGCCGTTAAATCCCGCGGGGGCAAAGTTGTTTTTCACGATAAACAGCTCGTAATTGCAGGCAAACAATACGGCGAGCAGCACCATAAGAAGACATTCCAGGTAAAAGCGTTTGGTTCGTATAAATTTCATAAATCCCTCCATCGAACAGTATAACACAAACGTGTTTTTAACGCAAGGCTTCGGAGTTTTTTTCTTGAAAAAAGGAATATCTTGCCGCGGGACGGAGCAAACTTGTAAGCGGAGGAATAAAACCATGAACAAAGAAAGAGAGAAAACATTTATTTCGGAACTGGAAGCGTTGCTCGAAGAGGAATACCTTACTGGTGAGAAAGCAAAAATTTTTTCGCATTCGATGATCGATCCTGTCCTGGCAAAGTGCTTTGCCGGCGTTTCGCAGAGTCATGCAGGACGTTTTGCCGCCATTTTGACGGAACTTGAAAAAAGGGAGTCCATACGATGAATCAGTGTAAAAGGGATTTGTTTTTGAAAGAGGAGGATGCTATGTCCGATCTTCTTATTTCCGAGCGCTCGGTGCTGAGAAGATATATTTCGGCGCTGGAATGCTGTCCTTCGGAGGGGATGAGGGCGTTGCTGTCAAAACTTCTTTCTTTCGCAGTATGGGATATGAACGCATTGCGGGATGAATTTTTCAGACGTTTTCCCGAAAAGGCAGAGGAGCAACGTGAGTTGCGGGATCTGATAAGCGATTTGCGCGAAAAGAAAAAAGAATTGTTCAGGGGATGTTCTTTTAAGGAAGAGGACTGACCTCGCAAACGGGGTGCCGTAAGTTCTTGCTTTTTAATAAATTTGTTTCTTTTTACTATACAAAAGCCGCATGATATGATATACTGTATATAATTACGGTATAAATCCGTACACTTCAGCGGAGGCAAATATGATAAAAAGAAAGGAGCAGATCATACGGCTGGATACACTGAATACGACTCTGGTCATTAAGGCGGATACTGCGGAATATCTCTATTACGGCAAGCGTCTTGCAAACGGGTTTGATTTCGGTGCATATGCGGGAGGCGGTAAAAAACTGTTTTCTGCGCCCGGGAAGGATGATTACACCGAGTACAGTGTGCTGTTGGAAAACTCAGACGGCGGTTTTGCGGCAGATTTTTCTTTTTCTAAACTGAGAATTTTGCCTGAAAAACCCGAGATCCCGGGGCTTCCTTCCTCGTACGGAGAAGGGAAGACTTTGGAGCTTAAATATACGGACACAACGCGCGTTGCACTGTTTCTCTATTATACTGTTTTCGATGACAGCGATGTCATTGCCGTGAGTGCAAGGCTTTTCAACGGCGCCAAAAAGGACATCCACATCCGCAGACTGATGAGTTTGCAGATGGATCTGCCCGGTGCGGATTACAGTGTTGTCACGTTTGAAGGTGCATGGGCAAACGAGCGCAACAAGGTTTCCAGAGAGGTCGGCAGCGGGATATTTGTCAGCGATTCCAAGCGCGGTATGTCATCCCACGCGCGCAATCCGTTTATCATGGCGGAGGACAGGCGAGGCGTTTACGCGTTCAATCTCGTATATTCCGGAAATCATAAAGAAACGGTAGAAGCGGACTGCTCGGGAAAAACGCGCGTACTGACGGGCATCAACGACTTTATGTTTGACTGGCTTCTGCCTGTCGGGGAGACGTTCTGCACTCCAGAGGCTGTGATGTGTTTTGCTCCCGATGAGGATACGATCAGTAACCGCTTTCATTACTTTGTTTCCGAACATATTGTTCGCGGAAAATGGAAAAAGAAGGAGCGTCCCGTTCTTGTCAATAACTGGGAAGGAACGTATTTTGATTTTAACGAGGAGAAACTTCTTGCCATTGCCGAAGCAGCAAAACGTACGGGTGTGGAGTTGTTTGTCCTGGATGACGGATGGTTCGGGAGAAGAGACAGTGATACCTGTTCTTTGGGAGATTGGTACGACAATCTTGAAAAGACAGGCGGCGGCCTTGCGTCGTTGGCAGATAAGATCCGTGCGCTCGGGCTTTCGTTCGGTATCTGGGTGGAGCCGGAAATGATCAGCGAGGACAGCGATCTTTACCGTGCTCATCCGAATTTTGCCATGAAGATCCCCGGCAGGACGCCCACGAGGTTGCGCCATCAGCTTATGCTGAACATGACGGACGAAAGGGTGCAGAATTACGTTGTACGCGTTATCAGCGACGTGATCTCGCGCAGCGGCGCGGAATATGTGAAGTGGGATTTCAACCGTTCAATGACAGATTGCTACGGCAAGGGAATTTTCCCCGGAGAGTATTTCCACAGATATATGCTCGGCTACTACAGAGTGGTATCCAAGATCGTCAAAAAATTCCCGTTCGTGCTGTTTGAAGGATGCGCGGGTGGCGGCGGAAGGTTCGATCTGGGAAATATGTGCTACTTCTCGCAGTACTGGACGAGCGACGATACGGATGCGCGGATGCGCATTGCAATTCAGGCAGGCTCTTCTTACGGATACCCGCAGACAGTGATGGGGGCGCACGTTTCAGCCTGTCCGAATCACCAGACGGCTAACACCAATTCTCTTGAGGCAAGGTTCAACGTTGCGTGCGGCGGACTGCTGGGTTACGAGCTGGACATGACGAAATTCACTCCTGAGGAAATCCAGGAAGTTTCCGAGCAGATCGCTTTTTATAAAGAGAACAGAAAGCTCTTGCAGTTCGGCGACCAGTACAGGATCGACGAAAAGTACGTAAAAGGGTTCATTACGGTGTCAAAGGATAAATCCATGGCGATCGCCGTGCTCAACCAGACGGTTGCGTTTCCCTCGATGCCTCTCGTGACGGTTCGACTGAAGGGACTGAGTGAAACTTCTGTTTACGACGTGACGCGACGCGACGGAAAGGGCGGATTTACGGCCGGAGGGGATCTGCTGATGAACGGAGATCTTCCGCTTTGCGATTTGTTCGATTATGATACGGTTTCAAAGAACAGCGGCGGGCTGTGCAGCCGTATGTACATTCTGAAAAAACGTAAAAACTGATAACAAGGCGCCCGGCCGCAGGATTGCGGTCGGGCGCGGTTTACTTATAAAAGCACGCGCCGCACAAGCGGCGGCGCGTGCTTTTATAAGTCGATATGACGAATGTTGAACTTTGTGTAATCGCCGCAGATGCTGAACACATAGTTGTCCATTTCAAACTGCATGATGTGAGAATCCGTCTCTTCACCGCGCAGGTAGATCTTCCCTTTGTAATATTCTACCTTGCGCCAAAGGGCGGCGAGCGTTTCACCGTAGAATTTGATATAACTTTCCTTTGCGGTCCAATGCCTGTAAAAGTCACCCGAGTTAGAAATTTCACTGCGTTCGCGTTCGCTGAATTTGTTCAGGACGGCAGGGCGTGCTTTACCGGTCAGGGATTCTGTATCGAAGCCGACCCTTTTTTTTCCGACGGCGAGAGCAGTGATCTCCTTGCTGTGCGTAAGGTTGAAATGAATTTTTCTTCCTTCAATGTAAGGTTTGCCGTTAATCGATTTACAAATGACCGCGTTTGGTATATTATAATATCGTTCGAGGATGGCTTTAATGAAATCTTCCGAATTTACCTTACTATAAGTATAAAATATATCTATCATGATTTCATTATACCACAGATTTACAGGAAAGCAAGTTCTTTTTGAAAATCGGCATAATTATTTAGGGAGGTTAACATGACCAGGGCAGAACAGGCCAAACAACATTTTTTGCAGGGTTATAACTGTGCGCAGGCGGTTGTGCTTGCTTTTTCCGATCTTACAGGGCTTGACAGGGAAACCATATTGAAATTGTCTGCGCCTTTCGGCGGCGGAATGGGCAGAATGAGGGAAGTGTGTGGGACGGTTTCCGGTATGATGATGGTAGCGGGGCTTGTCTTTTACGACGCTTCGGCAGCGTCGTCAGCGGAAAAATCCGCACTGTATGTGCGTGAACAGGAGCTTGCGTCCAGATTCCGCGCGCAGAACGGTTCTATTGTTTGCCGGGAATTGCTTGCAGGAGTAAAGACGGCGCCCGGACCGCAGGCGGAAGAGCGCACAAAGGAATACTATAAAAAGCGTCCTTGCGCCGAGCTTTGTGCCTGTGCGGCTCAGATTTTGGAAGATTACCTTGTTGAACAGGGTGTGTTATCTGCCGACGGAGAAAAACAATGATCTGCACCGTTACATTTAATCCCGCGCTTGATCTGACGTTGCAGGTTCCCTCGTTCAAACAAGGCAGTATCAACCGCGCCTGCTCCGAAAGATTGGTTCCGGGCGGGAAGGGGGTCAATGTTTCTCTGATCCTGAAAAGTTTCGGGATCCCCAGCCTTGCCTCCGGTTTTTCGGCGGGCGGTTCCGGGGAGATTTTTTGCGATCTTCTGAAGAAGTCGGGCGTAGACTGTTCTTTCATGCCTGTACGGGGGATGACACGCATCAATGTAAAGATTCGCGCCGCCGAGGAAACGGATGTCAACGGGGCAGGGCCGGAGATTTCCCTGTCTGACGTGCGTGCGCTTGCGGAAAAGCTTTCTTCAAACAGACAGATTTCCCTTCTTGTTCTTGCGGGCAGCTTGCCTGCCTCCCTTCCCGAAAATGCCTATGCGGAATTCTTGCGCAGTTTCCGTCGTCCCGACGTTCAGGTCGTGGCAGACGTTTCGGGTGGGACGCTTGTACGCATTGCGGAGTTTCGTCCCTGGCTCGTCAAACCAAATAAAGAAGAACTGGGCGAGGCGTTCGGCGTGAAGATCGAAGGCAGGGAGGATGCGCTGTATTATGCTCGCAAACTGCGGGCGGCGGGTGTCGCAAACGTGATCGTCAGTATGGGTGAGGATGGTGCGCTGATGGCGGACGAAAAGGGCGCGGAATTTTCTCTGCCTGCCTTCAAAGGAGTATCCGTTGACACCGTCGGGGCAGGAGATTCTTTGCTCGGTGCCTTTTTGGCTGCGCATGTCCAGGGCTTGCCCATACGGGATTGCCTTGCGCTCGGCGTGGCGGCTGGAAGTGCTACGGCATTCCGCCAAGGGCTTGCCACGGCGGAAGAGATCCGCGCTCTGGCAGCAACGCGCGCGGATAAAAACTGACAAGTGAGTCACTCGGCCGTCCGTTTTTCATATAAGAGAGCATTGCGGCATACAATGTTGTATGTCCCGTTATGAATATGAGGGCGCATACAGGTACAAGAGGTACCGAAGACCGCTCGGCAAAAAAAAATACATTGTTCTTATCGCTGTTCTTGCAGCGGCGATCGTGTTGTTGATTTCTTTTCAGAGACGTTCCGACGATCTTCTTCTTTCTCTCGGTGAGGAGAGTGCGCGCGCCGCGGCAGCTCAGTCGCTCAACGATGCTGCCATGCAGGCGATGCAATGGAATGTCGCCGATTACTCGTCTTTTGTCCTCGTTACCCGTGACGCGGAAGGGAATGTGCTTTCCATGCAGGCTGATGCGCAGAAGATCAACCTGCTTGCGAGGCAGACGGTCGCGCTTACCATGGCAAATCTCAACGCTGCCTGCGAAGAGGGCGTTGCCATTCCGCTCGGTGCCTTTTCGGGGATCGAACTGCTTGCGGGCGCAGGGCCTGACATTCATTTCAAACTCATTCCCGTCGGAAACGTTTCCTGTACGTTCCGCTCTTCCTTTGCGGGCGCAGGACTGAATCAGTCTCTGCATTCCGTCTATATGGACGTAACGGCGGAGGTCAGCCTCGTTATGCCCTCCGGCACGCGAAATGTAAGCGCGCAGACAGAGATCCTCGTTTGTGAGAGCGTTATTGTGGGGAAGATCCCGGAAGTGTATTTTCAGGGCGGTTTGTTTGGTTCGTAAAGAAAATCTTGCCTTTGCCGTCAAAATCGTTGACATTTTTTGCGTTTTGCTTTATCATAATAAAAAAATAAAGGCGACGACAAAGACAGACGGGGCGCAAAGCTGTTCCAAGAGAGGAAGATCCGGCGGCTGAAAGATCTTCCGGACGGTGGTTCCCGGTATTCACTTTCGAGCCTCCGCTTTGAAACTTGTAGGGAGTAAGGGCGGACGTGTTCCGCGCGTTAAGCGGCAATGAGGCAGAATTTTTTCTGCGAACATAGGTGGTACAGCGCAAATTGCGCCCTGTGGCTTTTGTCACGGGGCTTTTTTTTTGCCGCACCTTTATGAGGAGGACGTATGAAAGAACAGATCGAAAACATTCGTCGGGAAATCGAAGAAGCACTCGCCGCCCGTACGGACATGACGAGCAAGGACTTGTATGCGCTGAAAATGGACTATCTCGGCAAGACGGGGAAAATTTCCGCTCTTTCCAAGGGAATGCGTGACGTCGCACCCGAAGAGCGTCCCGCGGTCGGGAAACTTGTCGGAGAAGTGCGTCAGTGGGCGGAAGAGCGATTTGCTGCTTTGGAGGAGGAGATCGGCAGACGTGAACTCTCCGCAAAGATCGCGAGCGAAAAGATAGATGTTACCATGCCCGCCAAATTCCGCGAAACGGGTTCGGTGCATCCCGTAACACTTGTGCGCCGCGAACTTATCTCCATCTTTTCGGGTATGGGCTTTGACGTGTTTGAAGGCCCCGAAATCGAAAAGGACTATTACAATTTCCAGGCTCTGAACATTCCAGCCGACCATCCGGCGCGCGATATGCAGGATACCTTTTTCATTACGGACGAATTTCTGCTCCGTTCCCAGACTTCGTCGGGACAGATCCGCGTGATGGAAAATAAAAAACCGCCTATCAAAGTTCTCAGCCCCGGAAGGGTGTACCGTTCGGATTCGGATGCCACCCATTCGCCCATGTTCCATCAGATGGAAGGACTTGTTGTAGACAAGGGGATCACTCTCAACGATCTGAAAGGAATGCTGGACGAATTTGCCCGCAGGATGTTTACGGGCGAAACAAAAGTGCGTTTGCGTCCTTCCTATTTCCCGTTCACGGAGCCAAGCGTGGAAGTGGATCTTTCCTGTTCTGCCTGCGGCGGAAAAGGGTGCCGTATCTGCAAGGGCACAGGCTGGATAGAAGTGCTCGGTGCGGGTGTGGTCAATCGCCGCGTTCTGGAAAACTGCGGGATCGATCCGGACGTTTATACGGGGTTTGCGTTTGGTATGGGGCTGGAACGCATCGCCATGATCAAGTACGGGATCGGCGATATCAGGCTTCTCTTTGAAGGCGATGTGCGCTTTCTCAAACAATTCAAGGACTGAGGAGGGCAAAGAAGATGAAAGTACCTTTCAGCTGGCTGAAAGACTATGTGGATATAAACATCTCGGCGCAGGAACTGACGGAGAAACTCTTTTCCTGCGGGTTTGAGGTAGAGGAACTCATCTATCTCGGCGCGGAGATCGATCGTTGTGTGGTGGGCAGGATCGAGAGCATGGAAAAGCATCCTGATGCGGACAAGCTGAAGATCTGTCACCTGAATTGCGGCGAATACGGCAGCGACATCCAAATCGTCACGGGCGCGGATAACGTAAAGCCCGGCGATGTGGTGCCTGTGGCGTTGGAAGGTTCATCCCTGCACGGCGGTATAAAGATCAAAAAGGGAAAACTGCGCGGCGTGGAGAGCGCCGGTATGATGTGCTCTATTGAAGAGATGGGATC
>CASFBD010000094.1 GCA_949292885.1 uncultured Bacillota bacterium
CGATATTTCGGCGCAAACACGATATGATACTTGCAATTCCATTTTGTATGTGCTAAACTGTTTATGGTATTAGATGAGTCTTTCATTTTAATATCCTCCGATTGTGTTTCCTTTTTCTGACTGGCAGGTCAGTTCTTATTCTACACAATCGGAGTCTTTTTTTCAAGACTCATCGGTAAACCTCTTTTCAACCACGCGACTATCGCGTGGTTTTTCTTTTATATCAATAAAAATCGGCGGCGCTTAACAAGCGCCGCCGATTTGCTTTTATCAGAGAATTTTTTCGGAAAGAAGTTTGATCCCTTTTTCCTGCAACAGTTTTACCGCGCGATCGGTATCCTCCACGCGCATAAGGATCTTTGCCGTGTTATGATTGGTAAGCACAAACGAATACAGATATTCGATATTGATGTTTTGCTCTTCCATCAGCGCCACCACTTCCGCAAGGGCGTTGGGACGATCGCTGACCTCCACGCCGATCAGTTCGGTGATGCCTACGGTAAAGCCCGCCTCTTTCAGGATCTCAAAAGCGCGTTCGTTGTCGCGTGCTATAAAGCGCACGATACCGAAATCCTTTGTGTCCGCAATGGAGAGAGTGACAAAATCGATTCCTTCCTGACCAAGTGCATGGGTGAGCTTATACAGCCTGCCCGGACGGTTTTCCATAAATACGGAAAGTTGTTTGACCAACATGATTGATTCCTCCTTACCCGAAAATTAACTGCGCCTGTCTATGACGCGAACCGCTTTGCCTTCACTGCGCTGAATGGAACCGCTTTCGCAGAGTTTGATCTTTGCGCTCAGGCCGATGTACGAATTGACTTCCGTTTCCACTTTCTTTTTGATGCTTTCGACGTCGGAAATACGGTCGGGCGTGAGGTTCCCCGCCAGTTCGATGTCGATTTCCATGACGTCAAGGTTGTTGACCCTGTCCACATAGATCATATAATGCGGCGAAACGCCGGAAACGTTCATGATGGCTGCTTCGATCTGGGACGGGAACACGTTGACGCCGCGGATGATGAGCATATCGTCCGAACGCCCTTTCACCTTACTCATCTTGACAGTCGTCCTGCCGCAGGCACATTTCTCATTGGAAAGTGTGCACAGGTCGCGCGTACGGTAGCGGATGAGCGGCTGACCCGTTTTTGTGATGGTGGTAAACACAAGTTCCCCTTCGCTGCCGAACGGCAGAGGTTCCAGCGTTTCCGGATCAATGATCTCGGGGATGAAGTGATCTTCCTGAATGTGACAGCCTTTTTTCCGCATACATTCCATCGCTACGCCGGGGCCGCTGATTTCGGAAAGCCCGTAAATATCCAGCGCATCGATGTCGAGCAGTTTTTCTATCTCCTCGCGCATCTGGTACGTCCACGGCTCTGCCCCGAACGCGCCGCCCTGCAGGTTAAAATCCTTGATGTCCATACCCGCTTTCTGTATTTCGGTACCCAAAAAGATGGCATACGAGGGCGTGCAGCACAAATGCGTCGCGCCGAAATCGCGCAGGAGCGTGAGTTGACGGATGGTGTTTCCCGCACTGGCGGGAACGGTGCTTGCACCGATCTTCTGCGCGCCGTAATGGGCACCCAGCCCGCCCGTGAACAGCCCGTATCCGTATGCGACGTGCACAAGCGAATCCTTTGTCACGCCCGCCATGGCAAGCGAACGCGCTGCGATCTCCGCCCAAACATCTACGTCGTTCTGCGTGTAGCCGACCACGGTGAGTTTACCTGTCGTACCGCTGGATGCGTGCACTTCCACAATGTCCTTTGCGGGCGAAGAATAAAACCCGAAGGGATAAGCCGCTCGCAAATCGTGCTTGACGGTGAACGGAAGTTTGCACAGATCGGATACGGAACGGATGTCTGAGGGTTTGATCTTGAACTCATCCATCTTTGCCCTGTAAGGCTTGCAGTTGTTGTAGACGAGTTCAACCGTCTTTCTCAGCCGCTCGCTCTGAAGATTTTCCATTTCCGAACGCGACAGACACTCGTATTCAGGGCGGTAAATGTAGTCTTTGAGAGTACCTTTCATCTTTTTTCTCCGTTATCAGCGGCGTTTACACTGCAGCAAAGCCCAGTTCAAACGCCTTTTTATTCATCTCCACGGTCTTTTGCGGAATGCTTGCAAGAAGAGCCTCTTCAAACGCCTGCCTGTCCAGCCCCATCTTTTTGCACAGCGCACCCAGCATGACGGAATTAGCCGCCTTGGCGTTGCCCGCCTGCAAAGCGAGTGAGAGCGCGTCCACGCCCGTACCGTGCAGGAGCGCCTCTATGCCCTGCGGATATTCTGCCGCGCCCGTCACGACGGGCATGGGCATGATTTCCTGCGTGGAGTACAAGACCTCGCCCCCCTCTTTGAGATAGTGCGCATAGCGCAAAGCTTCCAGCTTTTCAAAGGCAAGAATAAGATCCGCCTGCCCCTCGTCGATGATGGGAGAGGCGATCTTTTCCCCGATTCGGACATAAGTCATCACGCTGCCGCCGCGCTGTGCCATGCCGTGCACTTCGCTGAGTTTGACGTCAAACCCCTTGTCCAGCGCATATTTTCCGAGAACGCGGCTGGCAAGCAAGGTCCCCTGCCCGCCGACGCCTACAATCAGTATATCCATTTCAGTCCCTCCCTTCGATCGCATTGAATTTGCACACGCCCTGGCAAAGACCGCATTCGGTGCAGAGGGAAACGTCGATGGAGATACCGTCTTTCCCGTTGACGATGGCGGGGCAGCCGAGTTTGAGGCACGCCTTGCACTTTTTGCAGTTGTCGTTCACCTTAAATCCTCTGTACAGTTTTTTGGTGAGCAATGCGCACGGACGCTTTGCAATGACTACAGACACTTCCTCTCGGGAAAGAGCGTCTTTGACCGCCTGTTCGGTGGCTTTGAGGTCGCCCGGATCGACGGTGACGACGTCACGCACACCGACGGCGCGGCAGACCTCGGCAAGATCGAGTTCGTATGTAGGTTCGTTTTTGATCGTTTTGCCCGTAGCGGGATGGTTCTGGTGCCCCGTCATTCCTGTCGTACGGTTGTCGAGAATGACCACCGTAACTTTTGCCTTGTTGTACACGGCGTCGATGAGCCCCGTAATGCCGCTATGGATAAAGGTAGAATCGCCGATCACTGCGACCGAATGCTTATGAGCTTCCGGATCCGCCTTATCAAAGCCGATCGCCATGCCGATGCTGGCGCCCATGCACACGACCGCGTCCATCGAGCCGAGCGGCGGAACGGCGCCCAGCGTGTAACAGCCGATGTCGCCCAGAACGTTGAGTTTGAGCTTGGACAGAACATAGAACACGCCGCGATGCGGGCATCCCGCGCAAAGCACGGGGGGACGGGCGGGAACGGAAGCGACGTTCAGTTGCTTCTGCTCGCCCAACACGCACTTGCGGATGAGGTTGGCGGTAAATTCTCCGCAACGCGGGAAAATGTTTTTTCCCTCCACGGCAATGCCGTGCGCCCTGATCTGCGTTTCCAAATGAGGCGCAAGTTCTTCCGCAACGATGCAGCGCTTTACGCTCTTCGCAAAGCGTTCGATGAGCTTATACGGAAGCGGCCACACCATGCCCAGCTTAAGCACGGATGCCTGCGGCAGTGCCTCCTTTACGTACTGATAGACGCCGCCCGAACAGATAATGCCCAGCTCCTTGCTGCCCTCTTCGATGCGGTTGATCTCAAATTCGTCTGAATCCGCGGAAAGTTTTGCCGTACGCTCCTCCACGACCGTATGCTTGACGCGCGCGTTGGCGGGCATCATAACATACTTTGCAATGTTGCGCTCGTACGGTTTGGCAGCGGGGACCTCCCTTTCGCACAATTCCACAAGGCTCTGCGAATGCGCCACGCGCGTGGTAAGCCGTAAAATGACGGGCGTATCGTACTTTTCCGAAAGTTCAAACGCGAGTTTTGTAAAATCCTTGGCTTCCTGCGAATCGGACGGCTCAATGACAGGCACCTGCGCGCTGACAGCGGTGAGGCGCGTGTCCTGCTCGTTCTGCGAAGAGAACACGGAAGGATCGTCCGCCACGGCAATGACAAGTCCGCCGTTCACACCCGTATAAGAAGCGGTGAAGAGAGGATCGCAGGCGACGTTGAGACCTACGTGCTTCATGGAAACGATGGTGCGCACCCCGCGCAGGGAAGCGCCTACGCCCACTTCCAAAGCTACTTTTTCGTTGGGGGACCATTCGCTGTACACATCGTCCATACGGGACAGTTCTTCCGTGATCTCCGTGGACGGCGTGCCGGGATAAGCGCTGGCGACCTGAACGCCCGCTTCCCATGCGCCGCGCGCAACGGCGAAATCGCCCAATAACAGTTTTTTCATAGTATATGACCTGACCTGATAAATTTTTTCGGTTATTTTTTGCGCAGATCGGTTACGCGCTTGACCTTGCCTTCCGATCGCTTGATGGAAAAAGGCTCGACCAGCTTGACCTTGACGTCGATCTGCAATACCACGCGCAATTTGTGCTTGATCTTGGCAACCAGCTCTTCCAGTTTGAAATAATCGGTGAGAAGGCTTGCGTCATCCACTTCCACGTGCACTTCCAACGTATCCATGTAATTGACGCGGTCGACGATGATCTCGTACGTCTTGCCCAGTTCGTCCATGCCCATCAGCACGCTCTCTATCTGGGACGGGAAAACATTGACGCCGCGGATGATGAGCATATCGTCCGTTCTGCCGACCACGCGGGACATCCTCGCCGTCGTCCTGCCGCACTTGCAGGGTTCAAAGGTGAGGGAAGTGATGTCCTTGGTACGGTAGCGCAGGACGGGCATTCCCTCCTTGACGAGAGTGGTGATGACCATTTCTCCCTGCTCCCCTTCCCCGAGGACTTTGTTGTGTTCCATATCCACGATCTCGGGATAGAACATATCTTCGTTGATGTGCATTCCCGCCTTTTCGCGGCATTCGCCCGCAACGCCGGGTCCGCCCACTTCGGTAAGCCCGTAATTTTCCGTGGGGAAAGCTCCGAACAGCTTTTGCAGCGATTCGTGCGTTTCTGCCGTAGATGCTTCCGCCCCCATGCACACAAGACGGATCTTCAGATCTTTGAGGATCCCCTCTCTTTTCGCCGTTTCCGCGAGGTACATGGCGTAGCTGGGCGTGGCGATGAGCGCCGTGGCACCGAAATCGCGCATAAGCATCAACTGGCGCTCGGTGTTGCCCGACGACATGGGAACAACGGTAGCCCCCAGTTTTTCAACGCCGTAATGCAGGCCGAATCCCCCCGTAAACAGGCCGTAGCCGAAAGATACCTGAAATATATCCTCGTCCGTTGCGCCTGCCATGGACAGAATACGCGCGATACAGGTGGACCAATTGTCCAGATCGGCGCGCGTATAGCCGCCCACGATGGGTTTGCCCGTCGTGCCGCTGGACGCGTGCAGACGGATGATCTTTTTCATAGGCACGGCAAACAGTCCGAAAGGATAGTTGTCCCTCAGATCGTCCTTTGTGGTATAAGGAATGAGTTCGATGTCCTTAAGCGTCTTGATATGCTCGGGCTTCAAACCGATCGCGTCAAAGCGATTTTTGTACATGGGCACGTTTTCGTAGCAATAGCGCACGATGTGTTTCAGCCGTTCCAGCTGCATTTCCCGCAGTACTTTTCTGTCGATCTTTTCCATTTCCGGACTGAACATTGTAAACACCTCTCTCCTGTTCCCCTGACAGGAACCTGTTAGAAAAGATTATATCACGTTTATTTAAATTATGCAATAGCTTTACACATTTTTTGCCAAAAAACACACAAAAAAAGCAAAATACAAGCATTTTTCTCTTTTATGTCCGCGAAAATATACATACACGTGAATATTCATACAGGCAAAAAGATGATAAAAGACCCGCACCTTACGTGCGGGTCTTTTTGATCATAACAACTGTTTGCGCTGTTCTTCTTCCGAAAGCGGGGAAAGATATTTAGGAGCGATGTCGAACACCGTCACGGCGCCTGTTTTGCCCTCTGCGCGCAGGCGATACACCGCGCGGGCATACGCGACGAGAACGGAAGACGTAAATTCCGGATTGCTGTCCAGTTTGAGAGAAAATTCTGTCAGGAAGTTGCTGCCCGTCATGGATTTTCCGCTGCGGAGCACAAGTCCGCCGTGCGGAATACCGCTGTGATCGCGCTGTAACTCCTCTTCCGAAATGAAATGCACTGTCGTGTCGTAATCGGCAAAATAGTTGGGCATTTCTTTGATCTCGCGCTCAATACGCGCAAGGTCGGCTCCCTCTTCCGCAACGACATAACATTCGCGCGTGTGCTTTTCGCGAGTGGTAAGCTCGGGATTTTCACCCGCACGGACGCGGTCAAGCGCACTCTGCACCGGAACAGTATACTGGCGGGCGTCCTTTACGCCCTTCACCCTGCGAATGGCATCCGAATGCCCCTGGCTGACACCCTTGCCCCAGAAGGTGTAAGTATTGCCCTCGGCAAGCGCGGAACCAAAATAGATGCGCGCCAGCGAGAACAGACCCGGATCCCAGCCGATGCTCATGGCGCCGAGGTTACCGCTCTGCTTTGCCGCAGCGTCCAGTTTTTCAAAATATGCGGGAATGTTGGCGTGCGTATCGAAGCTGTCCACCGTATTGAACAGGCGCACCACCTGTGCAGACTGTTCGGGAAGGTCGGTGGCACTTCCGCCGCACAAGATCATCACGTCGATTTTGCCAACGTAATTTTTCATGTCTTCAAATTTTTCCACCTTGACGGGAAGCACCGTCCGCACGGATGCGGGATCCCTGCGCGTGAACACCGCCACAACGTCCATGTCTTTATTCTGTGCCGCAGCATACTGCACGCCCCTGCCGAGGTTACCGTATCCGACAATGCCCAATCTGATTTTTTGCATAATGCACTCCCTTTGGAAAAATAGTTTTTTATAGTTTAACGCATTGAAAAAAAATTGTCAAGCACTTGCAAAACAGCGTAAAAACAGGGACCGAGCTTTCCGCAAAGAACAATTATCCGCCATTGTTTCGTCCTAAATATGCTGATGAAACTTCTAATAAAGAAAAGAAGGCGTTCCGGAAAAACCGGAACGCCCCGTATTGCCGAAGAAGATTACTTCAGTTCAGCGAAATATTTGATGGGGCGGACCATCTGGCTGGTGTAAGAGTTCTCGTTGTCGTACCAGGACACAACCTTGACGAGCGTGGAGCCGTCACCCATGGGCATGCACTTGGTCTGCGTGCCGTCAAACAGGGAGCCGTAGGTGATGCCGACGATATCGGAAGAAACGATCTCATCCTCGGTGTAGCCGAAGGAATCGGAAGCAGCCGCTTTCATCGCTGCATTGACGCCGTCCTTGTCCACTTCGCCTTCCACGATGGCAACAAGCTGCGTGAGGGAACCGGTGGGAACGGGAACGCGCTGAGCGCATCCGTCGAGAACGCCGTTGAGTTCGGGGATAACGAGACCGATCGCTTTTGCAGCGCCCGTGCTGTTAGGAACGATGTTAACAGCAGCTGCACGAGCACGGCGCAGGTCGCCCTTGCGATGAGG
>CASFBD010000095.1 GCA_949292885.1 uncultured Bacillota bacterium
ATCAACGCCAGGCCCAAGAAAGTTTTGCATTACCAAACTCCGCAAGATTTATTTGAACTAAATCTCTCTAACTGTTGCACTTAACTTGACAATTCATCGTTTTTTTAATCGTACATATTCCGCCACTAAAAAGAAATTTTCCAGATCACGCTCGTCCAGCCCGCGAAAAACAAACAAGTCGTCATAAATGCGTTCCGATTCCTGCAAGTCCTCGCTCTCCACATGAAAAAAACCCGTAACGGTATCTATACCCACCAATACGTTGCCCGTCTTGTAGGCAACGATCTGCGGTAAAACCCCTTGGGGCAGTTTTTCGCGGGAAAACCCATTGGCGATCAAATTTTCCCTCACGACTTGCACAAACATCTCTTCCTTACAGGGACTCGGAGCATATTTTTTGCGGAAATATTCCTCCACCTCAGCGCCTGTCTTTCTGTTGGGAGTCAGTTTCCCCTTATTTTCTTCAAAAATACGCTTCCATTCAGCGATCATTTTCCTTGTCGGCTCTTTCGTCAGCATTTTATTCCTCCCGGTTATCCGTTGCAGGCGGAAACACGGCAAACGCGTCTGCCTGCTTAGGACTTTTCTTCCATAAGATCAGAGCAAACCAAACAATGGCGGCAACAGAGATGACCGCCGTAAGAAGGACCTCTTCCATACACCATACGTCTTTAAAGGCGCCGAATCCGTAATTTCCGACCGAATAGATAAGGCTCCCGCAAAAATTATACACCGAATGCACAAGTGCGCAGGCAAACACGCCGCTGCCGCAAAATACGCATACGGACAGCATACAGCCGATCAGGAAAGAATACCCAACCTGCAAAAAGACCGCGCCCGAGAATCCGCCGAGCAGGTTGACCAGATGCAGCATCCCGAACGCCGCAGAAGAAAGAAGAACAGCGGCAAACCTGCCTTTTTTGCCTGTACCCGTCACACCGAGCACAAACGGAAAGATAACGCCGCGGAAAGCGACTTCCTCAAACAGCCCCACGCCGATACATTGCAGAGCAAATGCAGCGACATATTCTCCTCCGCCGGTGATGCCCGCAGTGCCGCGCAAAAGCGCCACAATAGGAAGGTTGTTGACGGCAACGATCAGCGCAGGAAAAGCGATAAGCAAGCAGGAAAGTTTTGCCGGTGCCCACAAACCTCGGATTCCCATATGCAGGGCAAGCACAAGCATGATGATCGCCATGACGATGCGCAGGATCCCCAGCCCAAGCATCTGTGCAAGGAGCTCGTCCCCGCTAAGCAGATCGCCCAGCCATTGCGTGGGGAAAAGAACAAACCCCGCGGAAAGCAGAAGCAAGACTGCCGCGCTGGAAAGAGGCGTTTTCCGCATATATAACATTTTAGGCTTCATTCTTCCCCTCCTTTCTTTCTCAAAAGGCGTGCGGCAGAGCGCATTCTTGCGCGCTCTGCCGCACAATTTCTTTAACGAGGCGGGGGTTCCCGCCGCTTTTCAGTCTTTGAGAACGTACGCCGCGCCGAAAGCTCCGACGTCTACATGAATGCTGAGCACAGGGCCCGTCACTCGCTGGTGAATGTGCACGGCAGGCAATTTATTTTTGAGCATCTGGGTAAATTCGGAAACATCTGTTTCCTCTCCACAGCGACAGACGATCAGTCTGCGCGTATTTTCAGGGATGAGGGAAACCATTTCTTCCAGGCGCTCGCGCGTGCCGCGCGCGTTGTTTTTGAAAAAGATCTTGCCTTTCAGCGTGAACACGGGACGAAGATTGAGCGTGGTTTTGGCTTTGGGGCTCATCATTCTGCCGCCGAAAATAAGGCGGTCGAGCGATTCCACCGAAAAGACGATCCCGATCTTTTGTTTCAGCCGATCGAGATGTGCCACGATCTCCTGGACGGAAAGACCGCACTTGACCATGTTGACCGCCTCGTCCACAAGCAGATGCATTCCCGCGCCGATCGTCATGGAATCGACCACGCGGATATTGCCGCCCACCTGGTCCGCGGCAAAACACGCAGAGGAATATGTCCCCGAAAGCGCGGACGAAAGGACAATGCAAATCACATCATAGCCGCGCCCGACAAGATTGCCGAAAATGCGGATAAAATTGTTGAGTGCAGGCTGTGCCGTCTTGCAAGGACTCACCTGCTGCATCATCTGCATATAGTTTCCGTTTCTGCCCGATGCGTACTCTTCGTAAAAGTTAGGCCCAAGCTGGTAATTGAGGGGTACGACGCTCAGAATGCCGCGGCTGGAGATCTCTTCCTGAGAATAGCCGACGGACGAATCGGTGACAATGGCAATCATTCTCTCCTCCTGGATTGCGTTTCCGAAAACGCAAAATTTTTCTCTCTTTGTCAAAATTTCAGGGATATGTACCCCTGTTTTTTAAAATTTACGGAACCGCTCATATCTCTGCTGCACAAGCTGATCGGGCGGAACGTTCTTTTTCTGTTCAAAAAATGCGGCAATGCTCTCTTTGAGCTGCGCAAAAAACTCGTCGGAAAACTCCTTTTCTTCCAGCACTCGCTCGACGGCGTGCAATTCGTGCAGATCGTTTGCAGTAAGTTTGAGGCAGTCGGAAGCCTCCGCCACTTTCTGCGCGTCCTTCCACAAAATGGAGGCACAGCCTTCGGGCGAAATGACCGAATAGGTGGACGTTTCCGTGATCCACACCTCATCTGCCGCGGAAAGCCCCAAAGCACCGCCGCTGCCGCCTTCCCCGATGATGATGGAGAGAGCGGGCGTTCTGAGCCGGATCATGTCCATGATGGAAGTGGCGATCGCCTCGCTCTGACCGCGCTCTTCCGCACCGATGCCGCAGTAAGCACCCGACGTATCCACCAGGCAAAGTACGGGACGGTGGAATTTCTCCGCCTCCTTCATCAGCCTGACCGCCTTTCTGTATCCTTCCGGATGCGCACAGCCGAAATTGTGTGCGATCTTATCTGCCGTATCCGCGCCTTTTTCAATGCCGATGATGGTGACGGGTTTCCCGCAGATGGTTCCGATCCCGCCGATCACAGCCGAATCGTCAGAAAAACGACGGTCGCCGTGCAGTTCGATAAAGTTCTCCGTGAGTTTTTCAATATATTTCACCGCGGTGGGCCTGCCCTTTTCGCGGCTCTTCAAAACTATTTCGTACGCGTTCATTGAGCCATCTCCGTTGCATGGAATTTAAGTAGCGTTGCCAGTTTTTCTTTCATTTCGCGGCGCTCCACGATCAGATCGGCAAAGCCCTTTTTCTCTAAAAATTCTGCGCGCTGGAACCCATCGGGAAGTTTCTGACGGATGGTCTGTTCAATGACGCGCGGCCCGGCGAACCCGACGAGAGCGCCCCGCTCTGCCATGATAATGTCCGCCTCGAACGCAAAAGACGCGGACACCCCTCCCGTGGTGGGATCGGTCAGCACGGAAATGTACAGCAATCCCGCTTCGCTATGTTTTGCGACTGCGGCAGACGTCTTTGCCATCTGCATGAGGGAAATGATCCCCTCCTGCATCCGTGCGCCGCCGCTGAGGACAAACCCTACAACGGGCAGTCCGTGCTCCGTGGCGTGCTCAAACGTCTTTGTGATCTTTTCGCCGACGGTATGCCCCATGCTCCCCATCATAAAACGGTAATCCATGGAAAAAATGGCGCAACGCACGCCGCCGATCTCCCCTTCTCCGCAGACAACGCCGTCTTTTTCGCCTGTCTTTGCGCGAAGAGAAGCGAGTTTTTCGTCATAACCGGGAAAATCGAGCACATTTTCGCCCGCGACATCCGCAAAAAGCTCGCTGAAATTTTCGGCGCACATGGCGATCCTGTCGCGCGCGCTGAGTTTTTTATAATGACCGCACTTGGGACAGACGCCGAAATGTTCCTTCATCTCGTCCGAAAGAATGATCTTGCCGCACTTTTCGCATTTCTCCGCAAGCTGATCGGGGATCTGTGCGTCCTGCACGGGCTTATTTTCGGGCGCGGGGGCATTTTCGTCCGTTCCTTCCAAAGCGTTTTTGGGTTTTCTGAAAAAGAATTTTTTTAAATCCTCAAAATTCACTTTTTATGCTCCTAACGGGCAGGAACTCCCCTGCCTTACTTGTAATTCTTTAAAAACTTTTCGAGGAAGTTTGTACAGTAACTGCCGTCTTTAAACTCCGGCTGAGCCAGAATATCGCTGGATAATTCCGCGTTGGTGTGAACGCCGTCTATAACCAGCTCGCACAGCGCCGCCTGCATTTTACGGATGGCTTCCGTGCGCTCCCGCGCATACACAATGAGTTTGCCGATCATACTGTCGTAATAAGGCGGAATGACGTAATCCTGGTAAATGGCGGTATCAAAACGCACCCACGGCCCGCCGGGAATGTGCATGAACTTGATCTGCCCGCAGCTGGGACGGAAATTATTACGCGCGTCTTCCGAATTGATACGGCACTCGATGGCACAACCGCGGAAACGGATGTCCTCCTGCTTGTAGATAAACTCGATACCTGCCGCAATGCGGATCTGCCATTTGACGATGTCGATACCCGTGACGTATTCTGTGACGGGATGTTCCACCTGCAAGCGGGTATTCATTTCCATAAAATAGAAATTGTTGTCCCGGTCTAACAGAAATTCGATGGTGCCGAGGCTGGTGTAGCCTACCGTCTTTGCCGCAAGCACCGCCGCTTCCATCATCTTTTCGCGCACTTCGGGACGGAGCGTGACGCAGGGGCTTTCCTCGATGAGTTTCTGGTTTTTTCTCTGCATGGAACAGTCGCGTTCGCCCAGGCACACGACGTTGCCCTGGTTGTCCGCCACGATCTGCATTTCCACGTGTTTTACATCGGTAAGATACTTTTCCAGATAGCACTTCCCGTTGCCGAAGGCACTTTCTGCCTCGGCAGAGGCCGTGCGCACCGCGTTTTCAAAGTCCTCTTCCTTCCAGACGATGCGGATGCCCCTTCCGCCGCCGCCTGCGGCGGCTTTGACGATGACGGGATACCCGATCTGCGACGCAAATTTTTTAGCCTCGGCAATGTCCGTGATCTCGTCCAATCCCGGAACGACGGGTACACCCGCCTTTTTCATGGTACGGCGCGCTTCGTCCTTATCGCCCATCTTGGAAATGACCGAATAGTGCGGCCCGATGAACTTTATGTTGCACTTTTCGCAAAGTTCCGCAAAGCGCGGATTTTCGCTGAGGAGCCCGTAGCCGGGATGGATCGCCTGGCAGCCGGTTGCAATGGCGACGTCGATGAGCGCCGTCATGTTGAGATAGCTGTCCTTTAAGAGGGCTGGCCCGATGCAGTAACTTTCGTCCGCGAGGTTGACGTGCAGAGCCTGCGCGTCCGCCTCCGAATACACCGCAACGGTGCGGATTCCCATTTCGTTACAGGCGCGGATGATCCTGACGGCGATCTCGCCGCGGTTTGCAATTAAAATTTTACTGAACATAATGACCTCACTCGCCGGGAAGTTCCCTCCGCGGCAAAATTATGAGACGTACCCGCACAGCGACGGCCGCTCAGAAAATTTTGAACAGGACCTGTCCGAATTCGACCAAAGAGCCGTTTTCCGCGCAGATCTCCACGATTTCCCCGTCCTCTTCCGCAACGACGTCGTTCATCAGTTTCATTGCCTCGATAATGCAGAGGGTATCCCCCTTTTTCACCTTCTGCCCGACTTTGACAAAAGGCTCGGCATCCGGCGAGGATGCCGCATAGAATATGCCCACCATGGGCGATTTTACGTCGCGGTATTTGTTGAAATCCTTGATTTCGGAAGATGCCTGCGCTTCTTCCTGCTTGGGTTCGGGCAGGCTGACATACTGAATGGGCGCGGGAGCGGAGGCAGACGCGTTTTCCAGCTTGATTGCAAAATTCCCCTCGCTGTTCGATTCGGAAATTTCCATCTTTGCAAGACCGCTTTCCTTAAAGACCGCAATGATCTCCCGTAACTTTTTCTTATCCATGTTCCGTTCTCCTTACTGTTGTGAAAAGTGCATTCTGGCGCGGAAAACCGCCCGAATGCACGGGCAGGCTTATACCTTTTTAAAGGCAAGGCAGCCGTTGTGACCGCCAAATCCGAGCGAAGTGGAAAGCGCATACGTAAGTTTTGTGCTGACCGCCTCGTTGGGAGTGATGTCAAGATCGCACGCCTCGTCCTTTACGCGGTAATTGATCGTGGGAGGAATGATCCCCTCGTCCAGAGCAAGAATGGAAGCAATGGCTTCCACGCCGCCCGCCGCACCGAGCATATGCCCCGTCATCGACTTGGTCGAAGAAACGTGCAGCTTGTACGCATCCGCACCGAACGCGCGTTTGAGCGCAGTTGTTTCTGTCTTATCGTTGAGCGGTGTACCCGTACCATGCGCATTGACGTACACGTCCCTGTCCGCAACGATCCCGCCCTGCTGCGCGGCGAGCTCGATCGCCCTCGAAGATGCGATCGCCTCGGGATTGGGCGCCGTCATATGGTAAGCATCGTTTGTGCAGCCGTAGCCGACTACTTCCGCATAGATCTTTGCACCGCGCTTTACGGCGTGTTCGTACTCTTCCAGCATGACAACTGCGCCGCCTTCACCCATGACAAATCCGCCGCGCTCCGCGTCGAAAGGAATGGACGCGCGGTTTTTGTCCGTACTCTGGGAAAGCGCCTGACAGCTGATAAATCCCGCAAAACAGAGCGGGGTGATGGCGGCTTCGCTGCCGCCCGCAAGCATGGCATCCGCATATCCGTGACGGATGGCGCGGAAAGCCTCGCCGATACTGTTCGTGGAAGTAGCGCAGGCAGTGACGATGCCGATGTTCGGGCCCTGCGCGTTGTATTTAATGGCCACCGTACCGGATGCGATGTTGGAAATCATCATCGGCACAAAGAAAGGAGAGACCCTCGTCGGCCCTTTTTCGATGAGTTTGGTGTGTTCGGTGATCAACGTGTGGATACCGCCGATGCCCGAACCGATATAAACGCCGAACCTGTCAGGAGCGACGCTTTCCGCTGTCATGCCGCTGTCTTCATATGCCTGCGTTGCCGCCGCAACCGCATACTGCGTATACAGATCGGTCTTGCGCACTTCGCCCTTGGGCATATGCAGAGTGGGATCGAACCCACGCACTTCGCCTGCAAGCGTGCATTTATATTCGGAAATATCGAATTTGGTGACCGTATCGATCCCGCATACGCCCGCCTTCATATTGTTCCAGGTTGTTTTTACGTCATTGCCGAGCGGCGTGATAGCCCCCAGCCCCGTGACGACAACTCTTTTTTCCATAATCAATAGCTCCTTCGCGCTGTCGCGTAAAAGAATTTTTCGGTATTTTTTATTATTTTAAAATTGAATTAAAATTATTTTTAATTATTTTAAATTATTTACTGTTTTTACTAAATAATTTATTTATTTAAAATTATTTAATTTATTTAAAAAATTGCGGCGCTGATTTTTTCCGCATTTTTCCATATTTTCTCTTTATTTATTTTATATTTTT
>CASFBD010000096.1 GCA_949292885.1 uncultured Bacillota bacterium
CTGTCTGACATCACGTATGAAAATCTGCATGTCTTCTATAAAGAAGGAAAAGATTATGTCAGCGCTCTTACATACGGCGAAGATGCCAAGAATATGACCGATTTCAAGACGGTGGCTCTTTCCGCGGCAGGGGAGGTTGAGTTTGGTGCGTTCAGCGATTTCTTTACGACGGAAGGCGGGATGCCTATTATGAAGACGGTTCCCGTTGCTGCTTCCGAAGTCACGATGACGGCAGACAGCACATACAATGTTGCAAATTGCGTACAAACCGGCTATTACACGGTGGATGCTTCCTCCTTGCCCACAGGTGTTACCTATGCGGACGGCGTGTTCACTCTTACCGCTGAGGCGACGGGAGAATTTACGTTTACGGTAACTTCTACTCTTAATAGTTCTCTTTCTCAGACGGTCAGCGTCACCATCGAATAAAAACAGAATCAGAAAACGGGCAGGCTCGTCCTGCCCGTTTTTTATATTAGAAAACAAAATCGGAAAATAACGGAAAAATAGTATTGCTTTCAATTTCTTTTTGGATTATAAGTTTGCACTTTGTAACAGTAGGGTTCGGCATTAAAAAGCAGACGATAAAATTATGTTTTTATCAAGTTCGTCCGCGCAGTTTCGACAATTCAATCGGAGAGGAGATCGGCGGTCTTAACGGTGTCACGCAGAATCTTGACGAGCTTGTAGATCTCGGTATTGATGTAATCTGGCTTTTGCTCTGTTATAGAATCCCAACCCGCGACGGAGCAGCGATTGCTCGCAAAAAGCGCAATCGCGTCACGTTATTTCGGCAGGACGGGCAGTAGTCAAAACAAAGCCCCCGAATTGTTTCGGGGGCTTGTTATGGAGCTACTGGCCGGACTTGTAAGGAGCGGGGAAGCCCGCGACGGAGCAGCGATTGATCGCAAAAAGCGCAATCGCGTCACGTTATTTCGGTAAGACGGGCAGTAGCCAAAACAAAGCCCCCGAATTGTTTCGGGGGCTTGTATGGAGCTACTGGCCGGACTTGAACCGGCGACCTGCTGATTACGAATCAGCTGCTCTACCAACTGAGCCACAGTAGCATATGATTTAATTTTTATCTCTGCTACCGCAACGAATCAGCTGAAGCAACTGAGCCACAGTAGCATATGATTTAATTTTTATCTCTGCTACCGCAACGAATCAGCTGAAGCAACTGAGCCACAGTAGCAATTATTTGGTTGCTGCAATCCAAATGTTCAGCTTATTTATTATACCATATTTTCAGAAAAAATCAAATGATTTTGAGAAGAAATTTTAAAAATTTTATGCCAGTGCAAAAGAATTACTTTGCGGCAAAAACATCAGATCAATGCGAGGCACAAAGCTGTTAGGGCGGCGGCAGCGGCAAGCAGGGAAAGTGTGAGTACTCCTGCCTTGTAGAGGCGGATGCGGCGTTCGATTTGCGGCAAAAAAACTTCCTCGTTACGAAGTATCGTGAGCTGAGCGCTTTCGGCGAGGATCTCTTTTTCGTCGCATACGAGCAAAAACTCACCGTCGGCAACGTCGTCCACGCGCACGTCGATCTGTCGCTGGCTGCGGCGCAGGGAAGAAAAGTCATCGAATCGGCCCCCGATGATGCCTCCCAGAAAAGAGAGCAGAATGCGGACAAACCAGAACTTTCCTAAGGCGGGGTTTCGTTCGCGCAGATGTAAAATCACGCCTGTATCGGGGAGGGCGTATTCTTCGCCGCTTTTAAGTTTTTTGCCCTGATAAAACACGTCGAAGGGGACGGATTTTGGGGCCGAGCGCATCTGAAAAAGCATAGTTCTATTCCTTTCATTTATTATATAAGATATAGGGTGGGGAAGGCAAGTAAATTTTGAGAAAAACAGAAATCTTCTTGAAATTCTGCAGATTTGTGGTAAAATAAAATGGAAAAGCATTGTGCTGAAATTATATAAGCGGGTGATTTGTATGAAAGAAAATACCAATCCCATTACCGGTGTCCGCAGCGCGGGCGCATTGTTGCATATCTCTTCTCTTCCCGGGACGTATGGGGTAGGAACGATGGGAAAAGAGGCGAGAGAATTTGCCGATTTCCTCAAAGACAGCGGATTTACCTACTGGCAGATCCTGCCGCTGGTGCAGACGGGGCAGGGGGATTCGCCCTACCAATCGGTATATGCGTCGTCGGGGAATCCGTTTTTCATCGATCCGGACATCCTTGTCGAAAAGGGGCTGGTCACAGAGCGGGAGGCGGCTGAAAACAGAATAAAAAACGACGGCGCAGCGCATTATTCGGAAGTATATGAAAAGCGTTTTGCGCTTTTGCGAAAGGCGTTTGGGAGATTTGACAGGACGGATGCGGCGTTTGCCGCATTTTCCGCAGGAGGATTTCTCGATTACGCATTGTTTATGGCGATCCGCGCGAAATACAACAATGCGGAGTTTCGTTTCTGGGAGAAACCTCTGCGCTTTCACCAGGCGGAGGCGTTGGAAAAATTCCGTGCCGAAAACGCGGATGAGGTGGATTTCTGGCTGTTTGTGCAGTTTGAATTTTACAGACAGTGGGACTCGCTGAAAAAGTATGTCAACGGACTGGGTATTCGTATCATCGGGGACATTCCGTTGTACATGGCTTACGATTCCGCGGACGTATGGGCAAATCCGCGCCTTTTTAAACTGAACAAAAATCTTACCCGCACAAAAGTGGCAGGGGTTCCGCCCGATTATTTTTCGGCGACGGGGCAGTTGTGGGGAAATCCCGTTTATGACTGGAAGGTACACGAATCGGAGGGCTTTGCCTGGTGGATCGAGCGCATCCGCCTTGCGTTTTCGCTGTACGACGTGGTACGCATCGATCATTTCCGCGGATTTGACCGCTATTTCGAGATCGATGCGGACGCGGAAACGGCGATTGGCGGAAAGTGGAAAAAAGGTCCCGGGATCGCCCTGTTCGAGGCGGCAAAGGCGGCTTTGGGGGAACTCGATTTCATTGCCGAAGACCTCGGAAGTCTGGATGCCGGGGTGTACCGTCTGATGCGCAAGACGGGGTATCCGGGAATGAAGGTCTTGCAATTTGCCTTTGACGGAAATGCGGACAATCCTTATTTGCCGCAGAATATCCGGGAGAATTCCATATGCTATACGGGTACGCACGACAACGATACGTTGGTAGGATTTTTGGACAATCTGCAGGACTGGGAGCGTACAAATCTGAATGCTCAGCTTGTTCCGTTGCTTAAAAAAGCAAAGATTCCCGTGCGCATTTCCACATCGCGCGCTGCGGCCGCTGCCATGCGGGAGCTGGCGCTTTCCTGTAAATCGGGGGTGTGTGTCCTTCCCGTGCAGGACATTCTGTTGACGGGCGGGGAAACGCGCATGAACGTACCTGCCGTTCCGGAAGGGAACTGGCGTTACCGCCTGAAAAAGCCTATGCCGCAAAAGCTGGCGCCTGAACTGAAAAAACTGCTGGAAAAGTACGCAAGAACTTGAGTGCGACCGCGTTCGGTTGACAAATTTGCGGAAAAAGTGTATAGTATTTCCCGGATTGAACAACAGTATTGAATTCGGAGAAATTACATGGAAAGAGGACTTTTAACACCCTTAAAGCTGCTGCGCAGGCAGGTATTTGTAGAGGTGGCACGCGTTGCCTTTGAAACGGACAAGAACGACATTATCGACGCTATCGAGGCGATCCCGTACAAGATCACTCCAGGCGATAAACCTCTCTATCGTGAGAGCATTTGGCGCGAGCGCGCCATCTGTTCGGAGCGAGTGCGTCTCTCGATGGGGCTTTCACTGCGCCCCGAGGATGAACCGGTGCATCTTACCAGCGGTCTGCGCGGGAGCGACATTGCGGACAAATATTACGAACCGCCGCTGATGCAGGTCATTCCTTCGGCTTGTGCGGCGTGTTCGCCGAATATGTATAAGGTTACGGACAATTGCCGGGGATGCGTGGCGCATCCGTGCACGGCTGTCTGTCCTAAGGGTGCTGTTTCTATTGTCAATGGGAAGTCGGTCATCGACCAGTCCAAGTGTATTAAATGCGGCAAATGCAAGAACGTCTGCCCGTACGATGCCATCGCGCATCACAGCCGTCCCTGTGCGGACGCCTGCGGCGTAAAGGCGATCGAATCGGACGAACTGGGCAGGGCAAAGATCAATGCGGACAAATGCGTTTCCTGCGGGATGTGTATGGTCAGCTGTCCGTTCGGTGCGATTGCGGACAAGTCGCAGTTTTTCCAGTTGATCCGCGCTCTGCGGCGCGGGGACAAAATCGTTGCCGAAGTTGCGCCCGCGTATCTGGGGCAGTTCGGCGAGCAGGTCACGCCCGGAAAATTCAAGGCCGCGCTTCTTAAAATGGGCTTTACGGAAGTGTATGAAGTGGCGCTGGGCGCAGACATGGGCGCCGTTACGGAAGCGGAGCACTACGCCGAACGCGTGGCGACGGGAAAACAGCCCTTCATGCTTACGTCCTGCTGTCCTTCGTGGGCAATGTTGATCCGCCGCTATTTTCCCGAATCGGCAGACAAAATTTCCAATACGCTCACGCCGATGGTTGCCACGGCTCGCACCATCAAGAAAAAGCACCCCGAACACCGCGTGGTGTTCATCGGGCCTTGCGCGGCAAAGAAGCTGGAGGCTTCCCGCCGCACGGTGCGCAGCGACGTGGATTTTGTCATCACGTTTGAGGAGCTTTCTGCAATGTTTGAGGCAAAGGGGATCGACCCCGCCGCCGTTGAAGAGACGCACAGAATGCACGATGCGACGGGCGCGGGCAGGGGCTATGCCGTTGCCGGCGGCGTTGCCGGTGCCATTGAAAAGTGTGTCAAGGCGTATTATCCGGAAACGCAGGTGAATATTCAGCACGTAGAGGGGCTGGAGGATTGCCGTAAGATCTTGCTTCTTGCCAAGATGGGAAAATTGAACGGTTCGCTTATCGAGGGAATGGGTTGCCCCGGCGGATGCGTGGCGGGCGCAGGCACAAACGCTCCGATCGGAAAAGCGGCGGCGCAGGTGAAAAAGACGGTTGACACTTCCTCTCGTCAGATCCCTCCCAAGGAACTTGCAGAGATCGAATTGGATTAACGTTTTTCAAATTGTTGACAGAAAAGGGAAAATCTTGTATAATATCATCATAATTTGCTGACAGGGGAGACATATGAGATTCGACGAGGGCGAAAAGTTCGCCCGACCAGAACAGTCATAAACGAAAGCAAAAGACATAACCGTATAGGCTATGTCTTTTTGTGATATTATTTTTTTCAGGAGGTTTTTTACCCAACCATCATGGATAACTCCAATCACAAACCCTGGCACTCGCTTTCCAGCGACGAAGTATTGCAACAGCTTCATACAAGCGAGGAGGGGTTGTCTGACGCCGAAGCGGCAAAGCGCCTGCAGGAATACGGCAAAAACAATTTACGGCAGACGAAGGCAAAGAGCGTTTGGAAAATGATCTGGGAACAGCTTACCGAGGTCATGGTCATCATTCTGCTCATAGCCGCGGCGTTTTCGCTGGTCATGTATTTTCTGGAAGACGAAGGGCTTGCGGAATGTATCGTCATTCTCGTCGTTATAGCTTTGAATACGACCATCGGTGTCGTGCAGGAGAAGAAAGCGGCAAATGCGCTGGAAGCGCTGAAAAATATGACTGCTCCTTCCGCGCGCGTCCTGCGTGAGGGGGAAGAATCTGTTGTTCCCGCAAGCGATCTCGTTCCGGGCGACATCATATACCTGGAGGACGGCGCCATTGTCCCTGCGGACGTGCGCATTATTCAGGATTCCAATTTAAAGGTGCAGGAGGCTGCGCTGACAGGGGAAAGCGTGCCTGCGGAAAAGGACGGCGGCACCGTTCTGCCCGAGGATGCTCCTTTGGGTGACCGCGTAAATATGGCGTACAGTTCGTCCATCGTTATGTACGGTAACGCGACGGGTATCGTTGTGGGTACGGGCATGAATACGGAAGTGGGTAAGATCGCCGATCTTCTGGACGATCAGGATGATTTCGATACGCCCATGAAGCGGAAACTCAATTCCGTGGGTAAAATTTTGAGCGTCGTCGGTCTGATCGTCTGCGTGCTCATCTTTGCCATCGGTATGATCCGCGACGGATGGGATGCGTGGGTCAATTACATTTTCATCGCCATTTCGCTGGCAATTTCCATCATTCCGGAAGGGCTTCCTGCTACCAGTACCATCATTATGGCGTTGGGTGTGCAGCGCATGGCAAAGAAAAATGCGCTTGTCAAAAGTCTGCCCGCCGTGGAAACGCTGGGTAGTGCATCCGTCGTCTGTTGTGATAAGACGGGTACGCTTACCCTCAATAAAATGACGGTCACCTGTGTTGCGGTCGGCGACGACTTTATTGAAGGTTCGCCCACAAATGTTGAGGACATATCCAAAAAATATGAACAAAGCGTGTACCGCGATCTTCTGGACGGGTGCGCGCTGTGCGTCAATGCAAAGAAGGATCCCGACAATCCCGACAACGTTTTGGGTGATCCCACGGAAGGCGCGCTCATTCTGTTTGCGGAAAAGTTTGGTATCGATTCGGAAAAGTATGAGGACGAATATCCCAGACTCTTTGAACAGCCTTTCGATTCTGACAGAAAGCGCATGACCGTTCTCAACCGCATGGGCAAGGGGAACATTGCTTATACCAAGGGCGCTGTGGACGAGATGCTTCCGCTCTGTACGCGGTACCGCACCAAAGACGGCGTGCGTGCCATGACGGATGAGGACAGGGCGCGCATTCTCGAACTGTGCAGCCGCCTGAGCGGAGAAGCGCTCCGTCTGCTGGGCTTTGCCGTACGTGAATGGGATTCCGTACCCGAAGAAAAGACTGCCAATCTGGAAGAGGGCATGACCTTTGTCGGTATTGTGGGTATGATCGATCCGCCGCGTAAAGAGGTGATCAAGGCGGTGGAAACCTGCCACGAGGCAGGCATCCGCGTCGTCATGATCACGGGTGACCACAAGATCACCGCAATGGCGATTGCCAAACAGCTGCATATTTTCCGCGAAGGGAATACGGTCATTTCCGGACAGGAGCTTTCGGAAATGACGGATGAACAGCTGGATAATGCCGTGAAAAACTGCGTCGTCTTTGCGCGCGTGTCGCCGTCGGATAAACTTCGCATCATTCAGTCCCTGCGCCGCACGGGTGAAGTCGCAGCCATGACGGGCGACGGCGTAAACGATTCGCCTGCTCTCAAAGAGGCGGATATCGGTGTTGCCATGGGGATCACGGGTACGGACGTCGCCAAGGACGCCGCGGATATGATCCTGCTGGACGATAACTTTACTACCATCGAACACGCCATCCGCGAGGGGCGCCGCGTGTACCGAAACATTCAGAAGGTGATCCAGTTCCTCGTGGCGGGCAACATTGCGG
>CASFBD010000097.1 GCA_949292885.1 uncultured Bacillota bacterium
GCCGCGTTGTTCTTGTGCAGGATTCCCTTGCTGGCAGCGGAATCGATAACAGAAACGGTTTCGGGCAGCAACTTTTCGGCTGCTTCCACGTCGCCTGCGGCCAAAGCTGCATTAAACTTTTTGATGGCGGTCTTTACTGCAGATTTGATCATTTTGTTCTGAGAATTTTTCTTTTCGGTAACGACCACGCGTTTTTTCGCAGATTTGATGTTAGGCACTTTGCTTCTCCTTTCAATGGTTACTCATTTTAATATCTCCGCTATTTTATCATAAAAATTTTCTCTTGTAAACTATTTTTTGAGCAAAAGTGTAATTTATTCTCTGCTTTTTTCATATATTTTTCGGAAAAGTAAAATCGGGAGGAACTCTGATGCAAAAAAAGTACGTCGCTTTTTTTGACAGCGGGATAGGGGGGCTGAATCTTCTTGCCGCATTCCGCCAAAAATATCCCGACATACCTTGTCTGTATTACGGTGACAACGCGCACGCGCCGTACGGGAACAAGAGCAGGGAAGAGATCACAGAGCTTGCCTTTGCGGCATTTCGCAAAATCGCAACGCGTCCGGTTGCGGCGGCGGCGATCGCCTGCAACACGGTGACGGCGTGCTGTGCCGAACAGCTGCGCGCGTCGTTTTCTTTTCCTGTGGCGGGCATGGAACCCGCCGTTCGCCCCGCGGCAAAGACGGGCGGCAATGTGCTTGTCCTTGCCACCCGTGCCACAATGCAGAGCGAACGGATGCAGGATCTCTTGCGCCGTTATTCTTCGGAGGCGCGCTTTACTCTTTTTTGTCCGCAGGATCTGGCAGGGGAGATAGAAAGGGCTGCCCCGGATTTTTCCCGAGTGGATCTTTCTTTCCTCCCGCAGGGGAAATACAGCGCCGCCGTTCTCGGCTGCACGCACTACGTTTTTTTGAAGGATCGCATTGCCGAACGCCTCGGTTGTCCCGTTTTTGACGGAATTTTAGGGACGGCTGACCACCTATACAAAATTGCAAACGTTTGTTCAAAAAATCCGCAAAAACAGGGAAAATCCGCGCTGATTTTCCTTGGAAACGCAAAAAAACACAATAAAAAGCTATATCTAAGCCTTTTTTAAAACAAACAAACGTTCATAATGCGCTAAAAAACCTCAAAAACAGACAATTTTTTTTAAAAAAACACAATAAAATTTCTCAGATGTTGTTGACAGTGGGCAAAAGTGGTGATATAATTATATCATCATTAAAAGGGGGAGCGGGGAAGTGTATTCTTTCAACGGAAGATTCAGCGCCAGGCTGGACGAGAAAAACAGAATGCGCATTCCCGCCAAATTCAAGGACGACCTGGGCAAGGGGTACAAGCTTGCGCTCGGCCCCAACGAGTGCATTCTGGTGCTTCCGTTCAGCGAATACCAGAAGATAATGGATTCCTTCGGCGAAGTTTCCATTTTCGACGCGGAAGCGCAGGAAGCGATCGCAGAATTCACCAGCACGGTATACGACGTGACGGAGGACGGGCAGGGGCGTATCCTTCTCTGTTCCGAACTTCGCGAATATGCCGGGATCGACAAGGACATCGTTATCACGGGTGCGGCAACGCATCTGCGCATCGAGCCTGCCGAGCGGTACGCAGGGCAGAACGCGAAGCGCAACGTGAGCGCGCTGTATGCAAAGCTCAACACGCTGGGCAAACAGGCATGATAGAGTTTTCACACAAACCCGTGATGCTGGAAGAATGTATGCAGGGGCTGGCCTTAAAGGACGGCGGCGTATATTTCGACGGCACGGTGGGCGGAGGAGGGCATTCTTACGAGATCTTAAAGCGTACGGCGCCGGGAGGCAGACTGATCGCGACCGATCTTGACGACTTTGCCATTGCAGCGGCCGGCAAACGCCTGGCAGAGTTTGAAGGCCGTTTCCGAATTTATAAAAGTAACTACAAGAACTATGCCGAAGTCCTGCAAGAGGATAAGACGGATAAGCTGGACGGAGTTTTACTGGATTTCGGCGTTTCCAGTTTTCAGCTGGACGAAGTATCCCGCGGGTTCACGTATATGCACGATGCACCGCTGGACATGAGGATGGACGAGAGCGCGCCGCTTACCGCGGAGGATGTGGTAAACGGGTATTCGCAGGAACGTCTTGCAAAGATCATTGACGAATACGGGGAAGAGCGCTTTGCGAAAAAGATCGCTGCCGACATCGTAAAGGAGAGGTCGAAAGGCCGCATTACCCGTACCGGTCAGCTGAAAAAGATTATAGAGGAAAGCATTCCCGCAAAGTTCCGTCACAACGGCCCGTGCGAGCGGAAAACCTTTCAGGCGATCCGCATCGAGGTCAACGACGAGCTGGGCGGGCTGGAAGAGACGGTGCGCGGATTGTGCAGGCGCCTGAATAAGGGGGGAAGGATCTGTATCCTTACCTTTCACTCACTGGAAGACAGGATCGTGAAAAACGTGTTCCGCGACCTGGCGACCGACTGCATCTGTGACAAGAGTTTACCTGTCTGCGTATGCGGCAAGAAGAAAGAACTTGAGATCATCACAAAAAAGCCGCTGACGGCATCGGAAGAGGAGCTTGCGCAAAATTCGCGCTCCAAATGTGCAAAGCTGAGAATAGCGGAGAGAGTCTGAGAATATATTTGTAAGGAGAGATCACACTATGGCAACGGGACTTCCTGTATTGGAAAGAACACCTGCGCAGCAGGAAGACAGGCTGAAGGCTTACGGAAAGCTGAGCGGCGGGGCGGAGCCTGCCGTCATGACGGAGGAGCAGAAGGCTCTCGATTTTAATTCGCGCATCCGCAATAATTATAAAAAACTCATCGATCCCGATTTCAAGCGGGCGGAAGACATCATGGGCGAAGCTCCCGTGCAGGAAACCGCCGCGCCCGTGTACGATTCTCCCGAAGCGTATGCGCGTGCGACGCTGTATCCCGAACGCGAACAGGAGCAGGCGCCTCAGTTTGTGCATCACCGTGTGGAAGGGGATCTGTTCCGCGCAGATTCTCCCATCAACCGTACGGCATACGCCGAGCCTCAGGCTCCCGCGTACGAACAGCCGGTCTATGAGCAGGCTGCTCCCGCATACGAAGAGTATGCTCAGCCCTATGCGGAAGAGGCAAGCGAAGATCTCACGCCTACGGCAACGACCATTCAGTACCGCAGCGATCTGTATCGTGAGGAACAGCAGGTGCAGACGGCGGCAGAGGAGAAAAAACGTTTTGCCATGACGGCAACGGGCAAACTCCTCATGTGCGTGTATGCCATCGTTGTGGTCGTCGTGCTTTCGCTCATCATCATCAACACGAGCGTGCTCAACACTCTCGACAGGAGCATTGCGGAGCGTCAGGCTCAGCTGGATTCCGTCGTTGCGCAGGCACAGGCTCTCAAAGAAGAAGTGGAAGAACTGACCAGCGAAGAATCCATTCTTTCCCGCGCGGAAGAAATGGGAATTATCTGAAAACTGAAAATCTGACAGCAAAAGAATTCCGGTCTCGCATGGCGGCCCTTGGTTAGGGCTGCGGGCGCGGCCGGTTTTTTTATGTCCTGCGAGGTGAGTAAAATAAAAAAATTTCATGCGGAGGAAGTCCCTTCCGCCACTTTGTTACGAAAGAGATTGTTCGCTTTGCTTTTGGCGGCAGTCTTTCTTTTTTTGGGAGTCTGTGCTCGTTTCTTGTATGTGCAGGTCATCGACGGCGATCGTCTGCGCGCAAAAGCGTTGGGGCAGTGGACTCGGGAAGTGCCCGTCATTGCCGCGCGCGGCAAGATTTTGGACGCAAACGGCGTGGTGCTTGCCGAGAACGATGCCACCTATTCCGTATTTGTCCGTCCGAATGCCGTGGAGGACAAGTCGGCAACGGCAAAGATCCTGGCGCAGATCTTTGATCTGGACGAGTCTGCCTTGTATAAGAAAATGACGGGTTCGCACGTTTCGGAAATCACCGCCGTGCGCCACGCCGAAAAAGTAAAGACGGCGCAGTTGGAAGAATATGATCTGCCCGGTGTGTACTATGCCCGCGACAACACGCGCGTGTATCCGTACGGTTCGCTCCTGTCGCGCGTGCTGGGGTTTACTTCCTCGGACGGTGCGGGATTGACGGGTCTGGAAAAATATTACGATAAATACCTGACGGGAATCGACGGCGAGATCTCCTATCCTGCCGACCTTGTCGGCAAGGAGATCGAGGGGGAAGCGGTCTACTATCCCGCGACGGACGGCATGAACATCCGCCTCACCATCGATTACGGTATTCAGTCGATCGCCGAAAGCGCCATGCGCGCCGTTTACGAAGAGTATTCCCCGTCCAGCGCGCAGGTCATCGTATTGGATCCGGACACATTCGATATTCTTGCTCTGGCGGAATCACCCTCGTACGATCTGAACGATGTTCCGCGCGAAGATACCGACCTTCTCAATGAGTTGTCGCGCAACAACATCATTTCTGATATTTACGAACCGGGTTCCACCTTCAAGATCATTACGGCTGCGGCAAACATCGAGGAGTACCTGCAGGGGAATAAGGCGGCTTTTTCCATGAACTATCACTTCAACAGCAGCCGTACTCGTTCGGTGGACGGGACGACCATCAAGTGCTGGAGCACGCACGCCAACGGAAAGCATTCCAACCAGACACTGGCGGAAGCGCTGAACAACAGCTGCAACCCCTGTTTTACGGACATCGCACTCTCTCTGGGAAAAGATACTTTTTATGAGTACCTTTCTCTGTTCAATTTCGGAAAGGAAACGGGTATCGACTTTTCGGGCGAGGCGCAGGGGATGCTGGTTGCGGAGAGCGCCGTGCGCGATTGCGACCTCGCGCGCATCGGGTTCGGACAGTCGGTGGCGGTCACGGCGCTGCAGCTTGCCTGCGCGGGCGCGGCGGCGGTCAACGGCGGGTATTATTATCAGCCCCGATTGGTTCAGGAGATCGGTACGGAAAACGGAAGTGTGTATGCGGAGATTCCCGTCACCCTCAAAAACAGGACGATCAGCGAAGAGGCTTCTTCTCTGCTTGCGTCTCTGTTGGAAGGAGTGGTTGCCAACGGGAGCGGGAGCAAGGCATATATTGAGGGGTACCGCGTTGCGGGCAAGACGGGGACGGCGCAGAAATTTGAAAACGGCGCGATCGCGCAGGGGAAATATGTCTCCTCGTTTCTGGGATTTTTCCCTGCAAACGATCCGCAGTACCTCGCGCTTGTCATTGTGGACGAACCGCAGGGCGCTTACTACGGCAGTGTGGTGGCGGCGCCCGCCGCGGCGGAAATATTCAGGGGCATCATCCAACTTAAAAACATAGCCCCGTATACCAGTTAAGGAGCAGAACTTTGTTACTCGGAGAATTGTTGCAGAAAGTACGGCACGAAAGATGCGTCCGCTTTGCGGAACGGGAGATCAGGGGCGTCTGCACGGACAGCAGGCAGGTAACGGAAGGGGATTTATTTGTCTGCCTTTCGGGCGGAGCGAACGACGGACACAACTTTGCGCCGCAGGCGGTTGCGGCGGGTGCGGCGGCGCTGGCAGTGGAGCGGGAACTGGACCTGCCCGTTCCGCAGATCTTGGTGGAAAACGGAAGGAGTGCGGCGTGCGATATTTCCGCCGCCTTTTACGGGCATCCCGAACAAAAACTTAAGATCATCGGGATCACGGGCACCAACGGAAAGACGACCACGGCGCATATGCTCGCCTCCGTTCTGACGGCGGCGGGAAAAGAATGCGGCATCATCGGGACGCTGGGCGTGCGCTACGGCGGAAAACATTTTGAATCTTCCCTTACCACACCCGACCCTGTCAGCCTGTATAAAATTTTGGCGGACATGGCGGAATCGGGCGTGGAATATGCGGTGATGGAAGTTTCCGCGCACGCGCTGTATTTCGGAAAGACGGATGCCATTTCTTTTGAGGCAGGCATTTTTACCAACTTCACCGAAGATCATCTGGATTTTTTCGGGACAATGGAAAACTATGCCGCCGCAAAGGAACGGCTGTTCGAGCGGGGGCGCTGCCGCATTGCGGTGATCAATTCGGATGACGAAGAGGGGAGAAAGATCGCGCAGAAATGCCCCAATGCTTTCAGTTACGGGCTGGAAAATCCCGCGGACGTGTTTGCGGTGGACATCCGTGAAGGGTTTGAAGGGAGTACGTTCGTCATCAACCTTTTTGACGAACTGTACGAGATCCGCCTGCATATGGCAGGGATGCACAACGTTTACAACGCGCTGGCGGCGGCGGAATGCGCGCGGCTTCTGGGGGTATCTCTGCCCGTTATCGCGCAGGGACTGGACGCGCTTCCGCGCGTGGACGGAAGACTGGAACACGTCGCGCGCGCAGGCGGGGCGGATATTTTCGTGGACTTTGCTCATACTCCCGACGGACTGGAAAAATCTCTTTCCGCCCTGCGGCGGAACTGTACGGGCAGGCTGGTGTGCGTGTTCGGTTGCGGAGGCAACCGCGAGGTGCAAAAGCGGCCCGTCATGGGCGAGATCTCCGCACGTCTTGCCGATTTTTCCGTTCTCACTTCAGACAATCCGCGCTACGAGGACGCCTTTGACATCATTCTGGGGATTGAGGAGGGAGTGCGCCGCGTTACGGATGAGTACGTCATCGTTCCCGACCGCGAAAGTGCCATCGGATATGCGCTCGACCTGTTGCGGGCGGGCGACGTTCTGCTGGTGGCGGGCAAAGGCGGGGAGCGGTATCAGGAAGTGATGGGAGTACGCCACGCCTACAACGACGCAGACGTCATCAAAAATCTTCTCTCCGCGCAGGCGGAAAAGACGGGGGAACATGAAAACTGAAATTCTGGCGCTTCTTGTTTCGGGCGCGGCGGGCGCACTGCTGTGCGCCCTGCTTCTGCCCCTTTTAAAACGGAGCGGCGCAAAGCAATACATCCTCGGTTACGTCGAGGAGCATAAGGACAAGTCCGGCACGCCCACCATGGGCGGGCTTTCCTTTGTGCTTGCCGCGGCGCTCTGCGCTTTGCTCTTCGGATTGTATGCGGACAGGCATACCGCCGTTGCGGTCACGTTCGGCGCTGCCTGCACGGCGGTGGGCTTTCTGGACGACTTTTTAAAGTTTCGCTTTCACCGCAATCTCGGTCTGCGAGCCTGGCAGAAGATCGCTTTCCAGGTGGTCCTCGCCGTCATCGCGGGCGTGTATTGTTTTGTCAACGAGCTCACCGTGCTGCGCATTCCTTTTGCAAAAGTCAGCGTTGACATCGGTATCTGGATGATCCCGCTCACGGTGTTTGCCTTTCTCGCCACCG
>CASFBD010000098.1 GCA_949292885.1 uncultured Bacillota bacterium
TCTTCTTCTGTCTTTTCCTTTCTCGGTCTGCCGCGGTGGCGCTTGGGCAGGTTTTCCGCCGCAAGCTCTTCTTCTGTCTTTTCCTTTCTCGGTCTGCCGGGGCGGCGCTTGGGCAGGTTTTCCGCCGCAAGTTCCTCTTCTGTCTTTTCCTTTCTCGGTCTGCCGGGGTGACGCTCTTGCGCCTGTTCCGCCTGCAAAATATCCTCGGCCGCAGGCAGTCCGATCTCCTCCGTCACGGACGGCTCTTCCGTTTCGGGAGAGGTTTCCACCGCCTCCGGATCAAAGAAATAAGCATTTTCCTCATCCGTATAATGATACGGCGCGCCGATGAGTTCTCCCGAAAGGATCAGCCGCAGGTACCCTTCCTTGACGCCCTGATCGCTGACAAGGATGTCCTTTGTTCCGAATCGCTTTGCCAGCGTCTTTGTGACAAGCGCAGCGATCCCCACCGAATACAGTTTTTCGGGCGCGGCGTCCAAAATCAGCCTGGAACGATCGTGGCCGCTGATCAGGTGCTCCGTAAGTTTTTTGAACTTTTTATACTTCATCGCGCGCACACCGCCCTCTTCTGCTCCGTACATTTCCGCGTACAGATCGTACAGGGCGTTGGCGTTGGCACCCACCGTGACCAGCGTGGAAACTTCCCCTTCCTCGGGAAGCTCCGCCTTGTCAAAGCGACGCTCCAAAAACTTTTTGATGCGCTTTGCCTCTTTTTCCTCCGGCTGAATGCGCGAAACAAACTTGTCGTGCAAATGAATGACGCCGAAATCGAAATAATGGCGTTCCCCGCCGTCCAGCGCGCACACTTCCATACTTGCGCCGCCCACGTCCAGCAAGGCGGTGTCCGGATACATACTATAACAGGTATTGGCGACATAGTCGCAATACGCTTCCGTTTCTCCCGAGATGAAATTGACGGGCACGCCCGTCTTTACGAGCACTTCTTTCCCCACTTCCTCATAGTTTTCGATGGTGCGCAGGGCCGCCGTAGAAATAAGATACAATTCATTCGCGCCCAGTTTTCTGCCCTTTTCCTGCATGATGCGCACGGCAGAAATAAGCTTTTCCACCCCCCTCGAGGAAAGCTTGCGCCCGTCCATGTAATGAACGAGCGTAAGGCTGGCGCGGTCGCGGAATGAAACGTTGATCTCGCTTCCGTCGTGTTCCGCTGCAATGAGGGAAATGCTGCTCGAACTGATGTCTATGATGCAATATTTCATAAGATCTCCTTATCTGCCCAGACAGACGCCGATATCTTCCGCCGAGCGCACGATCTGCGACGAGGGATCGACAAGTTTATATTTGCCCGCGATCTCGGGGAGAGCGTTGAACGTGATCTCCCTGCCGACGATCGCCGCCGTAACACCAAAGCGGCCTTCCTTTGCCAGTTTTCCCGCAAAGCTGCCCAGCCGCGAAGAAAGAATGCGGTCGTACGCGGAAGGATTTCCGCCCCGCTGAATATATCCGAGCACAGTGCCGCGCGTTTCCGAACCCGTGCGCTCGCCGATGACTTCGGCAAGGTGCGCCGTGACCGTTGTCTCGCCGCGATCCGTGCGCACGAACGCGCGTTCCTTCTTTTTAAAGCCTGCCTCGCTGTCCAGAACGGCTCCTTCCGCCACCGCAATGATGTTGCAGGGCTTGCCCGCCTCGTAATTGCGCACGACGGTTTCACAGATCTTGTCGATGTTGAACGGGATCTCGGGCAAAAGGATAACTTCAGCGCCCGCTGCAATGCCCGCGTACAGCGTCAGCCAGCCCGCCTTGTTTCCCATCACTTCGACAAGGATGGTCCTCCCGTGGCTTGCCGCCGTGGTGCGGACACGATCGATCGCCTCCGTGGCGACGTCTACTGCGGTATGGAACCCGAACGTGACGTCCGTGCCGTAAATGTCATTGTCGATGGTCTTGGGAAGTCCGATCACGTTGCACCCCTCCGCGCAAAGGAGCGCCGCCGTGCGGTGCGTGCCCGCGCCGCCCAGTGTAAACAGACAATCCAACCCCATTTTTTTATAATTGGCGCGCATACGTTCCAGGCGCGTGGCACCGCCTTCGTCAGGAACGGTCATCGTCTTAAAAGGCGTGCGGCGGGTACCCAGCACCGTACCGCCCACGTTGAGCAGCCCCTCAAAATCCGAACGGCTCATCGGCGCGCTTTCGCCTCGGATAAGCCCGCCGTATCCTTCCGGAATGCCGACGATCTCGCAATTTTTGATATTTTCGTAAGCGTACAACCCGATGGCGCGCATCACCGCATTCAGTCCCGCGCAATCGCCGCCGCTCGTCAGGATCCCTATTTTCATAATTACCTCCCGTTTTATTTTAACACCCGGACGGGTGTTCCGTCAATCTGATTGAAAAAAAATTTATACGTATACAAAAAAAAGAGCTTTTTTGCGAAATATTCCGCAAAAAAACAGACGGAGCGCCAGTTTGCGCTCCGTCTGCTTCTTTGTCCTTTTAAAGGTCATCTGCGTCCTGGACGGGCTTTTCCCCTTCCAAAGGCGTGCCGGTATAGCTGCCGTTCACGTCATACTTGGAACGCATCCCTTTCTTTTTCCTTACTTGCACGCCTTGCTTCCCTTGGTCGCCTTGGAATTGCCGGACTCGCTCGTTTTGTTCTGCATTGCCTTGTTATTGCTCTGCGTGCTCTTGTTCTGTTCTTTGCTGTTTTTCATTTTTCTACTCCTTTATGCTTGATCGAAAGGTAAGGGAATTTCAACGTAACCCTGCGCAGCCTTGCACAGCGGGCAAAGTTTCCATGCTTCCTTGGTGGTTGCACGGTAGCCGCATTCGCTGCACACCCACAACGTCGGCTTGTTCCGCTTGTACAGCACGCCGTCCTTCATCGCGTTGTGCAGATAACGGAACACGATCTCATGCTCGCGCTCCACTCCCGCCACGCGCTCGAACAGCGCCGCTATGTCTTCAAACCCCTCTTCGCGCGCCTGCGCCGCAAAAGCGGGATACACTTCTTCGTATTCCGATTTTTCGCCGTCGGCTGCAAATTTCAGGTTCTCGACCAGAGTTCCGAACTGAAAAGGATAGCCTGCGTCAATGTTAATGTTTTCGCGGCTGCCCGCTTTGAGAACAAGGGTATCGAAAAATGTCTTTGCGTGGTTTGTCTCGTTTTTCGCGATCGTACGGATATTGTCCGCAAGCACGGGATATTCCTCCGCAATGGCAAGTTTGGCGATCAGCTGATAGCGCATTCCCGCCTGGCTCTCCCCCGCAAACGAACGGGCAAGGTTGGTGTACGTCATTGTTTTACTGAACTGCATGGCAATCCTCCTTACGCCATACAGTATGAACGCTTTTTCCGCCGTTTATACTCCTCTTTTACAAAAAAAAAGCGCCCGCAAAGCGGGCGCCCCGTCAGGAATAATCCTCCATCAGCTTTGAGATGCGCACAAGGTCGGCCGGCGTCACAAAATTGACGATACGCTCCCCCTGCGTGCCATGTTCGGATACGGCGACGGCAAGCAGCTTTTTGTTCTCCTCAAAGGCCGTAACGATATCCTGCAAGGTATTCTTTTTACCGAGATATTTGTAGTATACAAGCAGATCTGTTTCCGAAAGAATGTCGCTGACGGGCGTAGACGAAAGCCATTCGTCCACACCGACGCCGCTTTGGACGATCCCCCCCAGCTCCTTGATGATGCGTCGGTTGTTTACAATGCCGATCATGCGTTTCCCGTCGTACACGGGAAGATTGGAATAACCCGTTCTGGAAATAAGCAGGACCACCTGCCGCAAGGACAACCCCGCTTCCACGCTGACGATCTTTTTTTCCTGCAGCGTTTCCCCGATGGTAGGCGGCGTGCAGATCAGTCGCTCGATGGTACGCATCTCTTCCACCACCTCGTCGCAGGGAACAGCGATGATCTGTCCGTCCGTGCTTTGGTGCACGATTGCGTTACGCAAGCGCGCATAATCGACCAAATCGTTCTCGTATTTGCGCACTACGGCATTTTTCTCCGCACAGCGCCGCACGATGTCCGTAAACGGCTGCGAAGGTTTGAACCCGTACAGATTGCGCAGCTGCGCGTCGATCTTATTATAACTGTTGATAAATTCGGTTGCGTTTCTTTTGTCCATTGCCCTTACCTCACACAGACACACGTTTTAAAACAGTATACCATCGCTGAGGGGAAAAGTCAATGTCCCCGCTTTATTTTTATTGTGCGGCAGGCTCAGTCTGCCCCGCTTCCGCCACGCAGGCGACGGGAGTAAACGCGGTATTCCCTCGAAAGAGTCAGTTTATAGTCGCATTCCCGCTTTGCCGAACGGAAGAGGAGTTCCCCCTTTCCAGAAGCGACCTGAGCCACGCCGTCCGCACACATACAGACAGGCACGCCCGCGCAGAACGCGCTCGCGCGCAGCATCAGCCGCGGTGCCTCCTCCCGTTCCTGCCCGAACACGCTGATCACTGCGTCCGCGTCAAACAGGGACAACGCCTGCGCCACCTGCGGGAAAAAGAGATCCTCCCCCACACAGATACCCAATTTTCCCGCTGAAGTGGGATACACTTTCAGGTGCGCTCCGCTGTGCGGTTCTTCCCCCCTCGTGTACAACTGGTCGGACACTCCCAGAAGTTTGCCCCGCTCCGCCACCGCCGCGCTCATGCGGCGGAATCCGCAGGAAAGGGTAACACATCCCGCCACCGCAACGCAGTTGAGCCGCTTGCTCAAAAGCGCAAGACTTTCCAGCTTTTGCGTTGTTCCGTCCAGCTCGCTGCGGTAATCTACCTCACCCAGAGCCTGAAATCCGAATACAATGACGTCGCAGTCCTGCCCCGACTCTTCCCTGCACGTGTCCGGGCCGCCGCCCGTAACAAAATGAATTTTCATGCGCACCTCCCCTTTCTTCTCTATCATATGCGCCGCCTTTTACGCAAGGTGAAAATTTTTACGGGGCAATTTGCTTATATCCCGTACGAAATACTTGCAAATTTCTCATAATGTGTTATAATCTTGTAGTAAGATTCAGTATCATGGGAGCATTTATGCAACATAAAATAAGAATGACGCCGGTACGCCTGTTGGTTTTGGGATACCTGCTCATCATTCTGGTGGGCGCGATTTTGCTCGTGCTGCCATTTTCATCCAAAATGGACGGCGGCGCGCCTTTCATGGAAGCGCTGTTCACTGCCGTTTCCGCCTCCTGCGTGACGGGGCTCGTCCTGCAAGACACCTACACTTACTGGTCGGGATTCGGGCAGGCAGTCATTCTCGTACTCATTCAGATGGGCGGCATCGGCTTTATGACCGTCGTCTTTGCGATCTTCCGACTCAGCGGAAAAAAAATCGGACTGAAAGAACGTATTTTTATGCAGGAATCGGTCAACGCACCCGCACTGGGCGGAATGATGCGGCTGACCATGACCATCCTCATCGGTACGATCGCTTTCGAGCTCCTCGGCGCCTTCATACTCTGCTTCCGTTTTATTCCCGATTTCGGATGGGGACAAGGGATCTGGTTCGCCGTCTTCACTTCCATTTCCGCCTTCTGCAACGCGGGATTTGACCTCATGGGCGCCTCGGGCGAGGAATTTGCCTCGCTGACCGCCTATTCGGGCGACCCCATCATCTGTCTCACCGTACCCTTTCTCATCATCGTCGGAGGGCTCGGTTTCTTTGTCTGGGACGATCTGAAGGAACACAAATTTCACTTTCGCAAATACGCGCTGCACACCAAACTTGTACTGGTGACGACGGCGGCGCTGATCGTTGTGCCCACCCTGCTCTTTATCCTTGCGGAAAACGACCTGCCCTGGCAGGAACGAATCTTTTCCTCTTTCTTTACGGCTGTATCGCCGCGCACGGCGGGATTTAACATTTTGCCCCTGTCGGGCGTCGGGGCCGTCAAAGAAGTGGTCATTTTCGTCACCATCTGCCTGATGTTCGTGGGCGGCTCTTCCGGTTCCACGGCAGGCGGAATCAAGACCAACACTTTTGCCACCCTCCTGCTCGCCCTCATTTCCCTCCTGCGCGGCAAGCACTCTGTGGAATGTTTCGGCAGGCGCATCGACGAGGAAAACGTAAAAAACGCCTCGCAGTTTGTGACGCTCTACCTTCTGTTCGCGGTTGTGGGGATTATCCTCATCTGCCTGTTTGAACAGAACAACAGTGCCGTTCCTTCCCTCACAGCCGTCGTGTTTGAAGTCATTTCCGCCATCGGAACGGTTGGACTGACGCTCGGCATCACGCCCAACCTCTGCATCGGTTCGGAGATCGTGCTTGCTGTATTGATGTACTTGGGCAGAGTGGGCTGCCTCACGTTCATGCTCTCCCTGGGCACACCCAATGCTCCCGCCGCGACTCTCCCCCTCGAAAAGGTGCGGATCGGCTGAGTTTTGTCTTAATTTCTCGCATACGTTGTGCCGAAATCTATTCGGCGCCGTACAATACAAAAAAGAAGGTATTTATGAAATCTGTACTTGTGATCGGCCTCGGTCGCTTTGGAACTTACATTGCCAGGAAGTTTACAGAACTGGGAAACCACGTCATGGCGATCGACACGGACGAAGAAAAAATCAACGAGATCCTGCCTTACGTCACCAACGCACAGATCGGAGACGCCTCCAAACCCTCCGTTCTCGAAGCCATCGGCGTAGATAACTTTGACATCTGCGTGGTGTCCGTCGGAGAAAATTTTCAGTCTTCGCTGGAAACCACCTCTCTGCTGAAAGAAGCGGGCGCAAAATTTGTTCTCTCCCGTGCCTCCACCGAGATCCAGGCAAAATTTCTGCTGAGAAACGGTGCAGACGACGTCGTCTTTGCAGAAAAAGAAATGGCAGAACGACTCGCCGTCAAGTTCAGCGCGGACAACATTTTCGACTATATCCAGCTCACCCCCGAATACGCCATTTACGAGGTCCCCACCCCCAAAAGCTGGGAAGGAAAAACCATTCGAGACAAGGGCGTGCGCGCAAAGTATAACCTCAACATTCTCGCCGTCAAGCGGGGCGGAACACTTATTCCCCTGCCCTCCGCCGACCATATCTTTAACAATGCGGAGAGACTGATCGTGATGTGCCGCAAAGCGGACATCGAAAAGCTCAACCACTGATCGAAAATCATATGAAAATTTACAAGCCCGACGCTTAATTGATATGCATCCCAAAAGTTGGACACTTTTGGAGGTGCATATTTTAATGTCAAGAGAAAAGAAGTTTAACACAAAGTACTCGCCAGAATTCAAGATATCTGTTATAATG
>CASFBD010000099.1:0-7099 GCA_949292885.1 uncultured Bacillota bacterium
CGCAGTCCGTTTTCCTGTCCGCCCCCGAAAATGTACGGCGAAAGACGCGCACCTTTCTTTCGAAACAATCCCGCCACGCCGCGCACACCGCCGATCTTGTGCGCACTGACCGTGTAAAGATCTATGTCTTTTGTAAGCGTAAACGGGATCTTCCCGAACGCCTGCACCCCGTCGCTGTGAAAACACAGGGAAGGATTGATCTTTTTAACCGCAGCGGCAATCGAAGCCACGTCGTTGACCGCCCCCGTTTCGTTATTGACATGGATGACTGATACACAAGATGTATCCTTGTCCACGAGGGCGCAGAGAGCTTCCGTATCGACGCTTCCATCCGCCCGCAAGGGCGCAAAGCGCACTTCCACGCCGCGCTTTTCCAGTTCTTTCGCGCTCTGATAGACAGCGGCGTGCTCACCCGCGGTCGTAACAAAATTGCCGCGTTTTGCACAGGAGAAGATCGCCTGATTGTCCGCTTCGCTTCCGGATCCTGTAAAGACAAGTTCAAATCCGCCCTGCGGCGCAAGCAATGACAAGATAGCTTTGCGGGCTTCTTCCACCTGCTTATGAGCATTGAATCCCGCACGATAGAGTGCGGAGGGATTGTAAAATCCTTCGCTTTTCAAAAATTGCAGAGCCGCGTTCACCGCCCCCTCGTCGGGGACGGTGGTCGCGGCATTATCCAAATAGATCATTTTCTGTTAAATTCCGATTCCAATAAATTTCTGCGGGTATAATGCAGGATGTTTGCAAGCAGTTCCTGCCTGCATTCCAGAATGAGCAGTTTCTTCCCGACGCTCGTTGTCGCCTGAATATAGTAAAACTCTTTATCCTCCGCCGCTTCTTCGTTGGGAGTAAGAATATCTTCCTTAATATCCGGAGAAGATTTCAACTTTTTGTACGATTCCGAACCCACCCTGCCGATTTTGACATACTTCTCGTCAGAGATACGGTACAATAGCTTGCGCTTTCTTCCGTGAAGTACTTTGCTGATGCGGAGCTCGCCCGAAACAAAGGTGTAATCGTAACTCACATAAAAGCTGTGACGCTTGACAAAGAGGAAAATGCCGCCCGCAAGCATGAGTACAAACATGACCAAATACGGAACCATGTTGAGCAGGATCGATTTCAGATCGATCTCAGCCCCCTCCTCAACCGGCGTGAGCATCAGCCCCCAAAGGAGAATGAGAGCCAATGCCGCCGAAAGGAAAAAAATGACACCAAAGACTGTAAACAGCTTGTAGCGAAACCTCACAGGTTTTTCGTTGTGAACGGAAACACTTTCTTCGTAGAATACTTCCTGCATACCGATTAAAACTCCACCGTTCCTTCAAACACCTGCCGCGCATTACCGGTGAGAATGACTTCCCCGTCAGCACAGTAGCGCACGATAAGATCGCCCCCGCGCACTTTGACGGTAATATCCTCGTCCGTCTTGCAATATCCGCCGAGAACCGCCGCAACAACACACGCTGCTGCGCCCGTTCCGCAAGCAAGCGTTTCGCCGTTGCCGCGCTCCCAAACACGCATTTTCAGAGTTTTGTCGTTGACAACGCGGACAAATTCCGTGTTGATACGCTGAGGGAAATAAGGTGCATACTCAAACAAAGGTCCTACGTTGGCAAGATCGACCGCATCCACCTTGTCGCAGAATACCACGCAGTGCGGGTTACCGACGTTAACAAGAGTGACACTGTATTCCTTTCCGCCGACAGAAATCTCTTTACCGACCACTGTTTCTCCTTCCAGCGTGGAAGGAATCGCTTTGCCGTTGAGCACGGCTTTGCCCATATCCACACTGACCGAACTCACCTTACCGTTAAAGGTGAAAAGCGTCAGCTGGCGGATACCGCTCAGCGTTTCGATGGTCATGTGTTTCTTGTTGACGATACCGTTATCGAACAGATACTTCGCAACACAGCGGATGGAGTTACCCGCCATGGCGCCCTCGCTGCCGTCCTTGTTGAAAATGCGCATTCTGGCATCTGCGACATCCGACTTTTCGATGAGGGTGATCCCGTCTCCGCCGACACCGAAATGACGGTCGACAAAATTGATGGCAAGAGATTCGGGGCAGGTGATCTTCCCGTCCATATTGTCGAAGAAGATGTAGTCATTGCCGCAGCTCTGCATCTTGGTGAATTTGAGCTTGGTGCGCTCGGTGCGCAGGTTGTTGATGTCAACCAGCTCTGTATTGTCTTCATTGAAACGGCTTGCAATGATGTCCGCCAAAGCATTTGCCGTATCCAGCGACGTCAGCGTGGTGATACCGAGCAGGATCGCATGATGATGCATCCGGATATAGTCATTGATGGAATCCATATCCGTCTTGCCCGTATAGACGATGTAGTCGATCTTGCCGTCGTCCATCAGGCGGAAGATCTCCTCGTCCTGCGAGAGGCGCTCCACTGTATGCACGTCGATGCCGAGGGTGCGGATGGTGTCCGCCGTTCCCTTTGTAGCGTAAATGGTCAGTCCCAGATCACTGAACTTTTTGGCGAGCCCGAGGATCTCAAATTTATCCTGGTCGTTGATGGTGAAGTAGACGCCGACCTCGCGCTGTTTGCTGGGGTGGCAGAGTTTGAAGCCCGCGGAAACAAGTCCCTTGAACAAAGCCTCCTCGATGGTCTTGCCGATACCCAGCACTTCACCCGTAGACTTCATTTCCGGCCCGAGCTGAGAGTTGACGTCGTTGAGTTTTTCAAAGGAGAACACGGGAACTTTGACTGCCACATACGGAGAACTCTTGTACAATCCCGTTCCGTAACCGAGTTTTTTGAGTTTAGCCCCCACCATGATCTTGGTAGCAAGTTCCACCATAGGTACGCCCGTAACTTTGGAAATGTACGGAATGGTACGCGATGCACGGGGATTGACCTCGATGACGTACAGTTCATTGTGATAGACAAGGAACTGAATGTTGATGAGGCCCTTTGTTTTCAGCGAAAGCGCCAGCTGAGTGGAACACTCGATGATCTTATCCAGCATAATGTCGCTGAGGTTGTAAGGCGGGTACACGGCAATGGAGTCACCGCTGTGTACGCCCGCGCGCTCGATATGCTGCATGATCCCGGGAATCAGTACATCTTCGCCGTCGCTGATGACGTCTACTTCCAGTTCCTGCCCCATCAGATATTTGTCGCAAAGGACGGGATTTTCGATGTGCTGGGCAAGAATGACGTCCATGTATCTGGAAATATCGCTTTCCGTGAAAGCGATGGTCATGTTCTGACCGCCGATGACATAGGAAGGACGGAGCAGCACGGGATACCCCAGCTTGTCCGCGGCAGCAAGCGCTTCCTCCTTGGTCATGACCGTGAGTCCCTTCGGACGGCTGATCCCGAACTGTTCGAGCAGTTCATCAAAGCGTTCGCGGTCCTCTGCCATGTCTACGCTGTCCGCAGATGTTCCGAGGATACGAACCCCCTTCTTGTCCAGATAGTTGCAAAGCTTGATCGCCGTCTGTCCGCCGAAAGTAATGACGACACCGCAAGGCTTTTCTTTGTCAATGCCATTCTGGACATCTTCGGGTTTAAGCGACTCGAAGTACAGTCTGTCCGCCGTGTCGAAATCGGTAGAAACGGTTTCGGGGTTATTGTTGATGATAATGACCTCATACCCCAGCTGTTTGAGAGTCCACACGCAATGCACGGAAGAATAGTCGAACTCGATACCCTGCCCGATGCGGATAGGACCGGAGCCTATAACAATGATGCGTTTTTTGGTGCTTTCCTTGATGAAAGGCGTGGCTTCGTCGTGCGCGTACTCGTCGTACGTGGAATAGAAGTAAGGCGTTTCGGCGGAAAATTCCGCGGCGCAGGTATCGACCATCTTATAGACAGCCTTTCTGTGATACGGGATCTTCTGCCCGGAAAGTTTTTCCAATTCCTTGTCAGGATACCCCAGGCGCTTGCCCTCATCATACAGAGCGCGAGTGAGTTTTTCGCTCGCAAGGCGCGCTTCATAATCGACAAGATTTTTAAGTTTGTTTAAGAACCAGCGGTCGATCTTGGTGATCTCGAAGATCTCATCCAAAGAAATGCCCGCTTTGATGGCCGCAAAAACAGTGAAAAGGCGTTCGTCGGAAAGTTTGTGCAGCTCTTCGCGCAGGTCCTTGCCCTCGTATTTGTTGAGGTTGAGCGAGGAAAGGGAAATTTCCGCGCCGCGCACCGCTTTCATGATAGCCATTTCAAAGGACGTGCCGATCGCCATCACTTCGCCCGTCGCTTTCATGCGCGTACCCAGTTCGCGCTTAGCGTACAGGAATTTATCGAACGGCCACTTGGGCAGCTTGACAACGACATAGTCGATCGTAGGCTCGAAGCAGGCATACGTCTTACCCGTGACGTCGTTTCTGATCTCGTCCAGCGTGTATCCCAACGCGATTTTGGTAGCCACTTTGGCAATGGGATACCCCGTCGCCTTGGACGCCAGAGCAGAAGAACGGGACACGCGGGGATTGACCTCGATGACCGAATATTCAAAGGAATCGGGATTGAGTGCAAACTGGCAGTTGCAGCCGCCCTCGATACCGAGTTCGGTGATGATCTTCAAAGACGCCGTGCGCAACATCTGGTACTCTTTGTCGGAAAGCGTCTGACAGGGAGCCACGACGATAGAGTCACCCGTATGGATGCCGACGGGGTCAAAGTTTTCCATCGAGCAGACAGTGAGCACATTGCCGTGGCTGTCGCGCAGCACTTCAAACTCGATCTCTTTCCAGCCGTAAATGTATTTTTCGACCAGGACCTGCGTGATGGGCGAGAGCATGAGCCCGTTGTGGGAGATAATGCGCAGATCCTCTTCCGTGTAGGCAACACCGCCGCCCGCACCGCCCAAAGTAAATGCAGGACGGATAATGACGGGATAACCGATCTTGTTGGCGACAGCAACGCATTCCTCTACCGTATAAGCGATGTCGGAAGGGACGACAGGTTGGCCGATCTTCTGCATGGTTTCCTTGAACAGTTCCCTGTCCTCCGAACGGTCGATGGCGTCCACCTTTGTGCCGATAAGCTTGACGCCCCACTCGTCCAGGAACCCTTCCTTGGCAAGCTGGCATCCGATAGTGAGTCCCGTCTGCCCGCCGAGAGAGGCAAGAAGGCTGTCCGGGCGCTCTTTTTTAATGATACGCTTAATGGATTCGAGGGTAAGCGGTTCGAGATAGATCTCGTCCGCCAACGCCTTATCCGTCATGATCGTGGCAGGGTTTGAGTTGCACAGAACGACGTTTACGCCCGCATCTTTGAGGACGCGGCACGCCTGCGCGCCTGCATAGTCAAATTCTGCCGCCTGCCCGATGACGATCGGGCCGGAGCCGATGACGAGAACCTTTTTTATATCGCTTCTTTTAGGCATTTGTTTTTCCTCCGTCCATCATAACCATAAATTTATCAAACAGATCGCGCGCATCCAAGGGACCGGCGCAAGCCTCCGGATGGAATTGTACCGTAAAAGCCTTCAGATCGGGGTATTCTACACCCTCACAAGTATTGTCGTTAACATTAACAAAGCTCAGTTCGCCGACTTCTTTTATGGAATCAGCAATCACTTCGTACCCGTGGTTCTGGCTGGAAATATAGACTGTACCGGTCTTTAACTCTTTGACGGGCTGGTTTGCACCACGGTGACCGTATTTCATCTTCTTTGTCTTTCCGCCCATGGCAAGCGCAAAAAGCTGATGTCCCAGGCATATTCCGAAAATAGGAAGTTTTCCCGCGATCCTGCGAATATTTTCGATGACGCCCGTATTTTCGGCGGGATCTCCGGGCCCGTTTGTGAGCATTACGCCATCCGGCTTCAAAGCGAGGATCTGTTCATCCGTGTACCAGGCAGGCACGCGAATGACACGGCAATCTCGTCTGACAAGTTCCCGCACAATATTCTCTTTTGCACCGAAATCCCATAAGACGACTGTCCTTTTCGCACCTTCTTCCCCATAATAGCGCTCTTGCTTGCAGGTGCATTTATTGACCGCATCGCTGATTACATATTCGCCGATAAAAGCAGTGTCTTTTACGGGTTTAGAAGAAATAAACGCATTCATGACCCCTGCTTCCCGCACCGTTTTTGTAAGCTCACGCGTATCTATACCATAAATTCCGACAACATTTTGCTCTTTCAGATAATCGTCTATTTTCTTTTCACACCGGAAATTAGAGGGCTGTTCGCAATATTCACGCACAATATACCCGGAAAGATAAGGTTTTTTACTCTCTCTGTCGGATAAAATCATCCCATAATTTCCGATAAGAGGATAAGTTTGAATGACGATCTGCCCGTAATAGCTGGGATCGGTAAGCGTTTCAATGTAGCCGGTCATACCCGTGGTAAAAACAAGTTCTCCAAGCACATCTCCATCGGCGCCAAAGCGCTTTCCTTCAAACACCTGCCCGTTCTGCAACGTTAAATACACTTTTTCTTCTTTCATAGTACAGATCCTTGCAATTTATTTATTTGAGCAGTTTGACAAGAACTGCCTTCTGTGCGTGCAGACGATTTTCCGCCTCGTCAAAAATTTCGCCCGCGTGCGCTTCGAGAACTTCTTCCGTAATTTCCTCACCGCGATGCGCCGGCAGACAATGCAACACCATCGCATCCGGTTTTGCAGCTTTCATCAATTCCGCGTCGATGCAGTATCCGGCAAACGCCTTTTCGCGCTCCGCCTTTTCACCTTCCTGCCCCATAGACGCCCACACATCCGTATAAAGGACATCCGCATTCGCCGCCGCCTCTTTCAGGTCAGACGTCACCGTAAGTTTGCCGTTTTCCTGCGCCCAGCGGACGATCTTTTCGTCGGGGCGGTAATTATCCGGGCAGGCAACAGCAACTTCCATACCCACCTTAATGCCGCCCACAATGAGGGAATTTGCCATATTGTTGCCGTCCCCGACAAAACACAGTTTCAGCCCTTTCAGGCTGCCCTTATACTCGCGGATGGTCATGAGATCGGCAAGTACCTGGCAGGGATGGCAGTAGTCGGTGAGCCCGTTGATGATGGGAATGGACCCGTACTTTGCAAGATCTTCCACATCCTGCTGCGCAAAAGTACGGATCATAATGCCGTCCAGGTAACGCGAAAGAACGCGGATAGTATCTTTGATCG
>CASFBD010000099.1:7110-12574 GCA_949292885.1 uncultured Bacillota bacterium
GAAAAAGCGCATAGCCGCCCAATTCGTACATTCCCACTTCAAAACTGACGCGGGTACGGGTGGATGACTTGGAAAAGATCATTCCCAGCTTTTTCCCCTGCAGATGCGGGTGGGGAATGTTGTTCTTGCGCTCGTATTTGAGCTGATCTGCAAGATTCAGGATCCCGTAAATTTCCTCCGCCGAAAGGTCGGACAGCTTTAAAAGGTGTTTCATTCGGATATTACCTCATTGAGAATTTGTATTGCAAAGTCAATTTCTTCCTTCTTTACATTGAGCGGCGGAAGCAGGCGGACTTTATTTTTTGCCGTCAGCACGATAAGCCCGCGTTCCAGGCACTTTTCCGCAACCTCGCGGGAAGACTTGGTCGTTTCCAGTCCGATCATCAATCCCAGTCCGGTCACGGACAGGACATTTCTGATCCTGCCCAGATGTGTGAACAGATAGGCGCTTTTGCCCTGTACTTCAAGCAGAAGTTTTTCGTCCAGACGTTCCAGTATGGAAACGGCACCCGCACAGGCGACAGGATTACCGCCGAAGGTGGATCCGTGATCCCCCGCGCCAAACACGTTTTCACACTTTTCAAAAAACATGGCAGCGCCCAGGGGAAGTCCGCCTCCCAACCCTTTTGCCGTGGTGACGATATCCGGTGAGATGCCGAAATGTTCATAAGCATACAGTCTTCCTGTTCTGCCGTTGCCTGTCTGCACCTCGTCCACAATGAGCAGAATGTCGTTTTTCTTGCAGAAGCTCTCTATTTTTTTCACTTCCCGCTCATCCAGCGGCCGCACACCGCCCTCGCCCTGCACAAGCTCGAGCATTACGGCGCACGTCGCTTTCGTACAACACTTTTTTACCCCTTCAAAAGTGGGGTCCGCATATGAAAAACCGTCGAGGAAAGGCATAAAATATTTGTGCATCACATCCTGGCCCGTAGCGGAAAGCGTTGCCATCGTTCTGCCATGGAATGAGTTTTTCAACGTGACGATGCCGTACCTTCCCTCACCGTACTTATCGAAAGAATATTTGCGTGCGGCCTTGATGGCGCACTCGTTGGCTTCCGCGCCCGAATTACAGAAAAACACCTTTTTGGCGCCCGTCTTTTGGCAGAGCAGGTGCGCCAATCGCGCCTGCGGGCGCGTATAATACAAATTGCTTGCGTGCTGGATCTTGTTCAGCTGTTCTATGACCGCCTTTTTCCACACCTCGTCGTTGACGCCAAAGGTGTTTACGGCGATACCGCTGCCGAAATCCACGTATTTCCTGCCCTCTTCCGACCAGAGCGTGGCGCCCTCGCCGCGCGCAAGATCCACGGCAAAACGATTATAAGTATTGGAAATGTACTGATTGTCTTCTCTCTGTAAATCCTCAAAACTCATGGCTGCACCCTGTCTCCGCGGCATATCTTTTTCTCGATCAGATGCGGAAAAAGCCGCATTAACCTATTTTATCTATTCTATCATAAACGGAGGAAAAACGCAATTATTTAAAGAACGCTTTTCCCTCAAATCCCGAAAAGCCGCCGCGGCAAAACTGCCGCGGCGGTACGATCAGATATTCATACGGCAAATCTCTTTGCCATCCATTTCTTTCAGGACGAGAACACCGTCCTCCAACAGAATATAACTGTTGGGCGTGCCGCCCTTAGGCAGCGACACGGAACCGCAATTTGCAACGAGAACATTCCCTTCCCTTTTGAGAAATCCCGTATGATAATGCCCGTAAACAAAGCAATCCCCACAGTTTTTGGGAAGATTGTCGATGCAATACTTATCCCCGTGCTGCAAAAAGATCTTCTTGCCGTCCGCATAGAGCACAGCCTCGGAAACAAATTCAAAATCGGAAATGAGGGTATCCACGTCACTGTCGCAGTTCCCTTTCACAACGATAAGCTTATCCGTAATTTTGTTCAAAATTTCCGCCACACCCAAAGGATCATACCCTTCCGGCAGAGGATTGCGCGGACCGTGGTTGTAAATATCTCCCAAAAGAACAAGCTGGGAGGCACCCTCCTCGGCAAAACGCTGTGCAAGTATTTTTGTGTAATACGCCGAACCGTGCAAATCGGACGCAATGAGAATTTTCATATCGAACGCCTTATTTTACGCTGAATTTATATGCAGTGACCGAATGATAGATCTTGTTTTTCTCAAACATACAGTCGCCAAGCGCGGCGTATGCGGGAACATTGACACTGTTGGGGATGTACTGCGTTTCCATGCAGAATCCGTAGTTGCGGTTATAGAAAGCAGACTTACCCTTCTGACTGAGCCCGTTGCCGGTATACAGCTGGAGTGCAGGCATATCCGTATAGACTTCCATGCAGATGCCGCTCCTCTCGCTTTCCGCTTCCGCCACTTTACCGTAGACGCCTGCCGCCTTGTTGAGAACATAGTTGACGTCGTAACCGTTCTGACGCGCGATGTCCTCATCGTCGCTGCCGATGCGCTCGCCGATGCGGTGCGGTTTTCTGAAATCGAAAGGAGTGCCTTCCACGTCGCGGAATTCACCGCGCGGAATAAGCGCATCGTCCGTGGGCGTGATCCTGTCCGCCGCAATGGTCAGGAATGTGTCCAGAACATTGCCCGAACCTTCCCCGTCCAGATTGAAGTACGCATGGTTTGTCAGGTTGATAGGCGTCTTTTTGCTGGACATGGCGCCATACTCGATCCTGAGTTCGCCGTTGACAAATGTATACCTTACCTGCAGGCGCAGATTGCCGGGATAGTTCTCCTCCCCGTCCGGACTGACCGTACTGAGGTTGAGAATATTTCCGTCTCCGCCCTCGAACACGTAATTCCAGACTTTTTTATCAAAACCTTCTCTGCCGCCGTGCAGATGATTGCCGCGGTCGTTGCAGTACAGCTTATATTCCGTCCCGTCCACGACAAGGTGTCCCTTGTCGATACGGTTGCCGCAGCGCCCGATCAGAGCGCCCAAATACCCGCCATTTTTTTCATAGGACGCCATATCATCGTAACCGAGAACGACATCCACCAATTTTCCTTCCTTGTCCGCGATCTTCAAAGACTGGATGATGCCGCCGTAACTGAGAATGGTTGCTTCGTTTGCGCCGTCCTTGATCTTAAACGCGTGGACATCTCTCCCGTCCGACGTCTTGCCAAACAAACTTGCGTGAATCATAACGCTTCCTCCTTTCTGAAATATGATATTCGGGACAAGAGACTCAGCCGATAAGCTCGCCGAGGTCCAGTCTGGTTGCACCCGGCAGGCGCACGCTTGCCGTAAAGACATTTTCCTTTCCGAACACCTTGCTCATCTGCGCGACGTAGTTTTCCACTTCCGCGTCCGCAAGGTATGCAAGAACCGTTCCCGCAAAACCGCCGCCATGCACGCGGACAGCTCCGTCGCGGATGATGCGTTCGGACATATGTATCGCCAGGGAAACAGGCTGTTCGTCGCTCCCCGGAACAAAGCAGTTTTGCAGGCAGTTCAGGCTGCTTACGCCGGATGCGCCCACAGCCGAAAGGAATCCCTGCACATTTCCGCTCTGCAATGCCGCAGCGGCCGCGTCTACGCGGTCGTTTTCTTCATAAAAATGGAAAGCGCGGAGAATAGCACGTTCGGAAACCTTTTTGCGAAGCTGCGGGATAGCCGCAAAGAACTCCTCATAAGGCACTTCGCGCAAGACCTCTTTGCCAAAGCATTTCGCTACCGCCAGCATTTCCGTCTTGATGGCTGCATAGTGCTCTGTCAGCGCCGCATGGGATCCGCCCGTATTGGTGATGACCAGAGTATAACCCGCGGGAGGCGTGAGGGAATCAATAACGGGTGCGGAAGGATCTTTAAAATCGATCTTGTTGATCCCGCCCAGCGAGATACCGGACTGATCGAGAAGTCCGCAGGGCTTTCCGAAATACACGTTTTCCGCGTACTGTGATATGATCGCCTTTTCCACCTTGCTGAGTTTTCCGTCCAAATACAGGCTGTTGAGGATCTCGCAAATCAAAAGCTCGTACGCTGCCGAAGAGGAAACGCCCGCTCCGCGGAAAACCGTGCTTTCCGAACAGCAGGTAAAGCCCCCTACTTTATAGCCGCGCTCGGTGATCCCCTTGACCACACCGCGCGCAAGCGCAATGCTCTTACCGTATTCTTTGGGATCGATCTCCAGGTCGTTTACATGAAATTCAAAGGAAGGAAATCCTTCTGAATGAATGCAGATGATCCCGTCGTCGCGCTTTTTGACTGCAGAGAGAATATCGCAGCTGATGGCGGCAACGATCACTTTGCCGTGGTTGTGATCGGTGTGATTTCCAACGATCTCCGCCCTGCCCGAAGAAGAAAACCATTCTTCCGGCTTTTCTCCCGTCTTTTTTTCAAAGAGCGCAGACAATGCCTGCGTGCGCTTTCTGAAAGCCTCTTTCCCGGCACCGGCGCCGTACAGATCCTGAAGTTGCATATCATAACCTCTGTCAGTAATTATTCAGTCCCCCCCCCAAAAAAGCAGAGGGAGAACGGTTTGTTCTCCCTCTATTATATCATTTTTATAAAGCGATTGCAATTAATTTTTTTACTTATTTTGAGGAATATCCGGCAGAGAATCAAAACCTTTCTGCAAGTCCGCATCCGTGGGAATATAATCGGTCATTGTCCTGTCGTTATACTGCTTGTAAGCACTCATGTCGAAATATCCCGTACCCGTCAGTCCGAACAGAATGGTCTTTTCCTCGCCCGTCTCTTTACAACGAAGCGCCTCATCGATGGCAACGCGGATGGCATGGCTGGACTCAGGCGCAGGCAAAATGCCCTCGATGCGCGCAAACTTCTCCGCTGCCTCAAACACCTTTGTCTGCTCTACTGTTACGGCACGCATATATCCCTGATGATACAGCGCGGAAACAATAGGACTCATGCCGTGATAGCGAAGCCCGCCCGCATGGTTAGGCGCCGGCATAAATCCGCAGCCAAGCGTATACATTCTCGCAAGCGGCGTGATCTTGGCGCTGTCACAGAAGTCGTACGCGTATTTACCGCGCGTGAGGGAAGGACAGCTGGCTGGTTCGACGCCGACAAAATCAATGTTGTTCTTGCCCGCGATCTTATCGCCCATAAACGGTGCAATGAGTCCGCCGAAGTTGGAGCCGCCGCCGCAGCAGCCGATGATCATGTCCGGCTGCACGCCGTACTTTTCGAGGGCGGCTTTGCTTTCAAGGCCTATGACGGACTGGTGCAGCACGACGTGATCGAGCACGCTGCCGAGCACATAGCGGCAGGAATCGGAGGTGACGGCCCTTTCCACCGCTTCGCTGATGGCGCAGCCGAGGGAGCCGCCCGTGCCGGGGAACTCCGCGAGGATCTTCCTGCCGGCGGCGGTCGTATCCGAGGGCGAGGCGATGACCTGCGCGCCGTAAGTGCGCATGACTTCCTTGCGGTTGGGCTTCTGTTCGCTGGACACCTTTACCATATACACGGTGAGATCCAGCCCGAAATAGGACGCTGCCATCG
>CASFBD010000100.1 GCA_949292885.1 uncultured Bacillota bacterium
TTTAATTTATTTTAACACACAACTTTCAAAAATTAAAGTATTTTGTACAAAATATAGTGTTAATTTTGTACACAATTAAATTTTGGCAAATTAAGTTATATTTTTCACACAATTTGCCATTTTTTTGCTTAAATTTGCTGTTTTTCGTTAATTTTTACCTCATCTTCGTTACTTAATAAATTAAAAATAAATTAGTGTTCAAAAATTGACCGCAAGTTTTTTTTCTGTTAACATCGACTTAAAGTTAGACAAGGGAGGGCGTTATGGCAATTTACGTTATGACGGGCGCTTCGACCGGTATCGGCGCTGCGGCTCGAGAAATTTTGCTGAAACAGGGACACGAGGTTTTGAACGTGGACTACAAAAACGGGGACATCAATGCGGATTTGTCCACAAAAGAATTTCCTTCCAACACAACGCCGTCCGCGGGGATGCTGTCACCCTGCATGACCACGACCACATCTCCCACGCAAAGTTCGCGCAGAGGGATCTTTTTGCGCTCGCCGTCCCGCTCTACCGTGACGGTATCGGGCGCAAGGCGAAGAAGTTTTTCCACTTCCTCGCCCGTCTTTTTCTTGGAACGAGCTTCCAGCCATTTACCAAGTGTGACGAGCGTAAGGACCATCGCAGCCGATTCAAAAAACAGGGAATTCATGGCAAGAGTCATGGAAACTTCCCGCAGCGGCAAAAGAAACATGACAGCTACGCTGTACAGAAAAGAAACAGCACTCCCCAGGCTGACCAACGTATCCATGTTTGGAACGCGTTTGATCGCAGCCTTGATCCCGCTCCTGAAAAACGCAAAGTTGATAAAAAGAACGGGCGTTGTCAAAAGCAACTGGACAAGGGCAAAATTGGAACCGTTCTTCAAAAAGGCAGGCAAAGGCGCTCCGAGCATATGCCCCATGGTAAAATACAAAAGCGGAACCAAAAAGCAAAGCGAAGCAAAGAACCTGTGTTTTAGTTTTTGGGCCGCATCTTCTGGCAAGGGCGCAGACACAATTTTTTGAACCTTTGCGTCTGTTCCTTCCGATCTGACAGACGCACCGTATCCCAGCGACTCGACGGCCGCCACGATCTCTTGGGAGGAAAGAACCGTTTCGTCAAACTCCACTTGCATCTTTTCCCCCATCAGGCTGACTTCCGCCCTCCTGACACCATTCATTTTTCCGACGGTTTTCTGTATGCCTGCGGAACACGCCGCACACGTCATTCCCGTCACTTTAAATTCCTGTTTCATAACCCCACCAATCTCTACCTATTCGGTTGCAATTATTATAATACGAACGGGCAGAATTTGTCAAGAAAACCCCTTTTAAAAATACAGCGCCGTTTACCGCGGTATATTCCGCGGTAAACGGCGCCTGTCTCAGGTATTTTTCAAAACGTCTTTATAAATTTCCAAATCTCTGTCCAGGAACACGTCGAACACGACGCGAATGGGATACCTTGTTTCCAACAGCCAGTTTTTAACAGCCCCCACCGCGATTGCCGCAGCGTCCTCAGCGGGAAATCCGAAAATTCCCGTAGAAATACAGCAAAAGGCAATGCTTTTGAGTTTCATTTCCTTCGCAAGATTCAAGCTGGACATGTAACTGTTGCGCAGGACTCGTTCATTCTCCTCCGTTACGTGCAGCCTTACCATCGGCCCGACCGTGTGAATGATATACTTGGACGGAAGATTATATGCCAGCGTGATTTTAGCACATCCGGAAGGTTCCGATTCTCCCTGCGCCCCCATAATTTTTGAGCAATCCAACCGTACCTGAACGCCCGCCCGGGAATGAATAACGTTGTCGATACATTTATGATGCGGAATAAAACAACCAAGCAGCGAATTGTTGGCCGCATTCACCACGGCATCCGCGTTCAACCTCGTTATGTCGCCTTTCCAAAGACACAGTCCGTCCTCTTCCTTAAATTCACCGACGTCTACAACGCCGCGTTCCTCCGTTTCGGAAGAAAAAAGCCTGTCCTGCAATTCCAAAAAACGAGGGGTGACGGGGTTAGGCGGGCGCTGATTCAAAAATCCCCAGATAAGGTCGCGCTTGACCTTATACGGATAACTGAACGCAGCTATCTCGTTCCGCTCTTCCAACAGGATCCCGAGCATCTCATCACAGATCGCGCTCTTTTCCTCTTCGCCGAGGATCTCCCTCTTGCGGGCGTGATAGTGAAGATCGATGATCTCTTTGTATTGTTTCAGCGTCAGCATACCCACCTCTTTGTTTTCACAATGCCGTCAATTTGCCGCATTGAAGTTGATCAGACAACCTTTCAGGATGATATTTTTCTCGTCCTGCGTCAGAGTTCCGACGCTGAGAACAATATCCTTTACGGTCTTGCCGCTCAGATGTTTTGCAGGGATCTGCTCCGCACCTTCGGCAATATAGGTGTCGATATTCTCGATATAAATATAGTCCCCCACTTTAAAATGAAGCTTTTCCGCCGTAAAGGGAAGCATACCCCAGTTAATGAGATTGCTGCGATACCGCTTTGTAGCGTATTCTTTGGCGATGTTTGCAATACCGCCGAGGACACGCTGGCAGGAAGCAGCCTGTTCGCGCGCGGAACCGTCGCCCGGCTTAACTGCAACGACGCAGCTTCCGTAAATCGTATCCTTTGCGATGTCGAGAAGAGCAACATCCTTGAGAACTTTCTCGGGAAGACTGCCCGTTTCGCGACGCACTTCCTCGTCCGCCTTGACGGCTTTTGCCCTGCCCACATATGCGGGATCCTTTCTGGAAAGCGCAAACTCGGCAAGTTTGAGAGGGTTGGAACGATAGGAAGACGTTTCTCCCGAAGGGATCAGTTCGTCCGTCGTGGTCACGGGATCATTGATGACACTGACCGCCTTGATAAGCAAGTTCTTGCCCAAAGGGATCATTTTCGGCCAATCGGCAATGTTCGGACCATATTTAAGTTCTTCCTCGCGCTGTGCTTTCCCTGCACCCTGATACACCCTGTTCTGATAGATCTTTGCGTCGAAGAAATATTTTTTGACCTTTTTAGTATAGCTGACTTCCGTCGCGGGCGTGAGTCTGCCGCCGTTTGCCGCCGTTGCGGCGATCGAGCGGGCATCCATCAATGCAACAGCCGCTAACTGACCCGCCGCAGGCTTGCTTCCTTCACGGCTTTCAAAGTTGCGCGTGGTGTGACGGATAGAGAGCCCGTTGTTGGCAGGAACATCTCCTGCACCGAAACAAGGGCCGCAGAACGCCGTCTTGATGATCGCACCCGCATCCATCAGTCCGCCGATGTATCCGTTTTCCACAAGCGCCTTGTATACAGGCTGGCTGGAAGGATACACACTCAGCGAAAATTCGTCCGCACCCGTAGATTTTCCCTTGAGGATCTCGTATGCCTCGGCGATATTTTCATACATACCGCCCGCACAACCGGCAATGATACCCTGCGAAACGTACAGTCCGTCGTCGCGGATCTTGTCCGTCAGAGTAAAGTTGTCGTCGCCGCGCAGTTTCCTGCCCGCCGCTTCCACTTCTTCCAGGATCTCGCGCGGATGATCGAGCACCTCGCGGATAGTAAACGCATTGCTGGGATGGAAAGGCATTGCGATCATCGGCTCGATGGTAGAAAGATTGATGACGATACCGCTGTCGTAATACGCAACGTCAGCAGGTTTGAGTTCCTTATAGTCCTCTTCTCTGCCATGGATCTTATAGTACTCGCGCGTCTTGTCATCCGTTTCCCAAATGGAAGAGAGGCAAGCCGTTTCCGTCGTCATTACATCGATGCCGTTCCTGTAATCCATGGTCAGATTTTTGATTCCGGGCCCGATAAATTCCAAAATCTTGTTTTTAACAAACCCGTTCTTGAAGACGGCACCGCACAATGCGATGGCAACGTCCTGCGGGCCGACGCCCTTTTTCAGATTTCCGCGCAGATACACGGCAACCGTTTCGGGACGCCTGATGTCGTACGTCTTGTTGAGGATCTGTTTGACAAGTTCCGGACCGCCTTCGCCCACCGCCATCGTGCCGAGCGCACCGTAACGGGTATGCGAATCGCTGCCCAGGATCATTCTGCCGACCTTCGCCTCCATTTCACGCATATACTGATGAATGACGGCAAGATGCGGCGGAACAAAGTTTGCGCCATATTTTTTTGCGGCGGAAAGTCCGAAAACGTGATCGTCCTCGTTGATCGTCCCGCCCACTGCGCACAGAGAATTGTGGCAGTTTGTCAGCGTATAAGAAAGAGGGAATTCACGCAATCCGCTCGCCTTTGCCGTCTGAATGATGCCGACATATGTGATGTCGTGCGACGCAATAGCGTCGAACTTAATTTTCAGATTGACCTCATCGCCGATGTTGTGACTTTTGAGAATGCGGTAGGACATCGTACCTTTTTGTGCGGCAGCTTTCTGCTCCCCCGTCATAAAGGCCTGACTTTCCCTTACCAGCAAGCCGCCCATATAATAGCAGCCGCTCCGTATCAGTTTAATCATAGATCCGTAAACTCCTTCCGTTGTTAATAAGGTATAAATATATTATAGTACCGGGAGCCTCTTTTGTCAAATATTCCGTAAAAAAAAACAGTCCGGCGCCTTGTGCAGACATAAAAAAGCGTTCCCGCACGCATTATTCGTACAGAAACGCTCCTCTTGATCAATCCTTTTTCTCGGGTTCCCCTTTGTTTTCCTCACAGTTTTCCTTTTTACGGGAAAACTTCTTCAAAAACCATGCCTCCATCCGATCTCCTTTTTTGTAGATGAGAACAAAAAGGCCTATGATCGCCGCTCCTATAAGAGTCCAGCAAAGTATGCCCCACCAGGTATTGTAAGGAATGGTATTCCCTCCGATCGAAAAACTTGTAACCGCCACGGAAATAGCCCTGGAAATGATCTGCATGATGATAAAATATTTCCAGGTCATCGTCGAAAGCCCCGCCACAAAACACAGCACGTCGTCCGGAAAGATAGGAAGTATGAACATTGCAGTAAGAAGCCTTCTGTCCTTGCCTTTGATCTTTTCCAGCCACTTATCCAGACTTTCCTTTCCGACAAGCCAGGAGGCAGCCTTATAACCAACCACTCGGCCGATCCAAAATCCGACAAGCGAACCGATGAATATACCGGCAAAGCTATACAAAAATGCTTCCAAAGGGCGAAACAAAAAGGCGCCCACGCCCACGGTCAGCGTGCCCGGAATGGGCAGTAAAAATACTTGCAAAGCCTGCAAAACAATGAAGACGAGCGGTCCCCACACGCCTGTGGAGTCGATCAACTCGAGAAGAGCTTCCCTTGACCGGATCTTTTCTAAAATACCCGTCACCTGCAGAACAAACAGTCCCACCAGAAGCAATGCCGCAAGCACCAGCCCCGTGAGCATGATCTTGTAAACGATCTGCGACTTTTTCAGCAAAAAAGCAACGGCCGTGCCGATATATATGATTTCTATGCTGACAGCCGCCGAAGTGATCACCGAAGCGTGCTCGTAAAAGAATCCCTCGCGGAAATTCCTCATGCACAGAACAGTAAAGACGATCACTGCGACAGAACAGATCAAAGGCACAAAGATCTGAATTATTTTATTGATTGACTGTTTCATTTCTACTCGCAGATAAAAATCCTCTATTCTTATTATATCCTGACGATGCGTTAAAAATGTATCGTTTACGCATTCACAAGCTTTTTGATCGCCGTACGGGCAAGTTCGTCGCATCTGTTGTTGTAAGCGTTGTCCGCGTGCCCTTTCACTTTGACAAATCTCACCTCGTGAAATCTCACAAGTTCATACAGCCGCTGCCAAAGTTCCACATTCTGTACCGGTTTCCCGTCCGCTTTTTTCCAGCCGTTTTTCATCCAGCCGTACAGCCAACCCTCATTAAATGCATTCACCGTGTAGGCGGAATCACTGTACACCGTCACGTCGCACCGCTCTTTCAGCTTTTCCAGTCCGGCGATCACGGCATAGATCTCCATGCGATTGTTGGTCGTGGAAGGTTCGGCACCGCTGATCTCGCGCTCGATCCCCTTAAAAATCAAAATCGCTCCGTATCCGCCCGCCCCGGGATTGCCCGAACAAGCGCCGTCCGTATAAAGATCCACGTGCTTCATATCAGTTTTCAGAAAGCTCTTCCGCACGCTTTACACACGCCGCCACGGCGCGCCCGATCACGCCTTCCAGATCATCGCGCTTGAACGACTCCACTGCCTGAATGGTCGTTCCGCCCTTACTGCAGACAGCTGAAACCATCTCTTCGATGGTCTTGTCGTCCGAGTGCACAACCATTTCCGCGCCGCCCACGACCGTATTGACAGCAAGCGTTTTTGCCTCTTCTTCGTCCAATCCCTGTGCAATGCCCGCCTTGATCAGACCGTCAATAAAAAGGTAGACATAGGCGGGGCCGCTCCCACTGATACCCGTGACAGCATTCAGCTTTTCTTCGGGTACGACAAGAACATTGCCGATCCTGTTAAACAGCTCCTGTACAAATGCGCAATCGTCCACATCCTGCTCAAAATCCGAAAGATCAAGCGCTGTCATTCCGAATCCGATGGAACAGGGAAGATTTGGCATAACCCGAACAACTTTCGCCTGTCCAAAGAGCAAATCGCGCACGACCTGCTTTTTCACTCCCGCCATGATGGAGATAACTTTTTCAACGGGAACCCCTTTCAGGCTTTCCGCAACGGCAGGAAATGTCTGCGGTTTGACGGCAAGCAAGAGATACTCGCAATTATCCGCCACATCCCTGTTGTTTTCCGTAACGTTGACGCCAAGATAACTGAGCTTTTCACGGGCAGCTTGTGAAGGGTCGGATACAATAATTTTCTTTGGTTTAATAAAATCGATACCGCTTATAATCGCCTGCGCCATGAAGCCGCCGCCGATCACGCCGAGTTTGTACTGTTTTTTCATTTTTAACTCCTTTTTTTTGAAACTTCCGTCAAAACTGTTGACTTAATTAACAATTTAATATATAATAACTTGTGCTTAGGGGAGTGGCTCAATGGTAGAGTAGCGGTCTCCAAAACCGTAGGTTGCGTGTTCGAATCGCGTCTCCCCTGCCACGGTGTCCCAACCACAATATATTGTGGTTGGGACTTTGTTTGTGGTTGGGACTTTGTTTTACCACAATATATTGGCAGATGCCCCAAAGTGGCCCCAAAAGTGGCCCTAAAAGTGGCTCTAAAAAGTTTTTTTACATGCTTTTTCTGATTAATTTTACTATACTCTATTTTAGCCTAAACGGCAAATAAAGTCAAACGTTGCCAAATATGTTTTGAGCTTCTTTCAATATTATATATAAGGAAAAAGAGGAGAGTTTCTGAAAACTCCCCTCTTTTTACATTAACTACTTACTTGATATCTACCGTCTTACCAATTGCTTTCCTCGATTCTTCCGCGGCAAAACTCATAAGATGGCTTTCCAAAGACACATCCAGTAAAGACAATTCTTTTACTTCCTCTCCGTTAAAAAACTTATAAAGCGATTCCATAAGATAGTAATCTCCTCCGAGATGCCCGCCCGTCACCTCGTCAGGTAGATCGATAGGATATTTTTCTTCTTTTCCCGAAAAATACGAAACCATGATTTCATTTATTGCCGTATTTCCGTAAAGTTCGGCTTGCGTGCCGTGAATTTTGATATCCCTGTAATTTTTTGCACTGAATGCCGTGTGACTTAGTGACGCGGCAACTCCGCCTTCAAACCTTATCAGCGTTTCCTGATGATCGCAGACGTCGTTAAATACATACAATACGAAAACAATAATCAATATGCTTTTTATATACAAATGAAAATAAAAAACGGACTTGAAATTTATCAAGTCCGTTAAATTATATTTTTAGAAAATCACACCCTTTATTTTGCACCAAGCACAGAAAGAACAAAACTTGTGAGCCGCTCCTCAAAACCGAGCGTTCCCGTCAAAAAGGCTTCATCGACAGTTTCCGCAACCAAATCGCCTTCGCCGGGCGTCCCCGTCACATATGTTTCCGATTTTTCGCCGGTCGAAAACGGATTCGTCGTATACGGTTCTCCCACATAGATTGCCGACGCCGTCCCCGCCGCAAGGCTCTTTTCAATTTTGCCCTTATAGTTACTCCCTGCAAATCCGGAAACTGTATACGGATACATTTCCGGCCTGATCTCGCACGATACGTCCGCCGCGGTAAACGAGTTTGCAATGTTGCCCCTGTTGTTTCCGATAAAACCGCCGATATAGCCGCCGTTGTCAAGATCTGCCCGGATGACCGTAGCTTGGATCGTTCCATCCGTTCCGCACTGTGAGATCTTGGTATTCGCATCGGCATAACCGACCAGCCCGCCGAGTTGAAGACTCCTGAATCCCGTCCAGGTAAGATCGACGTTTGCAAGACAGCCCGTGATCGTGCACCCCTCCGCGCGACCGATCAACCCGCCGACATACCCCGCACTTCCCTTATAACTCACTTCAGCAGTACAATTTGTAACGACGGTATTTTTGGCGTAAGCGATCAATCCGCCGACATGAACACTTGTATACGCCTGCAGCGTTGATCCTACCCCGCGCAAACTACCCGTCACACGCACGTTTTCCACAACGCCGCCTTCGCTTTCCAACGCAAACAGCGCGCTGTCATTGACGTACGGCGCCGAATCCGCCACCACGTTTTCCAAGGTCAGATTTTTTACCTCTCCTTTCAAATTGGTGATAAAAGACTCGTTATATTTGAAAGTAAGCCCCGTCAGTTTGTGTCCGTTTCCGTCAAACGTGCCAAAATACGACCACATCGAAAAGTATCCGTCGATGGCAATGTCGTTCATCAGGCGATAATCGAGGGAGTTGTTTCTTGCCGCCCAATTCAGTTGCTCGCGCGTGGAAATCTCATAAACACCGTTCCCGTCCACCGGGGGCATGTTCGGATCGGGAATGAATTTCAGGGTAAGTTCACCGTCCCCTTCCGAAAAAGTATACGTATACGATGCGGCCGTGCCTACCTTTTCTTCGCCTTCATACCACCCGTCAAATACATACCCGAACGACGGCGTCGCGTATACCGTGGTCCTTTCCCCTGCAAAATACAGCCCTTCCGTACCGCTAAGAGTGCCTTCGCCCTCCTTCGAAACATTCACGCGATATCCTACTCGGACGGCGCACGTGCCATACACCTCCTGCGATATATACGCCCGAACCGTCGTTTCCCCTTTTCCGACCGCCCGCACTACGCCCTGCGCGTCCACCACAGCCACTTCCGTGTCTGCAGATTCATATCGGATGGTATCCTCCAAACATCCTTCCGGCGCAAGTTCCGCTTTCAGCGCAATATTCTTGCCGTCACCCAAAACCACACTGTTTTTATCCAGTATGACCTCTTTTGCCGCTTCTTTGACCGTAACGATTGAGGTTGAAGAAAATGTCTGTTTGTCGTATTCCACCGTAACGGTGATCTTCGCCGTACCGACAGAAACCGTCGTCACAACACCGTCCGATACCGTTGCCACCGCGCTATTGTCTGTATTCCATGAAACGGAAGTATATGCCGCACCGTCCGGCTTTACCGAAAATTGCAGTGTTTCCGTTTTTCCGACCCCCAGCGACAACGCGGCGGGCGTACATTCAACATACGTAGGCTTTATGACTGATCCATTTTCTTTGTACACGGTAACCGTACAGCTATCTGAAAATGTTTTATCTTCATATGTAGCGGTCACCGTGATCTTCGCCGTGCCCTCGGATACCGCCGTTACGACACCGTCCGATACCGTCGCAACCGTGCTGTTGTCCGTATTCCATAAAACCGTAGAATATGCCGCACCGTCCGGATTCACCTTCACTTTCAGCGTAAACTTTTCGCCGATCGCAAGCCGCAACCCATCCTTTGATAATTCGACGCACTCTATGTTATTGGGATCCTCTGTATTCTGCGGCTGCTCCTTTGTGCACGCAACCAAAACGGTTGCAAGCAGGCACAATAAACATAATACTCCCCATACAAATACTTTTTTACTTTTTTTGTCCATTTTCCCCTCCTCTCTCCGCACAGTTTTTGTTTTGGTGTGAAGCAAACGGTCACTGTATATTTTATGCTTTTAGTATAACACAACTATATTTTTTTGCCAAGCCTTTTTTATTTTTTTATAAAAATCAGAGCAATTTCTTACGAACCGCCCCTATTTATTTTTTACTTTTGCCTTCGGTTATTCCAAAACTTTCACTGACTTCAAACCGTTCCTTACTCTTTTTGGCCTGTTGTGCGACTCTTTATCGACCAAATTAACCTCGCCGCGCTTCAAATAATACAATTCGGTGTTGCCGTAAAAATATATAAAAGAGCCGTCCGTCACATAAGCTTCTGCTTTAAAAAACGAACCAAACTCACGCTGACCATTTGACCGGCCTTTGTTATTCCTTTTTATCTCGCGTATTCTCTGTTTTTATGATTCTTATTGCATCATAAACAATTTCTGAAAGCGCTTTGCACGCTCAAAAGCAAGCTGCGCATATTCTTTAAACGACATGGCGCGATACGCATCGTGCTCGTGCCTGCCAACTCTCCCCTCCAGTTTCACTTCATAGGTAAAATCGCCGCAATAATTTGCCGACCTCAGACGGGAAGCAATTTTTTCCCAATCGGCAACCCCGTCAAAAGGCAGCAAATGAAGATCGTCCATCCATGTAATCGCCTTACCAGTCATGCCAATGTTATCATTCAAATGTGTACAAAACAAAAGATCGGCATACTTTCCTATAAGATCATGTCCGTAATCGTAGCACATTTCATGCCCCGTATCAATACAAAACCTTACATTCGGATGGCCTCTGAACATGGAAAACACGTGATCAAGGTATTCTTCTCCCTCTGTATTTTCCATAGCAACAACAACTCCGGCTTCCTGCGCCGCATCAAAAATTTTTTGAAAATTTCGCAGGCCTCTCTTTTTATCTTTACAATCAGGAGCAATACGCTG
>CASFBD010000101.1 GCA_949292885.1 uncultured Bacillota bacterium
AAGGGAACGGTCACGGAATATGTGTGCGCACAGACCTATACATATACGGGCTTTGCGGAAGGGTACGGCTCCGAACTTGCGCAGGGCGATACGCTCTCTTGCAAGGTGGATGGTTTTGAAAAGTATCTGACTTTGGATGTGCGTTCGACGTACTATCGCCCGGACGGGAGCAACGGCTCCGAATATAAGCAGGATACGCTGCATTCCGTGTATTTCTCCGTTCCGAATAAGATCATACGGGAATACGGGGAAATGACGGCAGTCCATGCGACCTGGCTGAATGCGTATACGAATCCTATCCTTGTTACGGGAAACGAAGAACTTTATGAGGGCTTTTCTGAACTTGTCGGAAAGGAAAGTCCTGAAACCGACTATGCTTTTCATACCAACGAAAAGGGGACGAGCCTGGGCGGGTTTTATTTTACCGATTATTCATACGGTTACAATTATACTTCCACGGTCGAAAGTGTTTTGACGAAACTCAATTACGTCTTTTATGCGGAGAACGGAAACGCCGACGATTACACTTTGCCGGCCGAAGAATTGGTCGGCGACCGTCAAAGCAATAAAAAAGGCTGGTTCGAAACGTACACGGAGAAGTTTGGAGGCCCTCTTGTCAATGACAGGTTCAGTTCGGCCCTGTTTGCTTCGACAGACAGTTCTTTTACGGACAAGACGATCACAAATACGGACACTTTCAGTCTGACGAGCGTAACGACGTCGCAGAATTTATGGCAGAAGATCTGGGGAACATCTACGTCATATACGAACACTTACCGTATGAGCGCAATACAGGACGTGACATACGAGGATATGGAGAATGCCGCGAGCAAATCGGCGTTTTGCGATGCGTTCTATGTGGCGGAGAGCGATTACGACGAGCTGTATTCCTATGTCAAGACGGCAAAGGCGCAAGATGAAACGGTGTATCTGTTCCGATATTATCAGTCGAAGTATTTTGCCGTAGAACTTTCGGAAGGAGTATGGGAAACAGGGTGGTACACGGAAACGGTCGGAGATATTACCCGTCCCGCGTATGGCAGGCATTACGAAGGCAAGGATACGAACGCTTATTTGTGTCAGATGTGGGTACAGTTGGATTTTGACATCATTGACCTCACGTTTACCAAAGACGGAGTGGATACGGTAATCCCCGTTGTGATGTCTCCAATGGATATAGCGGCAGACGCTACTCCGCCGCTGATCACGACGATCGACGGTAAACTCAAATGGTGGCAGATCTTACTGGGAATTATAGCGCTGATTACCGTTGTCTTGCTTCTGCTCAAATTCGGCCCTTTGCTTATCTATGCGCTTTTGAAGGTCATACTCATTCCTTTTCAGGTGTTGGGCGGTTTGGTGAAAAAGTTTTCTGAGGCGGCAAAGCGGAGGAAAAAAGAACAAACGAAAAAATGAATAAAGGTTCGGACGGCGGCGGGGAAAACCGCCGCCGTTTGCATAGGTAGGAGGAAACATGAAAACTTTTAAGAGGATATTTGCAGTCGTAGCTTTGATTGTCGTTATTATTGCGGTCGGGTATTTTATCTATACGGGAGGGCAGGTGAATGCGTAGAAATGTTATCCTGACAATAATTTTGTCGGCCGCTTTCCTGTTGTTGGGCGGTTTTGTGTTTCGGAGTTCGTATGTGCGGTTTTGGGAAACGTTGCAAGATTTCGGTCGATCTGCAGGCTTTTATTTCGGTACGGTGTTCGGGATAGAACATTCTATAACGCCCACGGTGACGGAGTATTCCTCCGTAATGCGTTGGGATATCCTGCTCCCGTCCGATTTTAAGACGTTTACCGAAAGGGTGCAGATGTATTTATATTTGCTCATCGACAAGGAAAACTTTGCGGGGTATTGGCAGGTCGTGGGAAGTGTCGCGGTTGTCATCGTAAAAATTTTTGCCGTGGGGTTGCCCTGCGTTATCGTCTTTTGGCTGGTTTTGAAACGCCTGTATGCAGGGTGCAACACGAGGCATAACCGGGATACCGTGCCTTTGCGCGTATTCAAGCGCGTTTCGGGCGTTACCTATCAGCCGTTGAAGCGGACGATCCTTTCCTTTGCAGACTTTTTGCGGGAACACGGCGGCATCAGAATTTTTTGGATCGTTTTATGGGTCTTTCATCTGAATCTTGCGAGCATCGTCGTTGCGTTCTTTGCTTTCTATTTTTATTTTGCGCTCACTTTTGATGTGGTCAACATTTATGTGCAGGTCTGTAAACTGTTTATCGATCTGCAGGTGCTGTTTCGTCATTTTCCGTGGTGGAGCATACTTACTGTCTGCTGGCTGCTGTTTTGCCGTTGGAGAAAGAGAGTTGCGCTCAATCGTCTGCGGCATTTTGAAGCGAGAAACTGCGGGTTCATCAACGAATTGCCCATCGTGTCGATGTCCTGCGGTTCTATGGGCAAGAAAAAGACGACGCTGATCACGGATATGATTTTGTCGCAAGAGGTAATGTTCCGACAAAAGGCTTTGGAAATTTTGCAGCGAAATGATATGAAATTTCCGTACTTTCCCTGGATCAGCTTGGAAGACGGGTTGCGCGAGGCAATGGACGGCGGCAGGGTGTACAATCTTGCATCGGTCAAAGAATGGGTGCGGCGACAGCGGGAATTGTTTGAACAGACGGGCGAGGTGTTCGGGTACGATCACGAGCGGTATGGGGTTATGTTCGATGACGCTTTGCGGGTGAATGAGCTTTTCGACGTGTTGGAAACGTATTCGTTAGCGTATTTCATCTATGTAATCGAAAGCAGCCTGATCGTGTCGAATTATTCTATCCGAACGGACAACGAACGGATCGATCGGGGCAATTTTCCGTTCTGGCAGACAGATTTCTTTTCTTCGCAAGAGCGGGAGAGCACGCATTCTCACATACTTGACTTCGATGTATTAAGGCTCGGAAAAAAGGTGATAGAGAACAATCCGAAAGCGGGCAGTTTTGAGTTCGGGATCATCGGCATTACGGAGATCGGAAAAGAGCGCGGCAACAATCTGGAACTCAAAGAAGTCAGAAAAGGTACGGAAGAAACGAATCAAAAAAACGATCTTTTCAATGCTTGGATGAAGATGTGCCGTCATTCCGCTACGGTAGACAATTTCCCGTTCATCAAGGTTTTTACCGATGAACAGCGTCCCGAAAGCTGGGGCGCGGATGCAAGGGATCTTGCGGATATTTTACATATCATTTCGTCCGGGGATATGAAATTGGCGTTACCGTTCTATACGATAGAGGAGATGCTGTCCGATTGGGCGTTTCATCGGTTTCTGCATTTGTATGAGGATTTCCGTTTTCGCAGAGGGGATAACACTCTTTTGGTGCATATTCTTAAAAGTGTAACGGCGTGGCTTTGGCGCAGAAATCTTCGCATCTACAATCTGTACGGCTATTCCGTCCTCAAAATAGAAAAAGAACGCGGCACGATGGATGGCAAAATTGAAAACAAAAAGTATTTTCTGATGAACGCAAAAATCTACGCGAACCGCTTTTCGACAGACTGCTTTTCAGACTATTTCAACGATTTGGCGAGCAGAAGCCATATGGGCCTCAACGACTATCTCGAATATGCAACGGAAAAGGCGTCTGTGGACGAGCTCAGGGCGCAGAACAGCTATTTTATCCGTGCGCTATACAAAGACGACGGCGCATAAAAAAAGCCCGCAGAGCCAAGCTCTGCGGGCCTGAATCTAAAAGGGGAGGTGATAAAAATGCCGTTTGCAAAAGCAAAGGTATATTTTGACGGAAGTCATTACATTGCTATCCCGCACACGGTCAGAAAGAAAAAGGCAAAAAAGAAAACAGCAGTAAAAAAGGTCAGTCCAGAGTTGGAAGAAATGGATGAGGATGAGACTACTCCGTTTGATGAATGTACCCAGATGAGTATTTTTGATTTGGAGAAAAAGACAGAAAAAGAGAAAGACGAAGGATCGGAGAGTGTAACAGAAAACGAGGATACGCCTACGGAAAAACGTGACAATTTGCCTCAGATCTCGCGAAAAGAATTGTTTGATAAATTATACCGGGAACACTTGTTTGAGCCGAAATATAGCCGAAAGAAAGCGGTGTATGATGGCCTGCGACCACATTTCAAAACAGACGAGGAAGCCAAACTTTTCGTGGATATAAACTTTGAACGTAAGCGCAGAAATATGATCTGCCGTCGCATCCGTATGACGCGAAAGGCAAACTTGCAGGACTTTAATTATTTCGTCACTTTTACGTATGATGACAAATTACATACGGAAGAAAGTTTCCGTCAAAAGCTGAAAAACTGTCTGAGCCTTTTAAGCAGCCGGAAGGGGTGGAAGTATATCGGCGTATGGGAGCGTTCTCCGGGAAAGAAGCGTCTGCATTTTCACGGGATATTTGATATTCCCGAAGGTACGATGCCCGGATATTTTGTTCAGAAAGAGGATTATAGCTTTAACAGTCATCGCCGTCAGATCACAAACCAAGATACTTATTTTTTGGAGAATTTCGGAAGAAACGATTTTGACAAGATAGTGGATCAGCACAGGATCGGAGAGGCGATGGCATATCTTATGAAGTATTTGGAAAAGAGCGGGGAGCGCGTTGTTTATTCAAAAGGGCTGCCGCAATACTTTATTACGGATATTATGGACGAAGACATCGTTTGTCCGATCGGAATGGAAGAACAGAAATTATTGTTGTTCGATGATTTCGGATGCTGGGATGAGGGCGAATATATAGGGCAGGTAAGTAAGGAAACGATTGCGAAGATGCCAAAAGCGAATTAAGCAAGGCGAGCGTTGCTTCGGACACAAAAGCAGACAAGGACGTGGAGAAATAAAAGCAAGACAAACTAAAACTACGGGGTAAAAAAGAAAAGCCGCGCGGCGGTATTCGCGGGGCGATTTGCAAGCGGGTCAGCGCTCCCAACCTAATCCGCCCCATTTTTTAAGGCAAAATCAGGTGATTTCGAGTAAAATAATGAACATTTTACAGGGAAATGTATATATCGGCTAGTCAGGTGCCGATATACATCTGATACTTCTGTCTGATACGCAGTTTTCTGTATTTAACGCCGAAAATCGTGATTCCGAGAGCTAAAGCGGCTTCGGATTGGGTCATACCGTTGAGATGGCAGTTGAGCGTCTCCAGTTCGGCTTCGGTCAGATTCATGGCGGCAAGAATGGCATCCGCCTTGCTGTAATCGGTTTGTTTGGCCTCAAAGCAGTTGATCGGATCAACCGGATGCGCTTTGTAATCGGAAAAATCTATTTCTTTTGTTCTTGCGATCTTTCTTCTGTATTTGACAATGTAAGAGTCAACGATATTGTAGCAAGCGTGTTTTATGGTCACGTTTTTACGTCTTGCAGTGTCTCCGTAAATTTCGGATACGAGTTTCCCTTTGAATTGCCATAGAAAGCATATGGCTGTCTGTGCGCAGTCATACCCTTCGGATAAGATGTAACCGGGTTCGTTCATGTGATGAAAGTCTTTAAGAAGACCTATATAGAGATCCTCTACGGTTTTAAAATCGAAAGTCATGGCGGTGCGCAAAGCCTGCAGGGCGATCATCTCACCCATGAGAGAAACATTGTGTTCGGAAATAGGTTCGGCAAAGAGTTCTCCTTCGTTTCGGTATTTACCGTGAGAACGTTTTGAAACCAGCATCTTTTGATACCTCCGTATTTGATTTTGCCTTTTTCGGCGAAGGCGGAGGTGCATAGGACGGTGAAAAACACACCCCTATAAAAACGGAATGCGCAAGTCAACGGAATAAAACAAAATCGGTGCGTTCCGGGCGCTAAATACGCTTTCTGAAAGGTAAAAAGCCGGGCAAAGGAAAACCCTTTGGTCGGCTTAAAAACAAGCTCAGTGAACGTTTTACGCGGCGATTTTGAGACCGTTGACTTGCGCGAGGAACTATGCTACCATAGCCGACCCGGAAAAGCAAAACACGGGAGGACTTATTTTTTTGGAGGAGTAAAGAGAAGAACACAAAAAAGCAAGCCCCGATCATCGTCGGGGCTTGCTGCAGGGTAGTGGAAGTAAATTTCTATTTTATTGTCATAGAGAACGATTTTCTGGATCAGGAAGTTGATAAGCATTTGAGCTTCGAGCCGCAAAGCCTGTTCATAGTAATCGCGAATTTGTTTTTCGGTCAGAACGGAAATCTGTTTGTTCTTTTCGATCAGGATAAGCCGTTCCAGTTCTTCCTGGCGTTCTTCCAACTCTTTCATTCGCCTGTTGGTAGTGTTATTGATCAGACCTTGTTCGACAGCCGCCATGATATTGTTTAAGGCCGATTGATTTTGCCGCTGTTCTTTTAGGAATGCTTGCAGTTTCGAATTATTTTTGTTTTGTTTCTCTTGTAAAGCAAGTATTTTACGGACAAATTCGTTCATGATGTGGGGTTCTTTCAAACGATCAACAATGGTATCCAATACCAGTTTTTCAAGCAGGTCTTTGCGGACAATGGATTTTGTGCAGCCGTTTGTTTTGGATTTTCTGCCGCTGCATTTGTAGTAAAATTTTCTTTTTCCTTTGTGTCCGACGCTGCTTTCGGCGCAGATGGCTTTGCCGCAATAGCCGCAAATGAGTTTTCCGCGCAGAAGATAGACGTATTCGACGCTTCTTTTTCCGTGTTTGTTCTTTGCGACGATAGCGCGTACTTCCTCAAACAGCGGCGTAGGGACGATCTGCGGGTACATATCTCCGAGCAGGTCTTCGCCGTAACGGTAGATGCCTGCGTATTTTTCATTGCGGAGTATATTATAGACGGAGTCTTTGCTGAAAGGTTTACTATGGTGAGTGATCCCTTTCGCATTGAGATCGGCGATAATGTTTCGGACAATGACGCCTTTGGAGTATTCGCCGTAAATGAAGCGGACGATTTCTGCCTGATCTTCGTCGATGACGATTTTTCTGCCGTCCAGTTTATAACCATAGGGCAGGCAGCCGCCCTGAAAATATCCTTTCAATCGTGTTTCCCGCATCCCGCGCTTTATCTTTTGGGAAAGCTCTGCGGAGTAATATTGGTTCATGCCCTCCAAAAGACTTTCAAGAATGATCCCTTCTGGGGT
>CASFBD010000102.1 GCA_949292885.1 uncultured Bacillota bacterium
AAGCGGCTTACCCCGCTTTTTCGTCGTGCTCTTTTTTTCTCCAAAAATTTTTATAATTCTTTCTCTTTTTTGCTTGACTTTTCAATAGTTAGCTCCTTTCAAAGCATGGGACGACTCTGTCGTCCCGTCCGATTTCCCGTCTATTATAGTATGAATCAGGCGGCTTGTCAATAATTTCTTTCCGCGTGCGGACAACGCTTTGCAAATTCCGAAAAATATGGTACAATCAGTGTATGGAAACGGAATGCAGGCTCTGCCCCGTCGCGTGCGGGGCGGACAGAACAAAAACAACGGGCGCCTGCGGCGCCTCTGACAAAGTGCGCATTGCAAAATTCGGGCTTCACCCCTACGAGGAACCGTGCATCTCCTGCAAAAACGGCTCGGGAACGGTGTTCTTTTCCGGCTGTTCCCTGCGGTGCGTGTTCTGCCAGAACCACGAGATCTCCCGCGCGGCCGTGGGAGAAACATATGACGAAAAAGGCCTGATCGGACTGTTCCGCACGCTGGAAGAAATGGGTGCGGAAAACATCAATCTCGTCACCGCCTCCCACTACGTTCCCGCCCTCTTGCGGGCATTTGCGCAGTACAGGCCGAAGATCCCCGTTGTGTACAACACGCATTCCTACGAACGGGTAGAAGTTTTGCAGGCGCTGGACAAATACATCGACGTGTATCTGCCCGATCTGAAATACTTTTCGCCGAAAGTGTCCCTGCGCTACACGGGCAAAGACAATTACTTTGAATACGCCTCTCGCGCGATCTCTTTCATGGCACGGCGGGAAGCGGAGTTTGATGGCGAAAAAATGGTGCGCGGCTGCATCGTGCGACACCTCATTCTGCCCCTCAACGTGCGGGACAGCATTGCGCTCATCGACTGGTTTGCACAACAGAACTTCCCCGCCTACTTTTCGCTGATGCGACAGTACACCCCCTGCGGGGACATCGAAAAGTTCCCGGAATTGCAGCGCAGGATCACCGCCCGCGAGTACGAAACCGTACTTTCGCACCTGTTGGAAACGGGTTTGGAACGGGTGTTTGTGCAGGAGCGCGGCGCCGCGGACGAAAAATTTATTCCCGATTTTACCGAGGGCAAAAAACTATTTTAATGCTGACGGGAAGCGATCGATCGGCGCAGTTTTACGATCTTGCGGACCAGCGGCGCCACTTCCGCGGGAGAGGCCGCCGCAAGCCGATGTTCTAGTTCAGACAATTTTTCCATTGAATTCTTCATGCCGCAAGTATGCGGATTTATACAAAAATTATGTTGATAACCTCTGAAAACGTACGCTTCGGCTACGACGACAAAATCATACTCGACAACATCTCTTTCGTCCTTTCGGAAAAGGAGCGCGTGGGGCTCATCGGCGCCAACGGCGAGGGAAAGACTACGCTGATAAAATTGCTGACGGGCGAACTTGCCCCCGACGAAGGAAAGATCTATAAAAAGAGCGGGCTGAAAATCGGCGTGCTCGAACAGAACGGCGGTCTGGAAAGCGACAAGACGGTGTACGAAGAAATGCAATCCGTGTTTGCGGGCGTGTTCCGTGCCATGCAGTCGCTGCGCGAAATCGAAAAGAAACTTGCTTCCGTCCCCTACGGCGGAACGGAATTTAAGGAGCTGTCTTCCCGTTACGAACAGCTGGAACGCTCCATCGCCGCCGCGGACGGATACAACACGGACGTAAAAATCAGGACCGTCCTCAACGGAATGGGGTTTTCGCAAATGTACGGGCAAAAGATCTCCACCATGAGCGGCGGAGAAAAGACGCGGCTGAAACTGTGCCGCCTGCTGCTGGAAGAGCCGGAGATCTTATTTCTGGACGAGCCGACCAACCACCTGGACGTTTCCACCCTGTTCTGGCTGGAAGAATACCTCAAAGATTACCGCGGAGCCATTTTCACCGTTTCGCACGACCGATACTTTCTCGACAGCATCGTCACAAAAATTCTGGAACTGGAAAACTGCCGCGTGACGGCGTTCCGCGGAAACTACTCCAAATACAAACAGCTGAAAGCGGAAAAATACGAGCACGATTGCCGCGAATACGAAAAACAGCAGGAAGAGATCGCCGCGCTCAAAGACTATGTGGCGCGCAATATCGTGCGGGCGACCACCGCAAAGAGCGCACAGTCGCGCGTAAAAAAGCTGGAATCCATGGAACTTTTAGAAAAGCCTCTGCCGCCCCCTCGGCCGCCTGTCTTTTGCTTTGAAACGACGCAAAAGAGCGAGGAACGCGCCCTCACCGTAAGCGGACTTTCCCTTTCTGCGGGCGGAAAGCAGCTGTTTTCGGGCGCGGAATTTGAGATACGCCGGTGCGAAAAAATTGCCGTCGTAGGCGAGAACGGAACGGGTAAATCCACTCTCATCCGCGAACTGGTGCACGGAAAAAACTCCGCCGTGCGCTGGGGAAGATTCAACAAGATCGGGTACTACGATCAGGAAAATGCCGACCTCGACCCCGAAGAAACAGTGCTCGGCACGCTGTGGCACAAGCACACGGGGCTCAGCCAGACGCAGGCGCGTTCCCTGCTTGCCCGCGCAAAGCTCAGCGACGAAGACATCGACAAAAAAGTGAAAAGTCTTTCGGGCGGCGAGCGCGCCAAGCTCGCCCTTGTCCTTCTGGAAGCGGAACAGGCAAATTTCCTGGTGCTGGACGAGCCGACCAACCATCTCGATCTGCTTGCACGCGAAGCGCTGGAAGAAGCACTCAACAAATTTGAAGGCACTCTGCTGTTCGTTTCCCACGACCGCTATTTCATCGAAAGGCTTGCCGACAAGATTTTGGAGATCGACGGCGGAAAAGTTACCCTGCACGCGTGCGGATACGCCGAATACACCGCCGCCAAAAAAGCGGCGCAGGAGCGCGCCGAGACGGAGGCAAAAGCAGCAAAGGCCGAAGAACGGAGCGCCGCAAAGGAGAACGGCTACCGCTCCAAAGCGGAGCGCGCCGAAGAGGCGAAGAAAAAACAGCAACGAAAACAGACAGAACAGACCATTGAGGCACTAGAAGAGGAGATGGACGCACTGAATGCGGAGATCGCCCGACCTGAAGTTGCCGCGGATTACAAACTTTTGGGCGAAAAATGCGCAAGGCTGGAAGAGTTGCACGCCTTGCTAGACAAAGCGTACGCGCTTTACGAAACACTGTTAGACTGAAAACCCCCCGCGGACGGCAACCGTCCGCGGGGGTTTATGCACTTTTCGGCCGCCGTACGGCGGACGGATCATTCTTCTTGGGGAAGTTTGCGCACAAAGGTGTGCGTCCCTGCCGACAGCGGGGCGCGCTCCTCTCCCGGCAGAGATAAGTACGCCTGCATCCCTTCCGGGATCTTTACTGTATAGACGATCTCCCCTTCCTTTTGCTCGTATCCCGCGCCGACGGTGCCGCTCACGCTCTCGTACTCTGCGTACACGCGCGCAAGCCCCTTACAGGGATGGGGACAGATCTCCGCCTTTTCAAATCCTGCCGACGCGGCCTCGATACCGGCAATGCGGCGATAGACAAACTCCATCACCGATCCGTACGCATAATGGTTGTAGCTGTTCATGCCGTCGGGATTGGGAGTGCCGTCGGGCAGGAGAGAATTCCAGCGCTCCCACACGGTTGTAGCGCCCATTTTCACCTCGTACAGCCAGCCGGGGAAGTGCTCGTTGAGCAGCAGTTCGCAAGCCGTTTCAAAATATCCGTTGTCCGCAAGCGCGTACAGCAGGAAGGGCGTCCCGATAAAGCCCGTGATCACGCGGGTGCCGTGTTTTTTGATGTTCGCATTCAGCGTTGCGGCAAGTTTTGTGCGGTATTTTTCGGGAACGATACCGAAAAACAGGGACACAGCCTGCGCCGTAATGGTATCAAAGGCAAGCCTTCCCGTCTGCGTGAAATAGGCGCGGCGCATTTTTTTGAGGTGCGCCTCGTACTTTCCGCGGTATTTTTTTGCCGCCTTTTCCTTGCCAAGCAGTTTTGCCGTTTCTGCAACGATCTTCAACGTGTTGGAATGCAGAACGTTCGTGAGGAAATAACTGTCCGTCCTGCCAAAGGGACTTTCCTGTTCCATCACCTCTTTATCCAGCGCCAGCCAGTCGCCGTATTCGTGACCGCGCGCCACAAGCCCGTCCTCCATCGCATTTTCCCGCGCAGAGACAAATTTTTTCATCGCCGCATAGTTATCGGACAGGAAAGAGAGATCTCCGTACATTTGATAAAGCGTCCACGGAACCATGGTCACGACATCGCTCCACATGGCGTCCGTATCCGCCCAACCGAGAATATCGGGAACAACGTGCGGGATCTTTCCGTCAGGTAACTGGTCGTCCCGAACCGTTTTCAGCCATTTTTTCATAAAGGCGCGGATGTCATAGTTGTACGCCGCCGTGCGGCAGAACGCATTGATGTCGCCCGTCCAGCCCAGCCGCTCGTCTCTCTGCGGACAGTCGGTGGGAATGTCTACAAAATTTCCGCGCTGTCCCCATACCACGTTTTCGTACAGCCTGTTGAAGAGAGCATTGTCCGTTTCCAGCCTGCCCGTACGCTTCATGTCTGTATGCCGCACAAGCGCCGTGATCTTTTCCGGCGGAAGCTCCGCCCCCTCCAGCTTCATATAACGGAAACCGTGGAAGGTAAATTCGGGCGAAAGTATCGCCTCCCCTTTTACGGTAAAAGTGTCCGTCGCCTTGGCGGAACGCAGGTTGTCCGTGTAAAAATTGCCTTTCACCAGAATTTCGGCAAAGCTCAACGTGAGCGTTCCTTCAAAATCCGCGTCCGTCACGATCTCCGCGACGCCCGCGAGGTTCTGCCCGAAATCGTACACCAGCTCGCCGCGCGGCGTGCGGATGACCTCTTTTACGGGAATGCGCTGTGTCGTCTGAACGGGCTCACACATCTGCGGGACAAGATTTTTTTTGTCATAGGCGACGACGGCGGGCGTAAGTTTATTTAAGGGCGCCGTAAAATCCTGTGTTTCTCCATCATAGATACCGCTTTTGCGGATATAGCTTTCGCGCGCAGTCCAGTCCGTTCCCGTACAGGAAATCACCTTTCCGTCCGCCAAAATATCGGCGCAGACAGCGGGCCTCTTGCCGTATGCCAGGCGGCGATCCCAGGCAAGCGGGCCGCAGTACCAGCCTTCGCTGACAGCAATGGCAAGCTGATTTTCCCCTTCCCGCACCAATACGGTCACGTCATATTCCTGCACCTGCAACATCTTATTATACGATGTCCAGCCGGGCGCGAGGAAAGCATCCCCCACCCGTTTCCCGTTCAGGCGCATGGCGTACACGCCCAGCGCCGTGGCACGAATCGTCACATTTTCGGCTTTACGTACCGTAAATTTTTGTTCAACCACAAACGTATTCGCGTCTTCTTTGACTCCGATAAATTTTCCCTGCAACATAGCACGCTCCCTTTCAGGCGCCCCTTCGGGGCAAAAATCGATAACATTATAACACAGACAAAATCCAAATACAACAATGTAACGAAAAAAATTATTTGGGTATAAAATTTGATCAAAGAACAGCCCCCGCCATAAGGCAGGGGCCGTTCCCTATCTATGAGAGAGCTTGTGTGTGCAGATCAATTTTTTTCTGGTTCATCCTGCAAAGCATCGTAACCGGATTCACCCGTACGTACGCGGACAACATCTTCCACATCGTACACAAAGATCTTGCCGTCGCCGATATGTCCAGTGTACAGAGCCTTGCGCGCCGTTGCAACCACTTCGGACACAGGCACTTTGGAAACGACCACCTCTACCTTGACCTTCGGCAACAGATCCATGTCCACCTTTACGCCGCGGTAGTATTCGGAAGCGCCCTTCTGCACTCCGCATCCCAAAACCTGTGTTACAGTGATCCCCGTAACGCCGATAGCGGCAAGTGCGGATTTGAGATCTTCAAACTTGGACTGCTTGGTGAGGATAACGACTTTAGAGAGTTTAGAAGATTCCGAACTGGTCTGCAGTGCGGGAGCTTCGGCCTGCGCGTCTGTATCGGGCACCCCTTCCACAGACACGGGAACGCCTTCGGGATCCAGCATTTCCGCTGCCAGAGGAACGGCGGCGAAGTCCGCATAGGCACTGGGCAAGCCGTGTTCGTGCTTGTCAAGGCCTTCAATCTCTTCTGCGCGGGATGCGCGCAGGCCGACCGTATGCTTGAGAATGTTGAACAATATGACCATGCAGAAGATCGTCCATGCGGCAATGGCAATGATACCGATAAACTGAACGCCCAGCTGTGCAAAGCTGCCTGTATAGAACAGGCCTGTGCTTGTGGAGAACAAACCGCAGGCGATGGTACCCCACAGACCGTTGCAGCCATGGACCGCAATGGCTCCGACGGGATCGTCCACATGGAACACTTTATCTATGACTTCGACGGCAACGACCACGAGGACACCTGCCACGACGCCGATGAAAAAGGAACCGACGACATCCACCGTTGCGCAACCCGCCGTGATGGCAACAAGCCCTGCAAGGGAACCGTTGAGCGTCATGGAAACGTCCGGTTTCTTGTTTTTGACCCAGGTGAAGATCATCGTCGCACAAGTTGCCGCCGTGGTTGCTACCGTGGTAGTGACGAGGATCTGTGCAAATTGCGTGATGTCGGCAGCAGCGGCGCCGTTGAATCCGTACCAGCAGAACCAGAGAATGAACACGCCCAGCGCACCGATGGTGAGGTTATGCCCCGGAATGGCGCGCACAAATTTCACTTCTTTGCGGAGAAGGGTGGGCTTGCCGTCCTTATCCAGGTATTTGCCCCAGCGCGGGCCGAGAAGGAGCGCACCGATGAAGGAAGAAACGCCGCCGACAAAGTGAATGAGCGCGGAACCTGCAAAGTCGATGAAGGTAACGCCCAAAATTTCGCGGGAAAGCCAGCCGCCGCCCCATGCCCAGTGCGCCTCGATGGGATACACCACCGCACTGATCACCAGCGAATAAATGCAGTACGAGAGGAATTTGGTGCGCTCCGCCATGGCTCCGGACACA
>CASFBD010000103.1 GCA_949292885.1 uncultured Bacillota bacterium
TTCAGTGTTCCGTTACCGAACGGATCGGGAAGATCTGCTTCCTTCACCAGCAGGCTGAACGGCTTGCTCCCGCCCGCTTCCGCAAAGTTCAGATAAGTTTCCAGCGCTCCGCGATAGTCTTTGCGCATCTTCACAAAAAAGCCGAGCGCCACCGTTTGAGCAAGGCAATAATCAATGTAATAAAACGGATTTTCAAAAATATGCATCTGATACTGCCAGCGCGTTCCCTCTTCCAGATACGGGATGCCTTCGTAGCTTAAATACGGCCTGTATTTTTGTTCCAGCTCCAGATAAACTCGGTTGCGCTGTGCGGGCGTAAGCTGCGGATTTTCATATACGATGTGCTGAAACTCGTCTACAATGGCGCCGTAAGGAATAAAACAAAGGGATTGCAGCAGGTGCGACCTGCAATATGCCGCGGGATCTTTAAAAAATTTATCCATGTATTTTTCGGCGAAAAATTCCATGCTCATGCTATGGCACTCCGCCGTTTCCATCCCGCCGATCCCCGGGTCCGGATCCTCCGCCTCAAAAGACCAAGCAAAGGCATAGGCATGGCCGAATTCATGCGTCATAACGTCGATGTCAGCCGCCGTCCCGTTGAAGTTTGCCAATATAAACGGTTGCTTGTATTGGAGAAAGCCCTCACAATAGCCTCCGCCCCATTTTCCGTCCCGCGCCTCCACGTCAAATGCCTCGTTTTCCTGCATGGCGCGCATACAGCTGCCCAGCGCGGGGTGCATTTCGTCGTACATCTCCTGTGCCGCCTGCATGATCTGCTTTACATTCCCGAACGGACGAGGCTCCCCGTAGACGTTGTAGATATCCTCGTCGTAGAAATACAGACGATCCAGCTTAAGCTCCCGCGCAACATCCGCTTTCAGCCGCGCGATGGCCGGCACAAGATCTTCCGCCACGTTTTTGCGGAACTGCTCTACCATAGCGCGGTCATAATCAATGCGCTCCATGCGGTAATATCCCAGTTCGACAAAATTTTTATAACCCAATTTGTGCGCGATTTTTGTGCGGACTTTGACAAGTCGGTCAAAAATGTCATCCAGGCGTTCCCTGCCGGATCGAAGGGCCTCACCGATCGCGCAAGCTGCCGCTTTTCTTACCGCGCGGTCGTTGTCCTGCATGTAGCCGCGCACAACGGACAGCGGCTGCGGCTTTCCCTGCCATTGCACCGAAAGCTCGGACATAAATTTGGAATATTCCGTCGCGATCTCGTTTTCCTGGCGGCATTCTTCTTCCACACAAGACGCAAAGGACTTTTCCGCACACTCGTACTTTTTAAAGAGAATGGGATTGACCTTCCCCTCCGTCTGCGCGCGGTGCGCAAGCATGATCTTACCGTACTCGGTAAAGATGTGCGTTGCCTGCGGACTGACGCGATCGTAATACGCCTTCTCTTCCTGATAAAACGCGTCCTTCGTATTCAGCGTAAAGCGGCAAAAGGCGAGCGCAGAAGCCGTTTGGTATAAAATGACGGCATCCCAAAACTCCTTTCTCGCCGCAAGGAGCTGCTCCGTTCCCTGATCCGCGCGGGCGGAAAACGCCTGAAACGCGGCCTGTAACGACTCAATTTCATATCTCTGATACGGAATCTGTGTAAATTTCATGGTAACACCTCTATCGGATTCTCAATCCTTTCGGATAGTGATTTTTCAAAGCGACGCCGTCCTTGGCAAGTCCCACAGGGTAGCCGTTATAACAAGCGGCGCACCAACCCTTTCCGCCTTGGGAAGGCAGTTCTTCGCCGCGCAGATACTTTTGTATCTCCTCTTCGCCAAGCTCCGCCTTTTTTGCGAGAACCTCGCGCGGCGCTCCCAGCGCCAATGCGTGCGACGGCTCGAACCTGCCGCCCGCGTCTTCGCCAAGCAAAAGTCCCGCGCGCAATACTTTCAGCCCGTCCAGGCAAAAGAGTTCTTCCGGAACCAGGCAAAGCCCTTTCCCGACCGAGATCAGCCTGCCAGGCAGGTTCTCTTTGAGAAAATCGGCGGAAAATTCCTTCCAAAGCTTTTGCGCCCTTTTATCCGCAGAAGCGGTAACGGAGCGCAGGCGGGAGCGTTCTCCTTCCCCGCGCGTAAAGAGTGCCGCAAAATGCCCCTCGCCCCGTTCACGATGCGGGTAGATCTTTCTGCTTTCTTCCTGCGTGAGAAAAGGATACTCTTTGATCAGCCATGCGGCGTTGCATTCATCCTCTTCCTCGGAAAAAGTACAGGTGGAATAGACGAGTTTTCCGCCCTCCGCAAGCATTTTTACCGCGCAGGCAAGGATCTTTTTCTGGCGCGCCGCACACATTTCCACGTTCTGCACGCTCCAGTTTTCCGCCGCCGCCTCTTCCTTGCGGAGCATTCCCTCGCCCGAACAGGGAGCATCCACCAGAATTTTATCAAAATACCCCGCAAAACGCTGTGCGAGCGTTTCCGGATCCGCATACGTCACGACGGCATTGACGACGCCCATGCGCTCGACGTTCTGCAATAGAATGCGGGCACGATCGGGTATCTTTTCGTTGAGGACGAGAATCCCCTGCCCCTGCATTTTCTGCGCCAGCTGGGTACCTTTACCGCCCGGAGCACTGCAAAGATCCAGCACCCGCTCGCCCGGACGAACGTCTAAAAGAGGGGCGGCACACATGGCGCTCGGCTCCTGTACGTAAAAAAGCCCTGCGTCGTGATAAGGCGTCTTTCCGGGTTTTTCCTCCGTAACATAAAAGCCGTCGCGCTCCCACGGAACTGTGTCGAGTGCAAACGGCAGTATTTTTTTCAGATCATGCGCACCGATCTTCAATGTGTTTGCGCGGATACCCTTATAGGCAGGCTCCGAAAGACAGCGCTCGTATTCTTCAAAATCCGAAAGCTGTAAGCGCATTCTGCGCAGATATTCATTCATCATTTTCTTGCGTGGCGAACAGGCGTTCAAATTCGCCCAAAGTGTAGATTTGCGTGATCTTTCCCTCGTCACGCATCTTATAAGCGGCGTTGCGGCGGACACTGTCGTCCCCCTCCCGCTCAACAAAGGTATTGCAGCCGGAAAGTTTGAGTGAGTATTTTCCGCCGCGCTTTACGATTTCTTTGACAAGCCGCTTTGCAAGGAGAAATTCCTCCTCTATGCTCCGCGAAAAGCTGAATCGTTTCCCGCGCAGTTCCTGCGTCTGCGGGCGCACGCGATAACCGTACACAAAATCGTTGAATTTGGCGCGCTTTTCGCCGCGCTCACGCTTTTCCTTGCTCTTTTCACGCAGGTATTCGTTGCGGCGGTTGGACGAACTGTTGTTAAACAGGTAATTTTCGATCTTCCCGAACCGTATGCTGTATTTTTGAAGGAGTTCAGGCAAAGTGCATTTGTCCCGTTCGCACATTTCCTGCGCGATGCGCATGGTTGCGTACGCGTCGTCCGCGGCGCAATGGGGCGTATAATCAATTTCAAAGATCTGCGTCAGCGCTTCCAGCCCCGCCTGACGGTCGTACGTTTCCGTCATCGCCATGTACAAAATCTGCGTATCCGCAAAGCGGAAAGTAAAGGACGGAAGTTTGTAACGGCGCGTTTCCAGACAGAGATACTTGACATCGTTGATGGCGGCATGGCCGAACACCAGCTTGTCCTCCCCCTCTAAGATCTGCTTGATCCTGGGGTAAAACGCCTTGAAATCGGGATATTTTTTGAACTCGTCGTAATCGTACGGCAGGACGATCCCCTCGCCGCCTCGATCGGTCAGATGGAACTTTCCGTTGGGATTGATAAGTATATCCTCTTTTTTCAGGATATGAAATTGTTCATCGCAGACGCAGTATCCGAAAACGCAGATCTTTGCCACGTTTTTATAGACGCAGGCGCATTCGATGTCAAAGAAAACGTATTCCATAGACCAAAACACTCGTATAGATTTCCCGTTCATTATACCATAACATCTTGTAAAAGTAAAGCCGATTTGGCGCAAAAGGCGGGGCGCAGGCAAAAGCCTGCGCCCCGCTGATTTCACGCACCTTGCACGCGCGCAACGTCCGTATTGTCCTTCTTCCCGTCCGCCAATGCCCGCACGGGGTGAGGTTTATCCTCCACACGGTAATCCCTGCCGAACTTACCCACAGTCTTTTCGATGACCATGTGACTTGCCAGCCCCTTGGCATTGCCGTTGACGCCACGATTATAGGTGAAAAACCGGAAATTCTGCGGCAGCTTGTCTACTTCCTCATACCCCTCGCCGTTGCCCGTGAGTCGGACGCTCTTTAACACTTCACGAACGTATTCCTTCTGCGCCCTGAACTGCAGGAGCGCGGGAAATTCACCGCCCTCAGGGAAGAGCTGCTGCCACACCCTGCCTTCGTATTTTTCCATCAGCGAACAGGCAAAATGCAGATGCGCAAGCTCCTCTTCAAAGTGCATCAGCCAGATGTCCTTGATCCGCGCGTCTGTTTCGTCGTTGTAACAGCTCCAATACAGATAGCATTCCGTGTATTCGTGCATGACCATACACTCGAAGAGGTCCGGCGAAGGATCTTTCAGACAGCCGTAACCCGTGACGTGCTGTTCCTCGATCATGGCTATCTCCGAATACAGCCGCCTGCCCAGTTCGCTCTCGTACAGGTTTGCGATGTTCATGTAATAATTCATCGTCTGCTGTTCCGCCGCCGTGATGATATTGATGTTGAGGCGGGTGACGGGATCGCTCAAAAAATTGTTGATATAGGCGCGGACGTCGTCCTGCGGGGAGCGTGCCTCCGCGACGGTAGGTCTGCCCGGCATGATCTCCGTGTAGCGTCCCACAAGCTTTTCGGCATGAATGCCGCGCTCGAGATTCAGAAGATCGGCGTATCTGTACAGGTGATCGAAGTCTTCCAGCAGAGCAAAGTCCAGCTGATGCTTTACGTACTCATTTTTTTCACGCTGAGCGAGAATGGCGGTAAGGTCCACGGCAAGCTGTTCGTAGCCGATGGTGTGTTCGAGCATACTTTCATTGCGCGGCTTTAAATTGGCGATACGCTTTTGCTGCTGCTGTTCGCCGCGACGGATAAGCGCCATGGCGCGGCGAACGTCGTTGTTGGCGCACTGACGCGTCAGCCGTGAGGTGTTCCAGACGGACTCAAATTCCGTACCGTTCATAAGAATGATGCGTACACGGGTGTACGGATCCACCGTTTCCTTGTCGTAGGGTTTTACGTTGATGCTTTTCCAGTTTTTGTAGATTTTGGTTATTTCCTTTGCCTGTTGCTGAAAAGGGTTCATAACTTCCTCCTTTTTTTGAAATAATTATAGACAGGCAAAAAATTTCTATACGCAGAATTTGCAAACCGACACCCTTTTGTGGTAAAATAAATGAGTACATACAGGAGGTTGAAAATGCTCGGGATCATAGTTGCCATGAAAAAGGAAGCGGACGTCCTTCTCTCTCAGAGCAAGGTGACGCAGCACGGAAAAAAGTATGGAAAAGAGTATTTTTACGGCGAATTTGCGGGAACGCCCTATCTGCTGATCCTTTCCGGCATCGGAAAGGACAACGCCGCCGCGGCGGCAATGCTTGCCCTGGCGGAAGGCGCGGACACACTTCTCAACTTCGGTGTGGCAGGCGGCAGAGCCGTCTGGATGAAAGTAGGAACAGTCTTGCAGATCGAACGCGCCGTTCAACCCGATTTTGACCTGAGCGTGATCAACCGCACCCCCGTCGGCACACACGACGAGCGGACACAGCCGCACTTTGTTCTTCCCTGCAACGGCAACTTTCCCAAAGGAGTGCTTGCCTCAGCCGATCACTTCCAGACGGGAACAGACGCGGCGCTTTTAAGCGATCTTGAAGCGGACGTCTGCGACATGGAGGGCGCTTCCGTAGCGCACGTAGCATGGAGCGCAGACGTGCCCTGCCTCATCTTTAAAAGCATTTCCGACAACGCAAACGAGGAAAGCTCTGCCGATTACGCTGTCAACTGTGCATTTGCACTGCAAAAACTCGGCGAACACATGAATTCTATCTTTGCGGAAATAAATACAAAAGAGGAAAATTGAATGATACAACTCGGCGGCGGCTGGGACGAGGCACTCGCGCCCCTGTTCCGGGACGAAAAATACCTGAAAATTCGCGCCTTTCTCAAAGAAGAGTATTCACATCACGTCGTATATCCCGATATGTACGACATCTTCAACTGCTTTAAATATACCCCGCTTGACAAAGTGAAAGCGGTCATTCTCGGGCAGGACCCTTACCACAATGAAGGACAGGCGCACGGGCTGTGCTTTTCCGTACAGGACGGCGTGGAACCGCCTCCTTCGCTGGTAAACATTTACAAGGAACTGCACGACGATTTGGGCTGTCCCGTTCCGAAATCGGGAAACCTGACAAACTGGACAAAACAGGGCGTTCTGCTTTTGAATACCGCGCTCACAGTGCGCGCCCACCTTGCAAATTCCCACAAAAACTGCGGCTGGACTTGGTTTACGGACAACGTGATCTCCCTCATTTCCGAAAAGCGCGAACACGTCGTGTTCATTCTCTGGGGCGGGAATGCACGCTCCAAAAAGCCGCTCATCGACGCAAAAAAGCACCTGATCCTGGAATGCGCGCACCCCTCCCCTCTCTCCGCTTACAACGGATTTTTCGGGTGCAGGCACTTTTCCAAAACAAACGACTATTTGCAGGCGCACGGCATTGCGCCCATCAACTGGGATCTGACCGGATCCAGGGAGTAAGAGTATGAAATATATCGTGATCCTCGGCGACGGAATGGCCGACTGGCCGCTGGAACAGCTGGGCGGCAAAACGCCCTTGCAGGCAGCCACCAAACCAAACATCGACACCCTTGCAAAAAAGGCGGAAGTAGGACTTTGCAAAACCGTGCCGGACGGCTTTAAACCGGGCAGTGACGTAGCGAATCTTTCCGTCATGGGATATGATCCGCACGATTGCTATACGGGCAGATCCCCTCTTGAAGCGGTTTCCATCGGCATTCCCCTGCG
>CASFBD010000104.1 GCA_949292885.1 uncultured Bacillota bacterium
CGGTAATATTCCGCCAATGTGACGGCGGTATACACGGACGCTTCGCGCGCGGCAACGGGCATGGAAGACGTGTTACAGATGATGATCGTGCGCTCCATCAGCGATCTGCCCGTACGCGGATCGGTCAGTTCGGGAAATTCTTTCAGAATCTCCACCACTTCGCCCGCACGCTCTCCGCACGCGGCGACGATGACAATGTCGACGTCCGCGTTTTTCGCTTCCATGTGCTGTAAAACCGTCTTGCCCGCGCCGAACGGGCCGGGAACACAGAACGTTCCGCCCTTGGCAATGGGCAAAAAGGTATCGATACAGCGGATCTTCGTGATCAGTGTTTCGTCCGGTCGCAGGCGCTGCGCATAGCAGGCGATCGGCTTTTTGATAGGCCACGTAAACACCATGGATAAATTTTTCTGCTCGCCCTTGCCGTTCTTGACCGTAGCAATGTTTTCGCGGACGTTATACGTCCCCTTCGGAACGATCTTTTCCACCGTCCAGTTCTCGTCCGAAAGATAGAACGGGACCATGATGTGGTGGCTGAACAGCCCTTCGGGCACCGTTCCCAGCGTATCCCCGGGACGAACCTGATCTCCTGCGCGTACCGCCGGCGTAAATTCCCAGTCCCTGTCGGGAATGGGATCGATATATTCCCCCCGTTCCAGGAAAAAGCCGCACTTTTCGGCAAGTTTGGGGAGCGGATTCTGCAATCCGTCGTAAATTTGCGTCAGAAGTCCCGGGCCGAGAGACACGCTCATCAATTCGCCCGTAAATTCCACGGGATCTCCTACTTTGATGCCGTTTGTCATCTCGTAGATCTGCATATCGGCAATGCCGCCGCCCACACGGATGACTTCTCCTTTCAGACGTTTACCGTCCACAAGCACATATCCCACCTCGTTTTTTCGGATAGAACCCTCTATCCGCACGGAAACGAGGTTTCCGTTAACTCCCGTTACGCTTCCTGTAATACCATCCATTCTATCACTCCTGTTCGTCAAGCATGATCTGCTTTTGCAATGAGCCCAGAATGCGGCCCAACACCGCCTTCCCCTTTTTCTGATCGAAAACGCTCTTTCGTTCCAGCAATCTGAGTTTCAGGGCGTACCCCATCAGTGCATAGTCATCAAAATAATGCAGGCCGATCAGTTCGTCCAGCTTCTGAAATTGCAGTGCAAGCAACGCTTTTTCCGCTTCCAGCGGATTTTTGCCGCCCACGGCGGCAGTGACCGCCGCACAGACCGCATCGTCCCGTTCCTGTTCGCCCTGCGTCTGCCTGCCCAGGCGACGGTTGCGCAGGCAGCAAAGTTCCCTCTGCATCGCAGCATAGAACTTCGCCCACTCCGCAACCAGCGGACCCTTTCGGGAAGAGAGAGTAAGTTCCCGCAAGAGAGAATACTTTGCCCCGCTGACCGCAGGTCTGCACATTTCCAGAAATTCGGAATAGGGAAAAGGCATTTCCCCATCCGCACGGAGCATGGGCAGACTTGACATCAAATAGTAATAAGACGCCATCTTCCTCCCCCGCTAAATTTCAAGCCCGGAAAAGAAAGGCAGGAGCATCTGCAAGAGTTCCTCGTCGGAACAATCGAAATAGCCCGAACCGTCCTTTGCCGCAAGGCGGAACCCGAACCCCACTTCGCGGTTCACCCGAATCTCCAGCCCTGCGCGTATTTTTGCCGCAAGTTCCCCTTTCAGCCCTTCCGAAACCTCGTGTACTTCCGCCGTGTACTGCGCGGGATCTTCTCCTCCGAGGGCGGCGGCGATCAGTTTGGCAAGCACGGCGGTATCAACCGTCTTTTTCAGATCTGCAGACAGAAGTTTCTCAAACTCCGCGCGCACACTGTCCTTAAAAGAAAGCATGGCGTCCCGCCTGGCGTGTTCCGCCGCGATCTTTGCACTTTCTTTCAAAAGATCCGTTTCAGACTGCGTCTTGGCGCGGATATGCTCCGCCTCCTCTTTTGCCGCGGCAACGATCTCAGCCGCCTGCTTTTTCGCCTGCGCGAGAATACGTTCCGATTCTGCCTGCGCCGCGTCGACGCCGTCTTTTTTGATCGCACTGATCAGATCCCCTATCTGCAATTCCACGTTCCCTTTCTCCTTTCATGCGGCGAAAAGCCACCTTTATTTCAACTCGAAATTCTAAGTGCCTGATTTTCTTAAAAAAGCACCCGTTCGGACGATCCGTCCCTTTATTTCCCGCAATCCCTGCACACAAAATTGTGCAGTGCATTCCACAAAAAAAGAAATACCCGAACATTTCCATTATACCGCGGATTGTGCGTTTGTCAAGCCTTTTTTTAAAACAGTGACCTTTGCATTTCCCCGCCGCAAAAAGCGGGGAAAATGTTTCTTAGCGTCGGTTTTTACTTCCCGTCAATTTAGGCGGAAAACAAGATACCTTGCACAATTTTTATGCAAACGTATTCCGATTTTCGGAACAAAAAAGCATACTTTTGCTTGACTTTTCAAACGCGGGAAAATATAATGGAAGTAACCGAAACCGGAAAAATTTTCCGCTTCTTACAATGTTATTTCAAGGGAGGAAAAACTTTAAAATGAAACAAACAAAAGTCCAGGTCGGGGTGATGCTCGATTGTTCGCGCGGAGCCGTTTATTCCGTGGAAATGTTAAAAAAATACATAGACGTACTCAAAAAAATGGGATTCTCTTCCCTGCAACTCTATACGGAAGACACCTACGAAGTAGAGGGAGAACCTTACTTCGGATATCTGCGCGGCAGATACACGGCAGAAGAACTGAAAGAGCTGGATGCCTATGCCGCGGGCAAAGGGATCACCCTCGTTCCCTGCATCCAGACGCTTGCTCACCTGGTTGGCGCACTGCGCTGGCCCGCTTACTATTCCGCGACAGACATCGGGGACATCCTGCTGGCAGGAGAAGAGCGCACATACCAACTCATTGAAAATATGTTCCGTACCTGTGCGGAATGCTTTACCTGCCGCGAGATCAACATCGGCATGGATGAGGCGCACCTCGTAGGGCTCGGAAAATACCTGGACAAGCACGGATACTGCAACCGTTTTTCCATTTTGAGCAAGCACCTGCACCGCGTATGTGAAATTGCCGCCAAATACGGATTCCGCCCCATGATGTGGTCGGATATGTTTTTCCGCCTGGCAAACCACGGCGAATATGCTCCCCCTCAGCAGCCGCTTAACCCCGAGGGGCTGGACATTCCCGAAAACCTGCGGCTCATCTACTGGGATTATTACAGCCTGGACGCCGAGCACTACAACGGAATGCTGAAAGCACACAAACAACTGGGACGGGAAACTGTCTTTGCGGGCGGTGCCTGGACATGGAGCGGATTTATCCCCCACAACCGTTTCAGCATCGGCGCCACAAAAGCCGCTCTGAAAGCCTGCCGCGAGAACGGCATAAAGGAAGCTTTTATCACCTCCTGGAAAGACGACGGATCGGAAAGCTCGATCTGGAGCAATCTCCCCTCCCTTTGGTATGCGGCGGAATATGCGCGCGGAAATTACGACGAAGAAAACATTGCTGCCCGCTTTAAAAAGCTGTTCGGCATGACACTCGACGAATTCCTGCACATCGAAGACGCGGACAGGGAGGGCGAAAGCACGGAGATCCGTAATCCCAGCAAATATATGTTGTACAGCGATCCCTTCCTGGGGATCTTTGACCGCACAGTCACAAAAGAGAACGCAGAACTGTTTGCGCGCTCGTACGAAAACCTGCTTCCCCTCTGTAAAGGAAAATTCGGATATATGTTCCGTACCGTTGCCGACCTGTGCCGAATACAGGAGCTGCGCTGTCTTTTGGGTACGCGTACTCGCGAAGCGTACCGCAGCGGTGACAAAGAAAAATTGAAATGCGTGATCGGAGACTTCCGCGAAACGGAAAAACGACTGCGCGCATTTTCCGTCTCTTTCCGCGCACAGTGGGACAAAGAATGCAAACCCTTCGGCTATGAGAAACACGACATTCGCCTGGGCGGAGCCCTTTGCAGGCTGGAACACTGCCGCCGCAGGCTGGAACAATTCGCCGCGGGAAAGCTGAAAAATATCCCCGAACTGGAAGAGAACATCCTGCCCTTCCCCGACACCGCAGAGGACGGAAACACCCTTCTGTACAACGACTGGATCTACGGCAGCGTCATCAAACCTTTTAGCTGAAAAAAGGGAGCGGATTTTCCGCTCCCCTTTTTTTTCAGCCGATCTCAGAATAAGGAAAAACTATTCGATACTCTTCAGCGATTCGATCATATCAATTTTTTTCAGGCTTTTGTACATGGCGAGGTTGATGAGCACGGAAAAAGCCATGGTCAGCGCGGCGCCCGCAAAATAGCTGAGCAGGGAAATACTTCTGCCGAACATGATGAGGTCTACTTCGATGGAACGGATTTCTTCGCGGCGGTACCGCACAAGCTGTTTGCTGCGCAATGCGCTCACATCCACGCCGTCCACGACCACCTTTCCGTCCGTGGCTGTATCCATGCCGCCCAAAATGTTGAGTACCGTCGTCTTGCCAGCGCCGCTCGGCCCTACAATGACGACAAATTCCCCTTTTTCAATAAAAAAGTTCATGCCCGACAGGGCGCGGATCTCTACCTCGCCCATTTTATAAATTTTACTGACATCCGTCAGCTGAATGTAATGCTCCATGTGTTCTCCCATATGCGAATTTTGCTAACTGCTTGACACGCAGTTTTTACCGTATTATAATTTTATACAGATGTAAATTAAATGTCAAATGTCAATTTTTCCCGTTTGTAATTTACTTTACACTATCCGAATTTATGTAAAGAAAAAAAGGAGGGAAAAATGAAATCGGACCGCAGGACACAATACACAAAAATGGTTATCCGCGAAGCCTTTTTGCAGCTGATCAGGGCAAAGCCCGTGCAGAAAATCACCATTGCGGACATCTGTACGCTTGCCGACATAAGCCGTCCCACCTTTTACCTGCACTACACGGACGTACACGCCCTGCCGGAAGAGATCTGCGAAAATATGCTGGAATCGGCAAACCTTCCGCAAATGACGCAGCTCTCGCTCGAACAGCCGGACAGCATCCGGCGTCTGATCGTAAATCTGCTGAATGTGATCGAAAAAAATATAGACGTATATAAACTTTGTGTACTTGACCGCGGAATCTCCACCCGTCTGCCCCACCGGATAGCGGACGAACTGGAACGGACGATCGTAAAAAAATGGGCAGAGGACGGAATGCTGAAAGAGGCGCCCGACAGGAGCTACCTCATCGATTTCATCCAAGGGGCGTTCAACAGCCTCCTGCGGTGCTGGCTGGACAGACAGGAGCGCGAATCTCCCGAAGAACTTGCCTCTATTATAGAAACCTTTCTCATCTATGGACTTTCGGGATTTGTACGATAAAGGAAACGGGGGAACCGCAGCGCGGTTCCCCCGTTTTATTTTCAACCGAGAAGGAATGCCGTGAGATATCCGGATCCCAGCAAAACAGCAAGGAAAGAAAAATTGAGTGCGAGGAACAAGAGCACGTAGCGCTTTGTTTCCCCGGGACAAAAACGACGGTAATTATTGAGAGTAATGAGGCTTGCCAGGGAAGCGATGGGCGTGCCCAGTCCGCCGATATTGACGGCGATGAGCAGACGGACGTAATCCTGCGTGAATCGGGAAAGAAGGACTGCCGAGGGCACGTTGGAGATGACCTGACAGGAAAGAGTTCCGAACGCAAGCGGATCGAGCGCGACCAGCGAGCCGAGGAACTCCTCTACCTGCGGGATGCGGGCAAGATTGCCCGAAAAGACAAAGAAGGCACAGAACGTAAGGAGCAGGCCGTAGTCCACGTGTAAAACAGCCTTGAAATCGAGCACGAGGAGCGCCACGACGACGGCAAGGAGTCCCCAATAATACGGGAACACGCGGAATACGATTAGCACGGAAAGCACAAACAGCAGTCCGTAGACGATGCTCCGCCACAGCGGCGGCGCCTTGCGCGGGCGCGCGGAAACGACGGCAGGTTCCGGCTTAACGGTAAGGCACACCCCAAGAATGAGGACGAACGCTACGGCAAACGGGATTGCCATGATGGCGAAAAACTGCGCCGTGGGAATCTCGTAAAAAGAAAACAGATACAAGTTCTGCGGATTGCCGAAGGGCGTAAGCATTCCGCCGAGATTGGCGGCGATGTTCTGCATGATAAAAGTAAAGGCGGCAAGTTTTTTGTTTCCGCACGATTCCAGCACAAACCAGCCCAGCGGCAGAAAAGTGACCAAAGCCATATCGTTTGCCATGATCATCGAGCCGAAATAGGTGACAAACACCAACGCGAGCACGATGTTGCGCATATTCTTGAAACGGCGCACGATAACGTCTGCCAGCCATACGAAAAACTTGATATTTTTCAGAGCCGCCACCACCGCCAGCGTACAGAACAGACAGGAGAGGGTGCGCAGATCGAAATAGCCGAGGTATTCCTCATCAAACGGAACAAAAAAACAGGTGATCGCCGCCGCGATCAACGCGATGACCAAAACGACGTTTCCGCGCAGGATATGCCCTGCCGCCCACAAAAAACGTTTCCCGCGCGACGGCAATTTTGTCTCTTCTCTCTCCATACTCTGACCTTCCCAACAATAACAGTATTATTATACTCACACATTTTGCATAGTCAACAAAAATCGCGACCGCCTGCGACATTTTCCCGAAAATATTTGCCTGTTTCCCTTCCTTATGCTATAATGCTTGCATTATGAAAAACATCGTACTGAAAATCCAGGAAGGCGAACTGTTCCGCTTCTGCAACGGAGAAGATCGCCAGCAACTGATCATAGGCAGCAAGCGTACAGCCGATATCGTCATAAATGAGTATTTTTTTGCGTTTCTTTTCCATACCGGCTTTTCTACATACCGCCTGAGAACTTGTCAAACAAAAAACTTCTAAATTTTGGCCTGATTCTTGCATAACCGACAAAAAAATCT
>CASFBD010000105.1 GCA_949292885.1 uncultured Bacillota bacterium
GATCTCTCTCAAACTAAAAGGAATGAGCCCGGTTGGGTACCGAACTCACTACCAAGCATTTTAATTAAATTTTTTGTCCAAACTTTGGGGTTCACTTCACTCGGGAGGGCTGTTTTACTTTCGCCATAGGAAAGTTTATTCTTTGGTCAGGTCGTCGATGATGGAGCGGATGAGTTCCTCCGTTTCCGCGTATTCGCGTGCCTTGTCGCCGACGTCGGTCGTGCCTGCGCGCAAGTTTTTCGAGCGCCTGTGGTTGGCGGTGAGAAAACGTTTGAGAAAGGCGCATACGGCAACAAACAATGCCAGTGCCGCCACGAAACAGAGAATGCACGCAATGAGGATGCTGTTGTTGGGCACCGAACGCACGAAGGGTACCAAAGCGATCGCCGCGACGAGGAATCCGGCAAAGAGGATCGTGAAAACAATGAACAGCCGCAGTTGTTTGCGGAAATCCGCGGCAATTTCAGGGCGTTCGCTTTCGCGCTGGATAACGTCTTTTTTGTTGTATTCCTCGCTGAGTTTCCCGCATTCGTCCGCCTTGCGTGTAAGTTCGGGGACGTATTTTTCAGCAAGCGCCTGCCTGTCCTCCGGCTTCATGCGGCGAAATGCCTTGTCGTATGCCTGCTCGCACTCGTAAATGCCGGTAAATTCGGTAAAATCCTTTGTCTGTACGCGCACGACGCCGAACCAAGGTTTCCAGTCTGCGCCGTAAAGCGCCGCGCTGTCCAGATATTTCTCGCCTGCTGCGTCCAGTTCGCCTTTCGCATACAGCTGCTCCGCTTCGAGGTACAGTTTTTCCGCTTTTTCTCTGCGTTCAGAACTCTGCTGTTCGCGCTGTGCGCTGCGTCGCAGCAGTTCTTCTTCCGAAGAATTGTCTTTTTCTTCTTCCTCGAACCCCGCAAAATCGGGAACGCGAATGACGATCTCGTCTTCGTCCGCGCTTTCGCCGTCGGGCAAAGCGCCGCTCTTTTTCAGCCTGATCTTTCCGTCGTCGTCCAGTTCAAGATTTCTTTCTTCCATGGTCCCCTCAACCGTCCGGTTTATTTCCCTTCGTTCTCGCCGAGCACGAAGGGATTTTTCATGCCCGTCCGCTTTGCGGCGGGCGAAACGCTCTTTACGATGCGCGTCTTTATTTTTGCTTTACAGCGGCTCTTTGCCCAACGGCAAAGTTCCTCGCTTTCAAACAGTGCATATACGGCACTCCCCGATCCCGTCACGGCAGCCGCGGCAGGGGAAAAGGACTTTGCCGCTTCCAGTGCCTGCGCCGTCTCCGCGTTCAGGCGGCACGCGGGCGCCTCCAATGCGTTATAGATATTGTGTGCAATTTCCGTAAAATTTCCCTCACGCAGCGCGCGCGCCAGGCGGGCGCTCTCCGCGCGCAGAGGATCGGGCGCTCTGTCGTATTCGGCAAAACATTCTGCCGTGGAAACGGGTGTTTTCGGCAAAAACAATAAAAAATACAGCGGGCGGCACGTGCCGAGCGGTTCTACCCTGTCGCCCCGCCCGCTGATGCGGGCAAAGCCTCCGTCCAGCATATATCCCGTGTCGCTGCCCAGCGCGTCTGCCAGTTCTTTCAGCTTTGCGCGGTCGCCTATTTTGTACAGTTTTGCCAGGGCGTTCAGTACTCCCGCCGCGTCCGCGGAGGAGCCGCCCAGCCCCGCACCCATCGGGATGTTTTTGTAGATCTCGATGTCCGCGCCGCGCGTGGAAAAGGTGTTTACAAACGCTTCTCCCGCCTTGACGGCGTTGTTTTTTTCGGGAGGGATGCTCTCGCTGTTTTGCCCGTGCATATACACGTTGATCAGCCCGTCGCTGCGCGGCTTGGCGTACACGGTGTCACAGATGTCTATGCTCGTAACCACGCTGTCCAAAAGATGGTAGCCGCCCGCGGTCCCGGTAATGTTCAGCGAAAGGTTGAGCTTTGCATAACTTTTTGCTTTCGCCGCAAACATGGCGCTGCTCCCCTGCAGAATACTTTGTTTTATTATATCACATCGGCGCCGCCCGTGTAAACAGCTGAGCGCGGTTTTCGCAGAAAAAACACACACATTTTACAATTTTGCACAAAAATGGTTCGTTCACATATTTTTTCCGCATGGCATAGGATGGAATGATTTTCTTTTTCCGGAGGCGAGCGATGAGCAATTACAGGATCATGTCTCCTTCGACCTGTGTTCTGTCCGAACGGGCAAAGATCGGGCAGGGGGCGGTCATCTTCCCCAACAACGCGTTGCTGGGCGAAAGCGAAGTGGGCGCGGGTGCCATGCTTTACCCCAACAACATTCTGGAGGATTCGTCCGTGGGCGGCGGATGCCGCGTGACGGCGAGCGTTCTGCGCGAGGCAAGCGTGGGCGAAAACACGACGGTCGGCCCCTTTGCCCACCTGCGTCCGGGTGCGCAGGTCGGAAAAAACTGCCGCGTGGGCAACTTTGTCGAGATCAAAAACTCCAAAATCGGGGACGGGACAAAGATCGGGCACCTGACCTATGTCGGCGACGCCGAGGTCGGCAAAAATTGCAACATCGGCTGCGGCGTTGTGTTCTGCAATTACGACGGCAAGACAAAGCACCGCACGGTGGTGGGGGATCATTGCTTTATCGGAAGCAATGTCAATCTTGTCGCGCCCGTCACGCTGGGCGACGGCTGTTACATAGCGGCGGGAACTACCGTCACGCAGGATGTGCCAGCGGGCGCGTTCGTCATAGGAAGGGTGCGCCCTTCCAGCAAGGAGAGAAAATAATGGGAGCGCATTTCGGAACGGACGGTATCCGCGGCGTTGCCGGCGAACAACTGACGGCGCGCACTGCTTTTGCGCTGGGCAATGCCCTGTGCCGCCTGCATAAAAAGCCCTTGGTGCTTGTCGGGCAGGATACGCGCACTTCGTCGGATATGCTTTCCCTCTCCCTGGCGGCGGGGGTGACTTCGGGCGGCGGCGAGGCGGTGCTGTGCGGCGTTCTGCCCACGGCGGCGATCGCCTTTTTTGTCCGAAAGACGGGCGCGCAGTTCGGCGTTGTGGTGTCCGCTTCCCACAACCCGCCCGAATTCAACGGGCTGAAAGTGTTTGACGGGCAGGGTTATAAGCTCGCGGAAGAGAGCGAGGCACGCGCCGAACAGTTTTTTGACGAGTACGTTTTTGCTCCGCCGCTGGCGTGCGGCAGGGCGCATGAACTCAAAAACAGGGGGGCGTATCTGGATTTCTTGGTCGGCTGCTGCGAAAAAAGGCTGGAGGGCAGAAAGTTTGTGCTGGATTGCGCCAACGGCGCGGCGGGCGCCTTTGCGCCGCGCGCGTTCCGCGCACTGGGCGCGGATATCGTTGCGCTTTCCTGCGGCAGGAGCGGAAGAGATGTCAACGTAAAGTGCGGGGCTCTGCATCCGGAACGCCTTGTTTCGGCGGTTTTGGAGTGCGGCGCAGACGCGGGCTTTTGCTACGACGGCGATGCCGATCGTCTGATCGCCGTGGACGAAAAGGGTGCGCCCGTAGACGGAGATAAGCTGCTCTGTATTCTTGCCTCCGATCTCAAAGCAAAGGGGCGGCTTCCCGCAGATCTGGCCGTCGGGACCTCGCACACCAACACGGGCGCGGAGAGATGGCTGGAAAAGCGCGGAATCGCCCTTCTTCGCACGGACATCGGCGATAAATATGTTGCCGCCTGTATGCGCAGGAGCGGCGCCGCCGTGGGAGCGGAACAGTCCGGGCACGTCATTCTGTCCGAGTATTCCACCACGGGAGACGGGATCCTTACCTCCTTGAAAATTGCGGAGAAGCTGGGGGAAAAGCCGCTGTCCGCGTGGGCAGATGTGCCGCTCTTTCCGCAATATAACGTCAGCGTGCGCGTGAAAGATAAAGTGCGCGTGCTCGGTAACGAGGGGGTGTGCGAGGCGATCGAGCGGGCGCGCGCGGGAGTGGATCGCCTGATGGTGCGCGCGTCGGGGACAGAACCCGTCGTCCGCATTTTTGCGGAAGCGGAAACGCTGTCTGCCGCGCGCCGCGCCGCAGATACGGTGCGGCGGGAGATCGTGCGTTCGGAGGTGGAATGATGTGCGGCATCATCGGCTGTATTTCGCGCGAAAACTGTTACGAAAAACTTCTCTCGTCGCTGGCGCGGCTGGAATACCGCGGATACGATTCGGCGGGCGTGTGCCTTTTGTCCGAAAACGGAACGCTGCGTGTACGCAAGAAAAAGGGGTACGTGTCCAATCTGGCGGGCAAACCCATTTCCGGAGAAGCAGGCATCGGACACACCCGCTGGGCAACGCACGGCAAGCCTTCGGATGAAAACGCGCACCCGCACTTGTGCGGCAAGTTTGCGCTGGTGCACAACGGGATCATTGAAAATTATGCCGCTCTGAAAGAAAGACTTCTGGCGCAGGGGGACGTCTTTTTGTCGGAAACGGACAGCGAAGTGGTGGTCCACCTGCTGTCGCGCGCCTATCGCGGCGATTTCCTGGGCGCTGTACGCGAGGTTTGCTCGCAGCTGTGCGGTTCGTATGCGCTGGCGGTGCTGTGCTCGGACTACCCGGGGCAAATCGTGGCGGCGCGTCGCGGCAGTCCGCTTGTGGCGGGTGCGGCAAAGGGGGCACTGTACGTTTGCAGCGACATTCCGGCCCTTTGCGGAGAGGCGGAATTTTTATGCCCTGTGGAGGACGGGGAGTATGTGCTCCTGTCGGACGCGGTACGCGTATATGACGGGCAGGGCAGGCAGATCGAGCGCAGTTTTACGCGCGTGAAGAGCGAACAGCGCGCCGCCTCCGTTGCGGAAGGTACGTTCATGCAGGCGGAGATCGCGCAGGTACCCCGCGCACTGCGCGATACGTTGGAGGGACTGGAAGGAACGGATTTCGCCCCCTGCGCCCGCGCGTTGCGCGGCGCTAAGCGCATCTGGTGTGCCGCTTGCGGTACGGCGTACCACGCTTCCCTTTCTTTTGCCGACCTGTTGGAGGAAGAGGAGGTTTGTGACGTTTTTTGCACGACGTCCTCCGAATTTCGGTACAAAAAACCGCTGATCGGTGCGGAGGACGTGTTTGTCGCCGTTTCGCAGAGCGGCGAAACGGCGGACACACTGGAAGCCGCAAGACTGGCAAAATCGAGAGGAGCGTATCTCGTCGGGATCACCAACGTGGCAGATTCGTCGCTTTCCCGGCTCGTGGATTTCAACATTGCCATGCGCGCAGGACCTGAAATTGCTGTCGCCGCAACCAAGAGCTACAACGCGCAGCTTCTCTGTCTGTTTTATCTGGCGGCACAGATCCTGTTTTTCAGGAGAGGAAAGTTTCCTCCTTGGAAGGGGGAGTTTTGCGCTTTGCCCGAAAAGGCGGAGGAGTGCTTTTGCACCTTCGGACAGATGTCTGCTCTGGCGGCAAAGCTCATTTCCGCTAAGGGGATGTTCTTTTTGGGCAGGACGGCGGATTATCCTACCGCACTGGAAGGCGCACTGAAAGTGCGGGAAATTGCCTGTCTGTTTGCCGAAGGGTATCCCGCGGGCGAACTCAAACACGGTTCCCTGGCATTGGTGGAGGAGGGGTTCCCCGTGTTTGCCCTCTCCACGCGGGAGGCACTGTTTGCAAAGACGGAAAATGCCCTCGCCGAAGTGCGCGCCAGGGGCGCTTATACAGTACTTCTCTCGCAAAGCGAACAGGCGCTCGCCCGAAGCTGTGCGGATTGCAAAGTGCTTTTGCCCGACATCTGCGCATCTCTTTTGCCCGTGCTGTCCGTGCTTCCGTTGCAGTACTTCGCCTGTCGGCTGAGTTTGCTGCGCGGCATGGATCCGGATAAGCCGCGTAACCTCGCAAAATCTGTGACTGTGGAATAATTGTTTACTTTTGCCGCGTTCGGGTGTATAATGGTAAAAAAACGCGGAGGGAAAAGTATGAACATCGCGGGATTGCAAAAGACAACGCTTCTCGATTATCCGGGCAAGGTCGCCTGTACGGTATTTTTGCAGGGGTGCAATTTCCGCTGTCCCTTCTGTCAGAACGGCGAGATCCTCGGCGGCGGAGAAGGGGACATTTCCGAAGAGGAGTTTTTCTCCTTTTTAAAAAAACGTCAGGGCATTCTGGACGGCGTGTGCGTTTCGGGCGGCGAACCGCTCTTGCAGGACGTTGCACCTTTTTTGCAAGAAATCAAGGGGCTGGGGTACGCCGTCAAGCTGGACACAAACGGCGCTTTCCCGAAAAAGCTGAAGGAGCTTTGTGCGGCGGGATTGGTGGATTTTGTGGCAATGGACATCAAAAACTCTTTGCAGAATTATTCCAAAACGGCGGGCGTTGCCGTCGATCTTTCCGCCATTGAGGAGAGTGCGGCGCTCCTTCTGGAAGGAACGGTCGGTTACGAATTTCGTACAACGGTAGTCAAAGAATTGCACAAGGGTGAGGATTTTGTGCGCATCGGCAAATGGCTGCGCGGCGCAAAGAGATATTTTTTGCAGACCTTCCGCGACGGCGAAACCGTGTTGAAAAAGGGGCTTACGCCTTGTTCGGACGCACAGATGCAGGTGTTTAAACAGTTGGTAAAACTTTTTATTCCCAACGTCCTTATTCGCGGGGAAGAATAAAAATTGAAAGAAACGGTGCGGCGCCCTGCTATCGGCAGGGCCCCGCTTTTGATTTTGGCAGATAGGTTATCGCAAGAATTGAAAAAAACTCGGTGTGGTTTTTTGGTAAGAATTTCAAAAAATTTGGAAAAAGTCAAAATCACATTTTTGACTTTTTCCCGACACGCGCAAGCGCCCGGGGAAAAGTGAATGCGGCGCGCAAAATAGAGGTGTGCCCTGAAAGAGTGCGCCGCAGAGAAAAACCCCGCGGTCAGCAAGGAATTGCGTGCCCGCGGGGTTGTTTTCAAATCACGGAAAATTCTTTCATCAGCTTGAAAGAATTTTC
>CASFBD010000106.1 GCA_949292885.1 uncultured Bacillota bacterium
TGTCCGCCGCCGAAACACTCGCCAGTGAAAAAGTTTACCCAATCGCACCCTTCGGGGAGGTAGACCTCCATCGCATTTCCCGCGTGCCACACGGGACAGACAAGGATGTCCTTCCCGAACATATACTGCATCGGATATTGATTTTCGCAGCAATTTTTGTCCGCCTCGAACGCCGCCATAAATGGCCGTGTGATGGGAAGCCCCGTATCGAAGCACTCCCGCGCCGCCGAATAGAGATAGGGAAGAAGCCGGTAGCGCAGCTTTAAGAATTTACGAATGATTTCTTCCTGCACCGGATCGAGACGATCAAGCCCCAAAAGCTCCGCCGCAGAACGCTCTTCCTCTGTTTCCCGTTCCCGCTCTTTTCCGATCGCCATGCGCTCGGAAAGATCATCCCCTCCGCCGGACGACTGCCACGGCTTGTGGTTATGCGAACGTGCGACGGAATTGAAACATAAAAACTGATCGCACCGCACGGCAAGTTCCCTGCCGCCAGGTCGGAACCCGTCGTTTGTGAGGTAAGATATCCCCTTCAGCGCGCCGTGTTCGTTGACGATCCCGTAGATCTGAAAGGCGAGATCCTCCCACGTCTTCACGGCGGCGTCCCCCGTCCAGAAAAAGGGCGACCTTCTCCCGCCGATCTTCTGCTTTTCGGGCGTCATCACGCAGTCCTTCGTCCAGCAAGAATCGCGGTACAAATCGTAATCGGAGAGCATGGAGACCCGCTTCCCCGTCCGCTCCTCCAGCCCCGCGTAGATACGGGCGTTCGTGATATCCGTCCGCCGCGTGTCCTGCCAGGTTCCGGCGACGCCGATCTCCAGCTGCTCTTGCAGTTTTTCCCACCAAAGACCGGCGGCGTACTCCGCGCACACCCAATCCTCATCCATGCGCCCCTCATACGAAGGAATGCTGTGGCGGATCGTCATCACGTCGAAGTGCATTTCATGTAGTTCGGCGATCATGTCTGCGGGAGACTTTGGCCAACAATATGCATCCGACCAGTCGAGGCGGCTGCCCCACGGAACCTCCTCTCCGCCGTTCGCACCGTCGCCCCACTCATAGTCGAGGATGAGCGTATCGCAGGGAATGTCGCGCTCGCGCAGAAGTGCCGCCGTCTGCATCAGAAGCGGCTGACAGCCCTTAGCGCCCAGGTGCTGCGTCTGATAGTAGCCATATCCCTTCTTCGGCAACATCGGCTCCGCGCCGACGAGTTCATTGAACAAAGCATACCCTTTTTTATACGTTTCCGCCCAGATAAAATAGGTATCGAGCAATGCGTCCTCTTTCAAAAGAATATCATAACGCCCCGTTTCGCGGCGGTAAAACCAATGCGAATAGCGGGAACAGCTACTCTCCTCTTTCCAAAAACTCGCGGCGTCGAACAAAATGCAGTGATTTTTGAACATGCCGTAGCGGGGCGCGGCCTCCGGATACAACCGCCTGCCCTGCAAGGTCTCGACCATGAACGTCCCAGTATCTTTGCGGACATAAACGATGAACTTTTTCGTGCACACAGCAACCATCGTACTGTCCGTTTTCCCGTCTGCATGATATTCCACCGCATCCCACGGCGAAGTCCTGCCGACGGCAAAGGGAATTTCATATGATTCCGGGAACTTCTCCCCCGGCAGTGCCGAAACACGCACGCGGAACATCTCCGCCGTAAACAAATCCAGCCGAATGCGTTCCGAAATCGGAACGGTTGTGCAATACTTCATTCCATCCTCCTGTGGGCAATCTTCTCTTCATTTCGTTAAATCCTCTCTCTGCGCCGACAATGCGCAGGAACGCCCGCGCAATGCCCATGCTCCCGATTTGGTCGGGATGTACCCCGCCCATGTGATAAAAGCGGGATAGCGGTGTTTTAAGACCTCCGCATCGTCGGAGTAGTGATGATCGCAATGGCTGTGGGTAATGAGGCAGTCCACGGAATCGGGGAGCACAGCCGCATGCCTGTGTGCGTGATATATACGGTATCTGCGTTGAAATCAAACAACAGTTCTCCGCCCAAAAGCGCCTACCGGCAGGAGCGGATATTGCGCCCGCCAGCCGCACGCGGCCTTCGACACACATCGCACCGGCAAAACAGCGCCGAGACGCCCTCGTATGCCGCCCGTTCCCTCTGCGGAATAGCACAGCGCCGCCTGCGGCGTGACGAACGATTCCCCGCCCTTCAGCTGCCAGCCGAACAGATAGTCGTTTATGCCGCCCTGCACGCGGATGCTCTTGTTGTGCGAAACGTCCGCCGTGATAGCAAACGAGCCGCTGTACAGGAGATTGAAACCATAACACTCCCCGCTCTCTTCCCCGCAGTCCTCCGACAGCACCGCCAGGAACGGGTTCATCTGGTGCGAAGAATATCCGCGGGCAGACTCGATGCGCAGCGTTCCCTCCGCGAGCGGCGTTACGACGGGCGTTCTTTCCCGCACCCACGAACCCGCAAGCCGCAGTGCCGAATAAGTGCCGCGGGTATCGGGCAGCTCCGTGCAGAAGGAAAAAGCTTTCGCGATCTCCGCGGCGTCCTTCCCCGCGTTGCGTACCGCCGTGTTCCGCACGAGGATATCTGAATCCTCCGATACGGAATAGTTGAGGTCGAGCTCAATGTCCGAAAAGTCGTCTTTGAGCGTAATGGTCAGCGTTTCGTCCGCCTTCCGCACGCAGGGCATCCCTTGCAGATGCAGCGCGCCCTTTACGATCTTATGCGAAACATAGCAAAAACGGCTCATCGCCGCGCCGTCTTTCCGACGCACCACGACGGTCGCAGAGCGGAAGTCCCCGCGGCCGAAACTGCCGCACTCGGAGGGCATACTATCCGTCGCCATACCCCCGTTCACATCGTTCGGATCGGGCGAAGCGGGCAGACCGTGCGCCGCGACGAGAAACGCCGCGTCCGCCGCACCGATCTTTTTGCCCCAATACAGATGCTGCAATAAACCTGCACGGTTTATGTACATGCAGTAACTGTAACTCTTGCCGCTCAAGAGAAAGCATTTGTTTTGCGTTTCATATGCAATCATACCTATCTCCCTAAAATAAGCGTTTCGGTATTTTCAGCAACTTATAAACTCTTGAAAATATCGTTTGCCCGCGCGAGCATGGCGGGAAAGTCGGAAAGTTTCATCTTTCCTTCCATGTCGCGGAATTCCGCCATGAATTGCAGCGTTTTCGGCTCGCCCTTCATCCAGGCGATTTCACTGCCCGTGAAGATGCCGCCGAAAACCTCGTTGAACGCCTGCACCGCCTTCGGATTTTCAAACACCTCCAAAACCGTGCTTTCGGGCGTGAAAGGCTCTGTATAGAGTTCCTCCGAATCACGCTCAAAGGTATATTTGCCGCCAGCAACAAGAACGGGCGATTCATCGGGTAAGACGATCTCTGCTTGGGTTTGGTCTGGAATTTCGATAACGTATTCGATTTTTCCGTCCTTTTGCCGATACCCCGAAACAATTTTGCCGCGCACGCTCTCGTATTCGGCATACAGTTTCGGAAGCCCTTTGACGGGATGCGGCGCAACTTTTATCTTCGCAAATCCCGCCTCTTTTGCCTCGATGCCCGCGATGCGGCGGTAGACAAACTCCATGACGCTCCCGTAGGCATAGTGGTTGTAGCTGTTCATGCCATCGGGGTTGGGCGTGCCGTCCGGCATCAGGCTGTTCCACCGCTCCCAAATGGTCGTCGCGCCCATGTCCACCTCGTACAGCCAGCCGGGGAAGCCGTTGTTCAAAAGCACTTTCCGCGCCGTTTCAAAGTAACCGTTGTCCGCCAGCGCGAACAGCAAAAACGGCGAACCGATGAACCCCGTCACCATGCGGTATCCGTGGCGCACAACATTTTCATTGAGCAATGCGGCGAACTTGGCGCGGTACTCTTCCGGGATAATGCCGAAATGCAGCGCGACGGCCTGCGCCGTAACGGTATCGAACGCCAGCCTTCCGCCCTTGGTGATATATTCCTCCCGCACGCGCGCAAGATGCCGTTCATATTTTTCGCGGTAAATCTTCTCATCTTTTTCTTTTCCGAGAAGGTGCGCCGCATCGGCTGCGATCTTCAAAGAATGGATATGCAGAACATTGGTGAGAAAGTAGACATCCGTTCTGCCGATGACGCCGTTCCCCAGCAGCGCCTCGCCGTCCATGGCGAGCCAGTCGCCGTACTCGTGCCCGCGCGCGATGAGCCCCTTTTCCATCGTCGCCTCGCGCGCAGAGATGAATTTTTCCATCGCTCCGAAATTTTCTTCCAGGAAAGTCGTATCCCCGTACATCTCGTACAGCGTCCACGGCACCATCGTGACCGCGTCGCACCACATGGCGTCCGTCGCCCGGTTCTCCTCCGCGAGGCAATCGGGCGCGACGTGCGGTATCCTTCCGTCCGCCGTCTGGTCGTCGCGCAGCGTTTTCAGCCACTTTTTCATGAACGCGCGGATATCGTAGTTATACGCCGCCGTGCGGCAAAAGGCGTTGATGTCCCCCGTCCAGCCCAATCGCTCGTCCCGCTGCGGGCAGTCCGTCGGGATATCCACAAAGTTCCCACGCTGCCCCCAGACGACGTTTTCATACAATCTTTGAAAACGCGCGTTGTCCGTTTGAATATACCCCGTACGCCGCATATCGGTATGGCGGACGAGGGCGGTAAAACACTCCTTCGGCAGCTCCGCGCCCTCAACACAGAGATAGCGGAATCCGTGGAAGGTAAACTCGGCAGACAGCGTATGCGCGCCCTTGCAGGTAAAGGTGTCCGTCGCCTTCGCCGAACGCAGGTTTTCGGTGTAAAAATTGCCGTTCACCAGAATTTCGGCGTGCCGCAAAACGAGCGTGCCGTCGAAACCGACGGGCGTTCTGACTTCCACCACGCCCGCAAGGTTCTGCCCGAAATCGTACACAAGTTCGCCCTTCGGCGTGCGGATGACCTCTTTGACGGGGATGCACCCGGTGGTACGCACAAGCTCGCACATCTGCGGCACGAGCGCCTTTTTATCGAACGCAACGGCGACGGGCGTGAGCGGTTTTCGTTCTGCCGTAAAGTCCTGCGTTTCCCCGTCATAGATGCCGCTTTCGCGGATAAAACTCTCGCGTGCGCTCCAGCTTTCGTCCGTGGAAAGAATACGTTTTCCGTCCGCAACGAGGTCGGCGCAGACGGCGGTCTGTTTTCCGTATGTATCGCGCTTTCTCTCCCATGTAAGCGGACCGCAATACCACCCCTCTCCCGCCGTGAGCGTGAGGATGTTTTCGCCCTCTTTGACGAGCGGCGTTATGTCGTACTCCTGCACCTGCAGGGTCTTGTTGTACGATGTCCAGCCGGGCGCGAGATATCCGTCTCCCACCCGCACGCCGTTCACTTCCGCAAAATACACGCCCAAAGCCGTAGCGCGCAAGGTCGCTTTTTTTGCAGAACGCACCACGAATTTTTGTTCCAGAACAAAAACATTCGCCTGTTCCGTCACACCGATAAATTTTCCGTTCAACATATCATTTCCTCAACACGAGCACCTCGTAGGGCGCAAGTTCTATATTTCCGCAGAGCGCTCTGCCCGTGAGCAGATCGGTGTGCGTACTCTCCAAAAAAAGACTGCCGCACCTTCCCGCCGTCTCCGCGGCGATGATGCCGCTTTCCTCGCCCGTCCTTTGCGTGAGCGTGATATTCTCGCTCGCCTCGGCGATCGGCGGAAGATCAATAAGGCGCAAAATGTCGCCGTGCGAGAGAACGCTGCCGACCAGAACGACCTTTCCCCTGCCGACCTTGCGCTCGGTGATGACGGAATAGGGCGCGAACTCGCCCGCCGAATAATGGGCAAGGCTCTTTGTCCCTTTCCTGCATTCGAAGGCGTCGTACCACACAGAGATGCCGCACTCGCCGTCGTTTTCCCACCCTGCGCGGAACATGTCGTTCCCGATTGGGCGCTGATACTTTACATACACGCCTGCAAGGTCTTCCAAAAAGCCGAACACGGAGTCGGTATAGCGGCGCACGTTCCCGTCCATGATGTCGGACATGGGGCCGACGATCCACGTTCCGCCCTTTTCCACCCACTTTATGACGCGATCATAGAGCCCGTTCTCATCGGCGACCGCAAGAAAGGGCGAAAGGAGAACTTTATACCCGTTCAAACCGTGCTGTGTGTCGATGACGTCCACATTATAGTGGCGGAAAGCGGAATAATACCTTCCGATCAGCTCCGCACGGTAATTGAACCCCTTGACGAGCGGCGCGCTCTCGAAGCTGTTGAGCGCGGTACTTGAATAGTGTAGCGCGATTTCCGAACGGACGCAAGAGTTTTGCAAAAATTCACCGCACTTTTTCAGGTCTGCGGCTGCGCGCTGTACTTCCTCCGATACCTTGTACTTCCGTCCTGCGGGGGAATACAGCGCTCCGTGCGCCAGTTCGTGGCCGTTCGGGTGCGTGCGCAAGAGCCAGTACAGATTCATCTGCGCACCCCGCGCAAAGGGCAGCATGGTGTTCGCATAGCATTCGCCCGCGGGGCGGTAACCCCCTTCCGCATACTCGCTGCCGTTCCAGCCGACCTGCGTTTCCATTACCCAGAACGGCTTATCCTTGACGCAGCGCACGAAATCATACCCGAACGCCGTATCGGCGAGCGCGGAAGCCGGCTCGTAGTGGTTATATTGCGCGACATCCAGCTTTTCGTTGATTTTATAATAGCTCATGCTGTTGTGCTGCATCATGTTGGTGCCGACGTTGCCGCAACCGAATTTATGTAAAATATCCGCCTGCTCTTCGACGTAACTTTTTACCTGCGCGTACTGAAACTCCCGCCACGCCTTGCG
>CASFBD010000107.1 GCA_949292885.1 uncultured Bacillota bacterium
AAGGTATCGCCTTGCAGCCGTTTTCTTATATGGAAACGCTGTGGAATGCTGTTAACAATGTTAAAAACGGAGATAAAGATAAAAAATGAACGCGCTTGAAGTCCGAGAATTAACAAAAGTCTATCCAGAATTCACGTTGGATAAGGTAAGTTTTTTCGTGAAGCAAGGGCATATTTCCGGACTTATTGGAAGAAACGGAGTAGGGAAAAGCACGACAATTAAAGGTATTTTACGTCTTATCAATGCAGAAGGAAGTGTCTCTGTATTTGGAAAAGATTTTCTTAAAGAGGAAATGGTTGTTAAACAGACGATAGGTTATGTCGGGGGCGGTTTTCGATATTATCCTATGAATACGCTCGCTGCAATACGCAAAGCATACGCGCCTTTTTATTCGACTTGGAATCAAAGTAAATATGAAAAATTCCTTTCGCAATTCGAACTTATTGAAAGTAAAAAGATAAAAGAGCTTTCCGAAGGGATGAAAGTAAAGTTTGCGCTTGCTCTCGCCCTCTCGCACGGTGCAAAATTGCTCATTATGGACGAGCCGACAAGCGGCCTCGATCCGCTTTCTCGCGAGGAGTTTTGTGACATTATTTTACAGCTTGTAGGAGAAGAAGGCGTATCGGTTCTTTTCTCTACGCACATAACGTCCGACCTGATGCGAATTGCAGACGATATCGTTTATATCTCGCAAGGGAAAATTCTTGCGGCGTGTCCATTGGCGTGTCCATTGAAAGAATTGCTATGCAAATATAAGTTGGCACATTTTTCTTCTCTTGCCGACGCATCTGCCGTCAATGCTATCGGCGTGAAGGCGGTCAAAAAAGGCTACGAAGGTTTGCTACCCCGTGATATGCAAATATCGGAAAGTATAGCCGTGACAGATGCAACGATCGACAATATTATCGTACATTTGGAAAAAGAAAACGAGGAAAAGAAACATGTTAAATCTAATTAAAAAAGAAATTGCTCTTTGTGTGCACCCTACGGCTTTTATCTTTCTCTTTTTTGCCGTGCTTGTTTTTGTGCCGAATTACCCGTATGAAGTCATTTTCTTTTTCTCATGCCTTTCGATATTTTTCTGCTGTATGATGACAAGAGAAAATGGTGATATTGCTTTTTCCTGCGCATTGCCTGTAAAAAAAGAGCATATTCCCTTTGCAAAAATGCTGGTGGTATTCGGGTTACAGTGTATCATTTTATTGCTTGTCGGTGTCATCGCCGCAATAAAAGGTGCTGTATTGCCTGCGGAGCAATATGTCAATCAAGCAGGTATATCGGCTAATCTTGTTTTGGTAGGCAACGGGGCGATTTTGCTCGGCACATTTAATTTGATCTTCTTCCCTTGTTATTTTAAAAAACCCGATAAAATCGGAGTACCATTTGTAATAGGTGCAATCGTCGTATTCTTTGTAATCGTCGTTTTTATTGTTTTGCGTTGGGTAACTCCGCTCTATTCTACAACCCTGAACGGACTCAATTCCGAAAATACTGGTGCCAAATCAGTGGCTCTTGCGATAGGAATTGTCATCTATGCCGTTTTATCTGCCGTGAGCTGTAAACTATCAATAAAAAATTTTCAAAGAGTAGACTTGTAAATAATATAGCTCAGCGTAATGAGAAGTTAAAAGATCTATTTGAAGAATAAAAGAGTAAAAACTTATATAGTCCTTAAATTTGCCCAAACAGCCCTTTGTTCGGGCTGACTGTTTTAATTTCGTTCAACGATGATACCGAAGTAATCCACGGCAAAAAATAATACGAACCCGTTTTCAGAGTTCGTATTATTCACTAATGGCGGAAGGTGAGGGATTCGAACCCCCGGACCCTTGCAGGTCTTCAGTTTTCAAGACTGATGCCATCGACCACTCTGCCAACCTTCCGTATTTTGTTTTCTTATATAGTTTATCAAAAAGGTGTTCCTTTTGTCAACTGTTTGTTAATTCGAGAAGAGGGATTTTCTTGTTGACTTATTTTTCTCCTCACGATATAATACTATAAAGTTTTTTTAGCTTCGGAAAACGGGAGATCGCATGAAAATACTGATTGTAGGCCTCGGGTTGATCGGGGGAAGTACGGCAAAGGCATTGCGCCGCGCCGGGATTGCTGCGGACGGAATGGATAGGCGCGATGTGGAAAAAACGGCGCTTGCCGAGGGTGTAATTGATTCTGTCTGCACAGACACTTGCGACTATGATGTAGTTATTGTTGCTCTCCCGCCCGATGCGGCAATGCGTTTTTTGGATGAAGTGTCTTTCAGGGAAAACGCGATCGTTGCGGACTTTTGCGGCGTTAAGGGTGCCCTGGAAAAACTTGTTTTTTCCAAACCGCGCAATTACAGATATGTGGGTTGTCATCCGATGGCCGGGAAAGAGGTTTCCGGATTTTGCAATTCTTCGGAAGCCTTGTTTGACGGTGCAAGTATGATCATTACTGAAAATTCACGTACCGATCCGCAGGCAGTTTCTCTTCTAAAAGGGCTTTATGAAAAAATTGGTTTTGGAACATTTCGTTTTTGTACGGCTGCAGAACATGACAAAAAAATAGCATACACATCACAGCTTGCGCATATTGTGAGCAATGCATATGTAAAGAGTCCGTCCGCAAGCGGCTTTTCCGGATTTACGGGAGGGAGTTTCCAGGATATGACTAGGATCGCGGGTGTGGACGAAGATGTTTGGTCACGCCTGTATCTTTTAAATGCCGAAGCGATCGGAAAGGAACTGGCAACGCTTGTTTCTGAATTACAACATTATCTGTCGGTTTTGAATGACAAGGACGAACAGGGGTTAAAAGAGTTGTTGAAAGAGGGGCGTTTGCGCAAGGAAGAATTGGACAGGGAGAGGAAGATCCTGTAAAAATTTAAAAAACAGGGGCGTATAAAGCCGGATTTATTATTGACAAATAAATTTGTATTTGATATAATAAACAGGCTGTCGAGGTGTAGCGCAGTTTGGTAGCGCGCTTGGTTCGGGACCAAGAGGTCGTGGGTTCAAGTCCCGTCACCTCGACCAAACAAAAAGACGAAAGGTTTTCCTTTCGTCTTTTTTGATTTACTTGACAGGCTACAGCCTGTTTTTTTAGCTTTTCTTTAAAAACTTATGCAAGGTTTCCAAGCCGATCTTCAATTTTTTTATTGATGCGCAATTTTTCAAAAATTTTGATAAAGGCTCCCGAAAGAGGGACGGAAACGAGGACAACCACAATGATATAGAGCATCGGAACAAATCCGAGAGGAGTGTATCCCTTGCCGAGGAAGGCTTCGGGCAATACGGCCAAAGCGGTTATGCACAGTGCGCACATTCCGATAAAAAGAGTGGTACGGAAAAGATTAAACGGAATGCAGACGCGGTAGAGCATGACAAGGCCGGCAAAGGTGATGATCATTGTTGAAACTTCTTCGTAGCAGTTGCTGAAATAGTCCGGCTGATAGGAACTGATAAACCGTGTACTCTGAACGGCCAAAACAAGAACAATGGCGCATGGAATGGCTCGTGACAGGACATACGGCAAAAATTTACCTTGTACACGGTTTTTGTTCGGTTGCAGAGAGAGGAAAAAAGAAGGAAGCCCGATGACAAAAAATTCCAAAAGCATCAGATTGTTTGTTTTAAAGGGGTACAGTTCCCAGCTGATGATGGACAATATGGCAAAAATAGTCGTGAAGAATGTTTTCATCAGATAGAGAGAAGAAGAATTTTGGATGTTATTGATGACTCTTCTTCCTTCAAACACGACACGAGGCATGGAAGAGAAATTGTTGTCCAGTAAAACGATGTGACTTACGTTTTTGGCCGCGTCGCTGCCGGACGCAACGCTTACAGCGCAGTCTGCTTCTTTCATAGCGAGGATGTCATTGACGCCGTCGCCCGTCATGGCGACGGTATTTCCTTCCGATTTGATCGCTTTGACGAGGATAGCTTTCTGTTCGGGGGTCACACGGCCGAAGACGGTGTATTTGTTTGCAACGGACATGACTTCCTTTTCGTTGAGCCCTTCCAGTGAAATATATTTTTCCGCATTTGCAACGCCGACGCGTTTGGCTACTTCGGAGACGGTGATAGGGTTATCGCCCGAAATGACTTTTACGGCGACATCGTTTTCCTTGAACCAGCGTATTGTTTGCGCCGCATCGTCGCGGATGTTATCCGCGATGGAGATGATTGCCATAGGCTTGAAAGAAGCAGGCAGTTTGTCTGCTGCGATCTTTCCCGCAGAATGTGCGACGAGCAGGACGCGAAGTCCCATAGAAGCGTACTGGTTAACAATTTTTGTGATTTTTTCAGGAACGGACGGGAGGATAAATTCCGGTGCGCCGATTGCAATGGTACCGATCTCCGCAAATGTAACGGCGGACAACTTTCTCTTGGATGAGAATGGGATCACGGCGCTTGCGGTAAGGGAGGTATTGTGCCCGAAATAGTTATAGAGCGCAATGGAAGTCTGGTTGTTGTCCTGCAGTGCGTACAGGCAGGAGCCGACGATTTCGTTTACAGAAAAATCCGTTGGATTGGAGAGCAGCATACAATCCTGAACTTTCATGCGTCCGTCCGTGATCGTACCTGTTTTGTCAAGACACAGGACGTTAACGCGTGCCAGCCCTTCGAGGGAATATAAGTCCTGAACAAGCGTATTGTGCGACATCAGACGGATGATCCCGAGGGTAAGAGCGATACTTGTGAGGAGCAGCATTCCGGAAGGGATCATGCCGATGACGATGGAAACGGTGCGTTGGATGGTGTCGTCAATTTGGGAAAGTCCGGATGCAGGGTTGTAATTTGTCCAGTTGACGCTGAACATCAAAGCGGCAATCGGAACAATGAGGAGACCGACGATCAGGATGATGAGTTTTGTGGAACGCATCAATTCAGAGTTCGGTTTCTTATACTTTTTCGCTTTGGAAGAGAGGGAATTGAGATAGGTGCTTTTTCCTACCTTATCTGCGCGTGCTTTGCACGTGCCGCCGGAAATAAAGGATCCTGCGTACAGCAGATCCCCCGGTTCTTTTTTGACGGGAACGGATTCTCCGGTCAGCAGGGATTCGTTGACTTCCACACTGCCTTCTGCAAGGATGCAGTCGGCGGGAATCTGATTGCCGAGGGAGAGGACGACGATGTCGTCGAGAACAATGTCTTTGGAGGGGATTTCCTGGACAGTCCCGTCGCGCAGGACTTTTGAAGAGGGTACCGTCAGCAGGGAAAGTTTATCTATCTTGCGCTTTGCAAAAATTTCCGTAACGATCCCGAACCCGAGATTGAGCGTAAAGATGATAACAAAGAGGAATTGCGAAATTCCCGCGCCTGAATAGACGAGCGCAGCTGCGGCAAGGACGCACAAAAGGTTAAAAAAAGTGCAGATATTGCCGATAAAAATACTTGCGTAGGATTTGGAATATTTCTGGTTTGTGTCATTAAACAAAAACTGAGAGAATCTCTGATTGACCTGAGAAGAATCCAAACCTCTGTTCAGGTCGGGCGAAAAGCGCCTCGTTTCAGATGCGGCTGGGATCTTTACATTTTTCCGCTTGAATTGTTTTTTGATTTTGGTAAGATCGGGCGGATCCTGTTGCGGATCCTGTTGCGAGTTTGCATCGCTTAGTTTTTGACGGACAAACTCTTCCACTCGCTGTTCTTTTTTTTGCCTGTCGGCAGAGGAAGAACCGGATTCGGCAGGTTTCTTTCTTACGGCCATAATTCCCTCCGGGAAAATCTTAATGATTTGCTTTTCATTATTATACCATAAAAGGAGAGAGGATACAAACAATTTTCCGCTTTTTCTTACAATGAAGAAAAAGCCATCTGAAAAAATCTTTGAAATTAACGAAAGAATACGTCTTTTTATTGCAAAAAGAGAAAAATTGTTTTAAAATAGAAAGGAAAAGAAATACGGAGGCAGATTGCATGATCGACATTAACTTTCTGCGCGCAAATCCGGATGTTGTGCGCGAGAATATCAGAAAAAAATTTCAGGACAGAAAACTTCCTCTTGTAGATGAGGTGTTGGAACTGGATTCCAAACGCCGAGAACTGCAAAAGGAAGGGGATGCCTGCCGCGCAAAGAGGAATGCTTTGAGTGCGCAGATCGGCAAACTCATGCGTGAAAAGAAGACAGAGGAAGCAGAACAGGTCAAAGCAGAGGTCGTAAAAAATAACGATCGCATCGCCGAGATCGAAAAGCTTTCCGAAGAGATTTCTGCAAAGCTCAAACAGGACATGATGAGTATTCCCAATATCATTGCGGACGATGTTCCCATCGGCAAGGACGATTCGGAGAATGTAGAGAGACAAAGATTTCTCGAACCTGCGGAAAAGCCTTTTGAAGTGCCTTATCATCTGGATATTCTTGAAAATTTGTGCGGTATCGATCTGGATTCTGCCCGCCGTACCAGCGGTCAGGGATTTTACTATCTTCTCGGTGACATTGCCAGACTTCATTCCGCAGTGCTTACGTATGCACGCGATTTTATGATCGACAAGGGATTTACTTATGTCATTCCGCCTTTTATGATTCGCAGCGACGTCGTGTCCGGGGTCATGTCCTTTGAGGAAATGGACGGCATGATGTACAAGATCGAGGGGGAAGATCTTTATCTGATCGGAACCAGCGAACATTCCATGATCGGCAGATTTATGAATACGGTGCTCGACGAACAGGAATTGCCTCTTACGCTGACCAGCTATTCTCCCTGCTTCCGCAAGGAAAAAGGAGCGCATGGTATTGAGGAACGCGGGATCTACCGTATCCACCAGTTTGAGAAACAGGAAATGATCGTCATTTGTAAGCCTGAGGAGAGCAAGGAGTGGTTTGAAAAACTGTATTCTTATACGGTAGAACTGTTTGTGTCCATGCAGATCCCTGTTCGTACGCTCGAATGCTGCTCTGGAGATCTTGCCGATCTTAAATACAAGAGTATCGACGTAGAGGCATGGAGCCCTCGTCAGAAAAAATATTTTGAGGTGGGAAGCTGTTCCAATCTCACCGATGCGCAGGCGCGCAGGCTGGGGATCCGCTACAAGACGGATAAAGGGAATGCTTTTGCGCATACCCTCAACAACACAGTGGTCGCTCCGCCGCGTATGCTCATTGCCCTGTTGGAAAATCACCTTAACGAGGACGGGAGTGTCAACATTCCGGAAGTTTTGCGTAAGTACATGGGCGGAAAGGAAAAGATCCTGCCCAAAAAGAAATAATAAAAAAGGAAAGGGGTTTCCCTTTCCTCTTTTTGTATAACGAAAACCCCGCGATAGTCGCGGGGTTGAAAAGAGGTTCACCGATGAGTCTTGAAAAAAGACTCCGATTGTGTAAAATAAGAACTGACCTGCCAGTCAGAAAAGGAATACACAATCGGAGGATATTAAAATGAAAGACTCATCTAATACCATAAACAGTT
>CASFBD010000108.1 GCA_949292885.1 uncultured Bacillota bacterium
CTTGACCAGCTGCATCATTTCTCCGGGAGTTACGATCTCGATGTTATCGTCCAGCAAACTGACCACGCGCGCAACGTCCTCCATGGAAGTTGTCCAGCAATGTACTTTAACGACGGTATAACCGTTTGCGGACGTGATGTCAACGGGCAGACTGTTCAGGCGGTGAGCCACTCTTCCGGGCGTATCGCTCCACATTCCTTCTCCGATGCCGATAAAAGGTTTGCCGTTGTAGTAGCGGATGTCGCCGCCCTGTTTATAGCCCACAACGCCGTTCTGAAGCATGAATCCGCCGTCGATATCCGGCTGGGACGCATACGCGTTCATGACCTGCGAATTGAAGGAAACATTGTCCAGGATCTCCACATAATCGAGATCGGTGCGGCGCATATATTCGTTGGTCGCCTCGACGAGTTTCGTGAGGGCGTCCTCCTGCATGGTATTGAGATATTCGGAAGGATAAACGTATCCTGCGCCCGAGACGCCGCAGACAAACTGATCGCGGTCGGTCGCCGATTCGTACTCTCTCTGCACGACGATGGGCGCAATGTCCGCCATCAGCGGAGCCATTGTCCAGCCCATTGCAAACTCGCCGCGGCCTTCATAGCCATACCAGCTGTCCGCAAAAACAAAGTCGTTCTGGTGCCAGGTGATGTTGTCGCCGTCCGTCATGATGAACGTAACGTATTTTTTGGTGGGATCCGCAGTGATCTTTTTGTCCACGTCTTTCTGACGGAAACAGGTATCGCCGAGGCGCGTCATCTGCGAAAGGTTGTAGCTGTAATTGGTGCAGGTGAAATTGAATCCGTACATGGCGTGGCGGTTGACCTGATCCACTTCACCCGTGGAAGACCAGCCGACTGTCAGCGTACCCTGCTTGTACTTGCCCGTCGTGGGATGGGTGATCTGGTTCATGAACGCGCTGTCCTGGTTGGACTGGTACATGAAATAGGTACCGAGGGCGACGCCGAGGTCACGGTTCTGTGCCTGACCGTTGTTGGAAAGCATGATCACGTCCGCGTTCAAATCATCCGAATACGCTTCGTATGCCTGTTTTTCCGACCAACCGCGCACATCCACGGCGAGTTCGTAACCGAGTTCTTTGACAAGTTCTTCGGAAGTGACATCCACGGCGAGGTATCCCGTTGCGGCGGAAACCGTGCAGGCGGCGTTGACTTCCTCTTTGCCGGTCTGGATGGCGTTGCCGTCCTGGTCGACAGCATCGGTGAGTTCCTGTTCGAACAGCACATAACCGGGTTTGCCGTTTTGTGTCTGCGTCACTGCAGACTTATATTTTTCAAGCATCTGGCGGAACGCGGAACTTTCTACCGTATCCTCCACCACGTTGAGTTCTGCGCCGCTGAATTCAACGAGGTCGTTCAGCCACGTATCGCTTGCCTCGGAGTTGATCCCGCCCTCTTGGATGTTGAGGTAAATGCCGGCGGTGTTTCCTTCCCTACGCGCGAGCAACCCCTGCATGACGCTGAGCGTTACCAGTTCGCCGAAGGCCTCCTCACCCGACTGGGAATGTTTATTGACGCCGAAATCGTAAGAAACAGAGTCAATGGTTTCCAAAGGCTGCAGATCCGCAAAATAGGAGAAGTTCACTTCTCCGTCGACGACGGCGGTAAAGTCTTCGCCCGATCCGCCCTCTTCCGCCTTGACCTCTACCGCGCAGGACGCGGTTTTGCCACCCAGCGAAGCCGTGACCGTAGCGGAGCCTTCCGCAACGCCCGTCACGGTGCCGCCCGAAACGGTGGCGACGGCAGGCGCGGAAGATTCCCACTCCGCCGTACCCGTCAGATTGGTGGTGAGAGTGAGCGTGGCGCTCTCTCCGACCGTGAGCGTGAGGGTGGTTTTATCGAGTTTGAACACGTCCTCCTCACCCTTGTTGCAAGCGGCAAGCGCAGATAAAGTCGATAGACCTAATACCAACGCCAACACGCAGGCAAGCAATTTTTTGATTCTCATATTGACCTCCTTATTATTTCAAACCACTGATGGAAATACCCTCAGTGAAATGCTTCTGAAAGATAAAGTACACGACCAGCACGGGAATGAGCGTGAGCATTGTCGCCGCCATACGCAGAGCATACGCGTACGGATGAGAGATGTTCCCGTCGATGATGGGGCGATACAGCAACAGGCGCAGCTGCACGTTGTAGAAAGACTCGTTGTCGGAAAGGACGAGCTGCGGCCACAGGTATTCGTTCCACTGCGCCGTAAACGTCATGATGCAATAGGTGGCAACGGCGGGCATCGCCAACGGAAAGACGATGCGGAAGATGATGACAAATTCGTTTGCGCCGTCCAGCCTGCTGCTTTCAATGACGCTGTCCGGCACGGAATGCATGAATTGTTTCATCAGAAAGATCCCGAACACGCTGACAAGACCCGGCATGACCACCGCAAAGGGAGATTTGAGCAACCCCAATTCGGTGATGAGCAGATAGTTGGTAATGAGAAGGATCTCACCCGGCACCATCAGTGCGGACATGAAGAACATGAACACAAAATTCCTGCCCTTGAATTCCTTTTTTTCCAGCACGTATGCCGTAATCAGACAGATGACTGCCGTCACCGCCGTGAAAAACGAGGAATAGATCAGGCTCCACAGATAGCCGAGTTCCAGATCGGCATCCCGCCAGGCAATGACGTAATTTCCGATCGAGAAAGACTGCGGCCAGAATTCGATGGTGTTCATCACGACAAAGTCGCGCGGCTGCAGCGACTGCACCAGACTCAGCCAGAAAGGAAGGATCTGCAGGATGACAAACAAAAGCAAAACAGCCACCGTGACCCCGAAGCGGAGGCGCCGACCAAACGTAAGGCTCTTTTCTTCCTTATTCATAGGACACCTCTTTTTTCTTGGCAAAGTTCTGCAAAATCGTGAGCAACATGATGATCGCAAACAGGAAGAACGCGATCGCGCTTGCATAGCCGATCTTTGTCTTTGTAAACGCCTCCCCGTACAGATAATAGACCAAAGATTCCGTGTACGGATTGTCCGGCGTAATCAACTGCATGGGTGCCAGAACTTTCAACCCGTCAATGACGGAGAGAATGACGTTGAGGAACACGACAGGCGCCAGCAAAGGCAGGGTTATGTACCAGAACAGATGCCAGCGGGAATTTGTTTCCAGCGACGCGCTCTCATAATACAATCTCGGAATGCCCTTGATCCCCGCATAGTAGATCATCATTTTCATGCTGAACCCCAGGAAAAAAGGCTGCAGCATCAGGGACAGGAGCGCCGTATCCTCCGTTTCCAGCCAGGCGATCGGCTCGTGGCCGAACAGGCCGATAACAATGTTCATCACGCCGTCGGCAGTCGGACGGAAGAAGTAGAGCGTGATCTGCGTACTGACCGCCGCACTGACCAGCGTGGGCCAGTACAGAGCCGCCAGAAAACCGCCTTTGCCGCGGTGCAGGGAATTGATGAGCACCGCCATCAGAAGCCCCAGCACGTTGTTGCCCACCAGCATGACCGCCGTCCAGATGACGGAAACTTTCAGTCCGTTCCACACGCGGGAATCGGTAAACAGATCAATATAATTTTTAAAGTTATTGAAATTGATGCCCCGCAGCTCGGAAAAACGCAGGTCGTAGTCGGTAAGGCTGTAAATAAATCCGCGCACAAACCCCACGACAAAAAAGATGGTGAACCAGATGAGCGGAAAAGCGAGCAAAGCGTACGCCACGATCTCCTTTCTGTTGCGCTGCAAGAAACTTTTTTTTGCGGGAACGGCGTCGGCAGAAAGTGCCGCGCCCTTTTTGGCTGTTTTTCTCATCTCCCCGCACCCCTTATCCCTTCATTTCTTCAATGAGTTCGTTGATGGTCTTGGTCGTATTCTGCAGGATCTCCTCTACCGAGTAGCGCCCTGCCATGAGCATACGCTCCATCGATTTGAGCTGTTCGGTGATCTCCGGCCAGAGCATGGTGCCGGGACGGGGAAGGCTGAGCTGAAGCTGAGTTTTGAACGCCTGCCAGAATTCCGTGTTTTCCCCTTCGCTATAATAAGGATCGTTCTGTCCTTCAATGAGTGTGGGCATCGTGTTGGTGCTCTTGGCATAATCCAGCTGCGCATCGTAATCGGTTGCGAGGAATTTGATAAATTCGTAAGCGGCGGGAATGTTTTTCGCCTCGCACTGGTTAGTGATCCCAAGCCCGAACAGCCCCAGCGTGGCGTATCCGGGAATACCCTCTTTCAGCACGGGCATAGGCGCGATCTTGATGTCCGACTCACCGTCCTTGTTGTTATCGAGAAGCTGGATGGTATCGTACACCCAAGAACCCATTTCAATAAACGCCGTGGTGCCGTTATACAGGAATTCGTTTTCGAGGGTGGGCGCGTACCCGACGTACTCGCAAGCACCGGACTGTACCATATCCACAAGTTTCTGCATTGCCTCGATCGCTTCGGGCGTATCCAGCGTAGCGGCAGAACGGTCGTCGTTGAGAATGGTGGCGCCGTATCTGCTCAGCCAGCCGTTGAGGACGTAAATGTCATGCTCCGAACCGCTGGCGGCGATCGCCATGACCAGCCCTTTATAGGGATGGATGCCGTTGGCTTCATATTCGTAAACCTGCTTGGACTGCGAAACGAGTTCTTCATACGTGGTGGGCGGGGTGTAATTTTCTCCGAACACTTCCTTACAGATGACCTCGTTGTACATGAGCAGCGTCGTATTCGTATCGAACGGGAAACCGTAAAGGCTTTCCGTGATGCTCACGCCGTCCCACGCGGCAGGAAGGAATTTGTCTTTTTCCATCTCGGTCACTTTGCCTTCGGTCAAAGTGTTCAGATTGACCACCCTCTTGGATTCGCCCAGCGATTGCAATAGTACGTGGTCCATACGGATAATGTCGGGCGCCGTGTTGTTCATATAAGCAAGATTCAGCTGTTCGTAATAATCGCTGTGCAGCTGATACATCGGCTTGACCGTCACGTTGGGGAATTTCTCGTTGAAAGAAGCAATGGCGCGCTCGAGCGGCTCTTTCATGTAGTCCATGGGGCCCCACCATATTTCAAGTTCCCCTTCCATCTGCGTGTCCACCGTTTCAGGATCGTAGCGCAATTCGTCCACTTTCGTATTCGCGCCCCTGCCGCAGCCGGCAAACACCGACAACGCCATGAAAAGCGCCAGAACAATGACCAACAACCGTTTCATCCTTCTTTTCCTCCCGATATGATTTTCCGACAAACTTTTTTTCTGTTTAACAGACTTCTGCGCATATCCATGCGCAGAAGAGACCGGTCTCTTCTTGCAAAGTTCCGATTTTCAGCCTCATACTATCATTGACGCCCCGTTCTGTCAATACCGATTTCTTTTTAACTTGTTATGGTTGTTCGATTTTTTTAAAAGACTTGCCATTTTCAAAAAAAACTGTTATACTTTGTAAAAAGAAAAGGAGGGCATTCTGATGGAAAAAAAACTGTATCTGACCATCCGCGACTATATCATAGATCTCATCAAGGAAAACGAAGATACGCCCGAGTTCCGCCTTCCGTCCGAAAACCAGCTTGTACAGAAATTCAACGCGAGCAGATATTCGGTACGGCACGCTCTGAAACTTTTGGAGGACAAAAACATCATTCTCCGGCACCAGGGCAAGGGAGCGTTTGTCAACCCGAACAAAGAGGCGTTCGATCTGGACATGGACACAAAATACATAGAGATCATCGTCCCTCAGCTTCTTTCCCGTCATGCAAATGAGATCATTCTGGGTGCGCAGAAATTCTGTTCGGACTTTCAGTACAGGCTCAACATCCAGACTGCCAACGACAATAAAAAAGAAGAGGACAGATTTTTACGCGAGATCCCGCATAACTGCCAGGGCATCATCCTCTTCCCCGTTGACAGGAATCAGATCTCAAAAGAACTGCTTTCCATCAGTCTTTCCTCCTTTCCGCTGGTACTTGTAGACAGATACATCCCCAACCTGAAAATGAATTATGTCTGCACGGACAACCACAAAATGCTGTACAACGCCGTACAGAAGCTGCACGAAACGGGCTTTAAAAGCCCCTGTTTTCTCACCGTGCTGGAGAGCACCACTACCTCCGTTGCCGAACGCAACCAGGGCTTTTACCAGGGCATGATCCAATTTTACGGAAAAATAGAAAAGCATAACCTGATCCTCAACCATGCGTATTCGGACGACATCACGACGCCTCTGCAAAACTATCTTTCAGAAAAAAAGATCGACTGTATCATCATGAACGACGGTCCTCTTTCCGTAAAGTTTTTTGCGCTCTGCAACAAGCTGAACGTAAAAATCGGAAAAGACATTACCCTCATCCTCATCGACGAAGAAACGACGCTCCCCAACCTGGATTTCCCGTATGGAAAGATCACACAGCAATCCTTTGAGATAGGCTACCGCGCCGCGGAGATCCTGCACAAAAAAATACACAACAAAAAGGCGCCCGCCGAAACGGTGCGCCTTTCCGCGATCAATGAATTCTGAAAGTTTTTCTACTCCGAAAAAAACCGGGCTGTGTCTTTTTGAAGTGAACCCCAAAGTTTGGACAAAAAAATTTAATTAAAATGCTTGGTAGTGAGTTCGGTACCCAACCTGGCTCATTCCTTTTAGTTTGAGAGAGATCCTCTCGTTGTTCCAATAGTCAATATATTCTCGCAGGCGGTGGACGAATTCGTCCACCGTTTCAAACTTTT
>CASFBD010000109.1 GCA_949292885.1 uncultured Bacillota bacterium
GCACAAAGGAGTTTTTTTGTATACCTGCTTCTTTCTGCTGCTAAAGCCTGTGTCGTTTTCCTTTTATCCACCGGCATAGCCGGTGGTTTTTGCTTGATAAAAAAAAGACGGAACTTGTAAAAAGTTCCGTCTAAAAAACAATTTCATTCCCGGCAAACAGCGATTATTTTTTTGACCAGAAAAACGTGATCGTACCGCTCCCGCTTTCGGGCACGCGCCTGTCTTGTCTTACCGCGGGTCCGCATGAATTTGTTCCGAGTCCGCCCATGTACAGATCTGCGCAGAAGAACGTTCCTTCAGCTTTTTCCGGCAACTCATCATCATGCGGCGTTTCTGTAAGCATTTCCTGCGAATACGGCAAAGCTGAGAACGAACGCATTCCCTCCGCACGCACGGTAAATGTTCCGTCACTCAGTTCCGCATAGTCCGCATCCCAATGGCTTCCGCATTCCTGAGGGCGCACAAAATGCACAAACTCCTCTTTGACAGACGAAGTGTATTCCCCTTTGGCGCAATATGTATAGAGATCGTTGTAGCTTTCGCCAGGCCCGTACGCGCAATAACGCAACTTAGAAAATTCCGCAGGAAGGCAAAGGCGGAACCCGATGCGAGGCAACGAAATAAAGTATCCCCTCTCCGTGAGATATTCCGTATAGAGGCGGACTCCCTCTTCGGCAAATTCATATCGAATACGCAGCGATACAAGCGGCCTCCAACTGCTGTACTCGCCCATACGGATCCCGACGGTAACGGAATTTCCCTGGATCTTATAATCCGTCATATCACAGACGACCCGATTCAATCCCGCTGTATACCAATCGATTTTTTCGTTTATATCATTATCGATCGGCGCACGCCAGACATTCGGCCGAATCGCACCCAATTCTCTGCCGAATGCTTTGACCGAGGTGAGGATACCGCTCGTCTTGTCCAAGGTGTAAACGGAATCACCCGCCGTTACGCGTACAAACCTGTCTTCATCGCTTATTTCCGTTTTTCTGCGAGGGAGATCTGTCTTTACAAATTTTGCGGAATAGAAATTTTCCCATGCAACGGGTTCACCCACGCTTTCCGCAAAGATCTCGACGCGGACGTTTGTATTGTCCGCAACCATTCCCTCGCAGACGATTTTCTGGCGAGGCGGAATCTCAATGACGCACTCCCGCACGTCACCCGTTGCAGGACAGGTAACTTTCAGTGTTCCGCGCAGCGGAATAAAATAATATTTGTTGAAAATGCGAAGGATCTTCCCAGACAAGGAGATCGCGGCAGGCTGGTACACCTTTTTCATTTCATATGTACCGGGCTTAGGAGAACAGTCGGGCAGAACTATTCCGTCCACGCAGAAATTTCCGTCGTGGACTTTCTCTCCGAAATCTCCGCCATAGCGATACCCTTGCGTCTTGTAACGGATGCCGTGGTCAAACCATTCCCAAATAAATCCGCCCATGAACCGATCGTTCGATTCAATAACTTTCCAGTAATCCTCCAAGCCTCCCGGTCCGTTCCCCATGGCGTGTGCATACTCGCACAACACGAGAGGACGCGTTTCCCTTGGATCGGTAAGATATTCGTCCGTCATCCAGGATGTCTGTGGATACATTCTGCTTAACATATCCAGAGGAACTGTGTAAAATTCGCCGTTCATATAATGCATTCTGTCCATTTCCCAGAACCCTTCATAATGAACGGGACGGCTGTCCAAACTGTGTACAAGTTCGCTTGCCGCAATAAAATTCGCGCCCCAGCCGGCTTCGTTCCCCAGCGACCAGATCACGACGCAGGGATGATTTTTGTTCCACTCCACATTTACAGACTGACGCTCGCATACCTGATCGCGGAACACAGGGTTTTCAGCCATCAGAGCAAGCCTCTGCTGATACGTACCCTCCTTCCTTGAACGTTGTGAACCATGACTTTCCAGATCGCTTTCACTCATGACGTACAGTCCCAGCTCGTCACACATTTTATATAATAAGGGTGACGAGGGATAATGGGAAGTACGCACCGCGTTGACATTGAACTTTTTCATCTGTGTCAACGAAAAACGCATATCGTCTTCCGTGACTGCCGCTCCGCGGTCAGGATGGAAGTCGTGACGGTTTACGCCGCGAAGCTTAACGGGTTTGCCGTTGATCAAAAAAATCCCGTTTTTAATGCAGACTGTGCGGATCCCCACGCGCTCAAAAATCACTTCCTCGCGGCAGATGATCTCCATATCATACAAATAAGGGGCTTCCGCACTCCACAAACGGGGCTCCTTGACGATAAAGGACGCGCTTCTGCCGCCTTCCACAGGCAATTCCTTTCCTTCAAAACGTACAAGAGCACCCACTTTCCCCTTGTTTTCAAACGTCACGACGGCATGGTCTTTTTCGATCGCCGTGGTGATCTTGTAATCCGTAATATGATACTGCGAACGGAACAACAAATACACATCGCGGAAAATACCCGTAAAGCGCCATTTGTCCTGATCTTCCAGATAGCTTCCGAAGCACCATTTCAAAACAAGGACATCAATACGGTTTTCCCCCATACAGACATAATCAGTAATGTCAAATTCGCTCACTTTGTGCGCGATCTGAGAAAAACCGACAAATCTCCCGTTTATGTACAGATAAAAAGAGGAATCCACCCCTTCAAACAATAAATATACGCGGTCGCCCACAGACAGAGCGTCGTCGGCCGTAAATGTTCTCGTAAAATGATAAGCAGGATTATGTGCGGGTACGCGCGGCGGATCATACATAAAGGGATAACGATCGTTAACGTACTGAAAATTGTCGTAACCATAATACTGCACACACGAAGGCACAGGGATCTCATCAGCGGGAGTATCCTCCCAAAACTTATCAGCGTCCAATACGCTTTCATAAGGACGGATCTTCCATGTCCCGTTCAAAGACTGGAATCTGCGACTGTCCTCGCGTGAATCACTTCTTTTCTGGCCTCTTTCAAAAGGGATAAAATATGCTCGCGGTGGCAAAACGCCGACGGACTTATCTTTTTCATAATATTTGGCAAGCATAGAATGTCCTCCTGTCTGTTTTTCCTCTTCATATTCTACCATGGAATATATGGAAAATCAAGCGAAAAAAATCTTTTTCACAATGAAATTATACCGTCCGCGAATTCTCCGGAAAAGCCTCTGAAACACGTCTGCAAAAAGCAACAATCTCCTGCATAACGCTTTCATCTTCCCGCGTGATACTCTCATAATTCACGCTCTCATACATCTGATGCAAGCGCTCCTTTTCCTTTGCCTTTACCTTGGCGATTTCACCGAAAACACAATTCATTTCCTCTTCTGCCTCGCAGGTAAGATACACGTTATGCCCCTTTTCCGCAAAGGACAAAAAACGTATATTTTTCTTTCCCTCCAGGCGTTTTTTCAGGATCGCACCGTTATTCGGAAAATAAACCGTACTGTCCTTCTCTCCATATAAAAGAAGAACTTCTTTTTTTGTCGCCAGGAGCGAGCACAAACTGTTTTTATTTGCCTCTCTGCCGAACGCACCTTTATTAAGCAAATACAACCATGGAAACAAAATACGCCAAAAAGCTCTCGCCCGTCCATTCTTGCTTCGCCCAGCAGCAGTCTGTGCAACGACGCAAGCACCCGAAACAAAACCGCAGAGCGCCACTGCACCTGCAACGTTTTTTTCTTCGATACAGTTCATCACAGAAAAAGCACCCCAGGAATGCCCTACAAGAATAGCTTTCCCAAAGCGGCAAAGCCGCTCGTCGGAGGCAGCAAATTTCAAGGCATAGCGCAGATCGATCGGCCCCTGGTCAAAACCGCGAAAGTTCTTGCCTTCACTCGCGACACAACCCGTGCCGTCATATGCAAGCACGGCAAACCCGGCCTGCGCTAACGTATTTATCTCCGTTGTATAAGATTGGTGTCCTGCTCCGAATCCGTGTGAAAACACAATGGGCGCGCGCGGAGCATTCTCCTTTGACGTATAAATAAATCCCCTTAATTTCTGCCCCTTATCGGAAGCAAAACAAACAGGATCCGCTTCCAAACCGGGAAAATCCTCTGCTGTAAAATAGCGAAGATTCGGATTGCCGTTGAATCTGCGACAAAAAATTTTCTTATACGCAATCCAAGATATGATCATGGGAACGATCACAAACAATGCCGCAACGCAGACGGCAACGATAACGATTTGCATTTAAAACCTCTTGATATTATTGAATTATGTGTGACATAGTACTATTTATCTGTCAAAAATTAGGCGTCCTGGAAAAAATTTTGCATTGCAAATACACATATTTTTTGATATTATATGTACAGGAGGTAAACAACAATGAAAAAAATATCTTTTCAAATGATTGCTTTCCTGCTTGCATCCGCAATGCTCTTGGCTAGCGTTTCCGCATTGTTTGTGCAACCGATTCTGAGAAACGACATTGCAACCGATGCCCCGCAGGAAGATGATCCCCAATCCCCTGAACCGCCGCAAACCGAAGGCGAGGACACCGATACTCCGGAAGAAACACCAGGCGAAGGCGACAATGAAGATCCGGAAGAAACACCTGACGAAGAGGATCCCCCTCAGACTCCTGCAGTGGCAACGTATATCAAAGCAAAAGTAAACGGACTGAATTTGCGAAGCGGCCCCGGGAGCGGATATTCTTCCCTCGGATACATAGACGTAGGCGACATGGTTGCTCTCATCGCCAAAGAAGGAAGCTGGTACAAGACAAGCTATAGAAACAAAACAGCTTACATCAGCGCATCTTCTCTGTATACGGAAGAATACAGTATGGAAAAAACAGACAATGACCTAATCGAACAAGTCATCGACGAAGGCTTGCTTTTGCTGGGGCATCCCTACATTTACGGAGCGATCCGTTTCCACGACGGCGCAGGCAACAAGCTGAAGAACTTCGATCCCACCAAGTACGATTGCTCCTCTTTAATGCAGTACATCTTCTACCACGGCGCAGGAATCAATCTGAACATGACCACAAGGACACAGGTCAAACAGGGAACGTTTGTCAAAAAATCTGATCTGAGCCGCGGAGATCTGATCTTCTTTACCAATTCTTCCCGCTACAATAATACCGGAGTCGAACGCATCGGACATGTTGCGCTATATCTCGGCAACAATTACATTCTGCACACGGCATCCGATTATGCCGTCATCGAACAGATCAGCGCGCAGCGTTGGAAATATTACATTGAAACGAGAAAACTGATCTGAAAACATAAGAGAGCTGAAAGGCTCTCTTTTTGTATTATAACATATTTTTTACGTTTCTCGCAAGAATGCGGCCATTCGGAGCAAAATTTTTTTAATTTTCCCAAAGTACTTTTTATTTTCCGTTGCAAATCAATTTCTTAAAGAGAAAATATATGATATAATATAAAATATAATAGTTTCGGGATAACCCGAACGGGAGGTTTTAATTTTTTATGGGCGACGCCCCATTATGGATAGCCATAGTAGTTTTACTCATCTTATCTGCATTTTTCTCTTCCATGGAAACAGCTTATTCCTGCGTGAATAAACTGAAGCTGAAAACGATGATCGCAAGCGGAAACAAGCGTGCGGAAAAAGTATTGCGGCTTGCGGAGAACTTTGACAGTCTCATTTCCACTATTCTTGTCGGAAACAATATCGTAAACATCACAAACACATCCATTGCCGGTTTGTTGTTTGCGTCTATGATCCTCGATACAGGTATCGCGGCAACCGTTTCCACCATTGTTACGACCATTGCGGTACTTATCTTCGGCGAAATAACGCCAAAAATGGTCGCAAAAGTTTATCCGGAAAGATTTGCCATGATGGGCTATCCCCTGCTGAAATTCTTTTCCTGCATCCTGTGGCCTATCAATATCATTTTTGCAGGTTATAAATTTATTCTTGCAAGAATCTTCAAACTGAAAAACGAAGAAATCGTTACTGAAGACGAGATCATCACCATGGTGGAAGAGGCGCGTGAAGACGGAACGCTCAAACAGGATGAATCCAAACTTATCCGTTCTGTCATTGATTTCGACGATCTCGAAGCGGGAGACATTCTCATTCCGCGCGTAAACATTGCTGCCATCAGCATCGACACGCCGTTCGACGAGATCATGGAAACTTTCCGCTCCACGGGATTCTCCCGTCTGCCCGTATATAAGGACACGGTAGACACCATATGCGGTATCCTGCATGAGAAGGATTTCTTCTTCGCCTATCTCAATCACGAAAAAGATCTGCACTCCGTACTTCACGAAGTCACCTATACAACCGAGCACGTCAAAATCGGCGCACTGCTCAAACAGCTGCAATCCAAAAAAACCCACATGGCGATCGTTTTGGACGAATACGGCGGAACACTCGGCATCATCACTCTTGAAGATATTCTGGAAGAACTTGTCGGCGAAATCTGGGACGAACATGACTCCGAAGTCAATTACTTCACCAAACTTTCGGACGACACGAGCATTGTAAACGCCGAAGCAGACCTCTCCGATTTCTTCAACTACTACGGAATTGATCTCGACGAATACGAGTACGACGCCAACACGCTGAGCGGCTGGGTAATCGAACAACTCGGAGAGATCCCTCAAGAAGGTGAAAAATTCCGCTTTGAAAATCTTTCCATCGAGATTCTCAAAGCGACAGTGAAGAAAGTTTTGCAAGTGAAAGTAACCATCCTTCCCGAAGAT
>CASFBD010000110.1 GCA_949292885.1 uncultured Bacillota bacterium
TGCTTCGCTGCAAATCTCCATGCTCAGTTTGATGGAATTGATGTCCTTGTCTTTCAGCATATAGTTGGGGATCCTGTATTCGAGGTATCCCTTGCTGAACCAGATGATCTGCGCGGAATACCTTTCCGGGGAGAAAAATACGCCGGGAAGATCGTCCGAAACAATGATCCTGTCCGCGTTGGCAAGGCCGCAGCTTGCCTGGACCTTGGCGTCCGTAAAACTGCCGATGGGGATTTCCATGGAAAAAGTCTGGATCTCCGACGGGTGGTTTGTGACGTTGAAATCCAAAGAGAAGTGTTCGATCTGGCGGGAAACAAGTTTGGCGTTGCCGCGCGTGTTCTTTTTGACCGTTACGTTGACAAACCCCGCTTTTTTTAAAATATTGATGTGGAAGGAAACGGTGGAAATGGGCAGGTGCAATTTTTTGGCAAGGTTTGCTATCGAATACGCGTTGTCGCTCAAAAGTGTCATGATCTTTCTGCGCACGGTGGTATTGAGTGCCTGCACAATGTCTTTCAGGCGCTCTTCGTCTGTGATCTGTAAATTGAATTCTCTAATATTCATGGTATTGCCTCTTAAATATATTGTATCATAGCGCACGGCACATTGCAATCAAAAAACATTTTTTGATTACTTCAACTTTTGTGTAACAAAACAGGCAATTTTTGCAAATTTTAATTAAGTACTTGACGGGGAAAGCAAGAGCAAATATAATGAGGTCACAAAAAGACGGGATGTATCCCGTTATCGCCTATGGGCGAAAGGACAATAAAAAAAACGATCTGAAGGATCGTAAAAGGAGGAAAACATGATTAAACGTTTTGTTGGTGCAATCCTTGCGTGTGTGCTTGCCGTGACTTGTGTGGCGGCTTGTTCCGGAAGAGGAGACGAAGGCAATGTGGTTAAGCCTGAAGATCCGATCGACGAACCCGTTACGATCAATTTCTGGGGATGGGGCGACCTTGCGGAACAGGAGAACTATCAGACGCTGGTCAACCAGTTCATGGCGGAAGAGGGGAACGAGAATATCACCGTCCTTTACCGCGGTATGAGTTCCAGTACGTATATGACAACGCTACGCGCTTCCGCAAGAAATCTGCCCGAATTGTTCTATATGCCCGATTATGATTTTCTTGAATGGGTTTCGTCCGGCTTGCTGAAAGATGTTTCCGCATATGTGACGGAAGAGGAGCTTTCTCAGCTTTGGCCGCAGGCTGTGGACGAGTACTACTACAATGCGGGCACGGCGACGTTGGGTCAGAGCGAGGGCGCTTCCCTGTACGGCCTGCCCAAAGATCTCGGGCCGTTCACACTCGTGTATAACAAGACTCTTCTGGATCGCAAGATAGAGGAAAAGGGGCTTGACGCGGAAGAGATCTATGCAACCTATCTCAATCCGGAAGTTCCCATGACGTGGGACCAGTTCCGCACTCTGCTGAAATCGCTCGTCACGGATAAAAACAACGACGGGACGCCGGACGACAGCATATACGGGATCTCTCATTACGAGATCGAAACGGCGGTTTACTCTAACAACGCAAACTTCTTCAACGAGGATGCCAGCGAACAGCGCATCACCGATCCGAACTTTATCGAGGCTTTGCAATTCGTTGCCGACCTCACGCTTGAGGATCATGTCATGGTGCCTGCGGCGCTTCAGTCGGAAACGGACGGTTTTACTCGCTTTTTGAATTCCGGATGTATTTTCAGCTTCATGGGGCCTTGGGACTGCGCGCAGTTCTGGGGATTTGACATCGCTTTTGAATCGAACATTCTGCCCGTTCCTTACAACGGAGATAATCCGGATGCCATGAGCACCGCTTGGGTAGGTTCGATGGGGTACTGCGTCAGCGCAAAGGCAAGTTCCATGCAGACGGCAGCGGCGATGCGCCTCGCAAAGTATTTGTGCACGAACGAGGACGCGCAGCGTAAATTCTACGAACTGGGACAGCAGGTCCCCAACATCGTATCCATGGCGAAAGATGAATACGTCAACGATACGCAGGGGCTTCTGGAAGGGAAGGATCCTGTCGACCGTTCCGTGTGGGTGGACACCATAGACGGATTCTCCGAAGATGACAAGATCGGAGGGAAGGTGCGTCCCCGTTACTATACGTATTCTTCCGGCTGGTACGACGATTTCCTGATGTATATCGACGACCAGGGGCTTTGGACGGGCGTAAAGACGGCGGAGCAGATCTGTAACGCCTACGAGAGCACGTTCCAGAGTACGCTGGATGAAATGATTGCCAATCTCGGATAAAGCAGGAGGGCAAAACGGATGCAATCGGTTGAATTGTGCGATCGCGCGGCGGGGGCGGAAAGCCTCCCTTCGCGCGAGCCGAAAAAAAAGGTGAGCAAACAAGAACGGCGGGAACAGCTGATAGCCTTTCTGTTTATTCTTCCGCCCATCATCGGATTTCTGATCTTCACGGCGCTTTCCGTGATCTTCACGGTGATCTACAGTTTTCAGGACTACAATTCTCTGTCGAACATTTCCACTTTTGCCGGGCTTGATAATTACCTGGAACTGTTTACTTCTCCCACGCGCGGCCCGCTGTTCCGCAAAGCGGTGGTCAATACGATCGTCTTGTTGCTGAGTGTACCGTTCAGCATGATACTCGGTCTTGCTCTTGCGGGGCTTCTGCGTCTGGGCGAAGTGAAGGGCTCTAAGTTCTTCCAGGTGTTGTACTATCTTCCTTCGGTGTCCAGTGCCGTGGCGCTGAACATTGTCTGGAACTATATTTTCCGCAGCAACGGATTGTTCAATACAGTGTTCGGGCTGGACGTGATCTGGCTGGACGAGGGTGCGACCATCAAGGCGGCGATCATTTTCAAAAATTCGCTGAACGCGATGGGCGGCGCGATGATCCTGTATCTGGCGGGGATGCTTAACGTATCTTCCGAGCTTTATGAGGCGTCTTCTCTGGACGGTGCGGGGAAACTGCGCCAGTTTTTCTCGATCACGCTTCCGCTCATTTCGCCCGTGACCTTTTATCTTCTCATCACGGGATTGATCGGCGGACTGCAGTCGTATGCGGATTCCCAGGTGTTTGCGGGCGGAAACTCCGGCGCGACGACCATCGTATATTTTATCTGGCAGCAGGGAATACAGGGGAACAACAACCAGGGACTTGCCTCCGCGGCGTCCGTGCTTTTGGCTGTGTTCATCATGATCGTCACACTGATCCAGTTTAAAGTATCCAACAAATGGGTGTACGAGGAGTGAACGTTATGGAAAGAACAAAGCATATTTCGATGCCTTTCGGACAGCGGATCCGAGGCATACTGTTGCGCGTTTTTATCTATGCCGTGCTGATTTTCGGCTCGCTGTTTCTCGTGATGCCGTACGTGTGGATGTTGCTCGGCTCGTTTAAGGACGCTCTGGATGCAAACGCGCTCGAATTCCGTTTCCTGCCCCAGGAATGGATCATCACCAATTATACGGATCTGTTTACAAGTCCGAATTTTCCTATTTTCAGCGCCTTTCTTAACACGGTCATTGTGGAAGTGAGCGTCATCGTGGTGGGGACGTTCGTTTCGGCGATGGCGGCGTTCAGTTTTGCCAAACTGAAACTGCCGCACAGGACATTCTGGCTTCTGTTCCTGATGAGCGGAATGATGGTGCCTTATGCGGCGCTGATGCTTCCGCAGTTCCGTGTATTTCAGGAGCTGGGAATGTTCGATACGCTCTGGCCGCTGATCCTGCCCGGATTTTTCGGCAACGTATCCATGATTTTTTTCCTTGTACAGTACATGAGGGGGATCCCCAACGCGTATTTTGAAGCGGCGCGGATAGACGGTGCCGGACACTTTGTGTGTTTTGTCAAGATCATGTTCCCTCTCGTAAAGACGGCTGTCGCCGCGCAGGTCATTTTCTGGTTCATCGGGATCTGGAACGACTATTTTGCACCTTCCATTTATCTCATTACACCCAGCCACATGACATTGCAGGCGCTTCTCGGCAGTCTGAACCCGTCCATGAACAGGCAATATCTGCCCATGGCGCTGGCGGGAGCGGTTTTGTCCAGTATTCCTATGCTGATCATCTATCTTTCCTGTCAGAAATTTTTTATTGAATCGCTTGCGATCGGCGGCGTGAAAGGCTGATCGCGCACAGTATAGAAAGGAGGAAAAACATGAAAAAAAAGAAACTGATCCTGGCGGCTGCGCTGGCGCTTTCCTTTACCATGGCGGCGGCTGCCTGCACAGGTCCGGACACCCCGGGCGGAACGGATTCGGGCAAGGGGGATTCCTATGAGGATAACGTTCCCGACAAAAAGCCGGGCGATGATTCTTTCGACTTTGACGGCAACTATGAAGCGCCCGAGCTGACCATTGACGGGCTGGGCGACGACGAGCAGTGGCAGGGCGTGGAGACGCTTACAACGTTCGGAAAGACGGTAGACGGGCAGAGCGCCGTTACCGTCAAGATCTATCGCGGCGAGAGTGCGCTGTTCTTTCTCTTTGACGTAAAAGACAGCGTCCTTCTGACGCAGGGTGTTACCAACGACGACGCCGTGACGCGCGGCGACAGCATCGAATTGTATCTGGACACGCTTGCGGATGGCGGAAACAGCCCGCAGAGCGACGATTATCAGCTCAATCTCGGTATTCACGGCAAGACGCGCATTATGCAGGGCGCGGGCGGACTGTGGGGCAACTGGAACGGGCTTATCGACTATGAAGTTTCCCTTAACGGCACGCTGAACGACGGCGAAGAGGCAAACGATACGGGGTATTCGGTGGAAGTCATGATCCCGTATGCGCAGATCCAGATCGAAAAGGGCGATACGCTGGGCATCGCGTTCGGCCAGGTGGACAAAATCCGCACGGAAGACGCTCCCGCGGGCAGTGAAACAGCGTCCTGGAACTGGTACGGCTGGACGTACGGTTCTTCTTCCGTCAACCCGCAGGTCCCCGATCAGTACATCCTGCTGGATGCGGACAACAATCTTGTTTCCCGCGACGAGCAGCCCAAGCCTCCCGCAGACATCGCGGGCAACGTGCGCGACGCGGAAGGGAATCCCGTGGCGGATGCGACCGTAACGGCGGTCTGGAATGATACGGTAAAGACGGCTCAGACAAATTCTTCCGGTTATTTCGTCATAGAGGACGTGGATCCGGAAGGCACGTACACGGTCACGGCGGAAAAAGAAGGGTACCTTGCCGGCATGAAGACGTGCACGCGTGCGGAACTGCGTGCGTCGGACGGCGGGATCGTCATCAAGGATTTCACGCTTGCTTCTATCGCGGAAATGGAGACCACGACTCTCAGCGGCACGGTGAAAAACGGCCTCGTGCCCAATCTCATCGGCGCGGGCAACGGAGAACCGGCCTTCAACTCCGCCGACGCCTCGCTGTGGTACATGCTGGCCGTGCATCGTCTGGCCATTGCCTGCCCGAAGGAAATGCCCTTCATCAAAAGAACCTGCTGGCCCGTCATCAAGGACATTCTGCACAGCTTCGCCGCAGGCACCATGCCCGATGAAAACGGCGACATGCTCGTATATGCCGACGAGGAAGGCCTGCTGCATACCGGAAACGCGACGACGCAGCTCACCTGGATGGACGCCTCCATAGACGGCATACCCGTCACGCCCCGTCACGGCTGCGCGGTGGAGCTGAACGCCCTGTGGTTCGACGCCCTTTCCTTTGCCAAGGAACTGGCCGGAACCTTTGAAGAAATGCCGCCCGCGGAAACGGCGCTGCTGCCCCGCCTGAAAAAGGCGTTCAACCGTGTCTTCCGACCTTCGGAAGAAGACGCCGCTCTCATGGGCGGGGGCCTGTACGACACCTGGCACCCCGAAGAAGGTCCGGGCAGACATATACGCCCCAACCAGATCTTCGCCGTGGCCGTGCCCTGTTCCCCCCTGCCGCAGAAGATACAGGCCTCCGTGGTGAAATGCGTGCGCGAACATCTGCTCACGCCCTTCGGACTGCGCACGCTTTCCCCCTCCGATCCCGAATATCGGCCCGTATGCCGGGGCGCGCAGAAGGAACGCGACAAGGCCTATCATCAGGGCACGGTATGGCCGTGGCCCGCGGGCGCGTACATGGACGCCGTGGTAAAAACGGCCCGTACGCCCAAGGCCGTGCGCGACGCGATCACCGCGCTCACGCCGCTCTTCACCGTGCACCTTCAGGAGGCCGGTGTGGGCAGCATGTCGGAAATTTTCGACGGAGAGGCGCCCCATACGCCGGGGGGCTGCATCGCGCAGGCCTGGTGTTCTGCGGAAGCTCTCCGTCTGCTGCTCACCATCAAACACTATAACACGGGAGAATGGAAACGCTGGCTGGATTCCCTTGAGGAAGCCGGCCGGGACATCCGTTAACAGAGTTTTTCATTTTATCCGATATAACGGGGGATAACATAATGCGCGTTCTGATGCTTGGATGGGAATTTCCGCCGCATATCAGCGGCGGGCTGGGGACGGCCTGCTACGGCATAACGCAGGGGCTTATGGAAAAAGGAACGGACATCGCCTCCATCCTGCCCAGCATGAAGGCCGATTCGTCGCCGAGCGGAACCTTTCTTCGTTCCGCCTCCGGCATTCCCATTTCGCGGGCCCTGAAAAAGGCCGTGGAAAAGGTGCACCAGCAGCAGGAGGCCGATGAGTTCGCCCACCTGTTCATGCGCCCCGTAAGCG
>CASFBD010000111.1 GCA_949292885.1 uncultured Bacillota bacterium
AATCGTTGCCGACGTCTCCGATCTCTCCGTTTTTCCCGTATTTGTGAAAAGCGGGGCGGTCATCCCCATGCGGACGGAAAAGAATTGGATCGACGGGGAAGAGGTGGATCTCATCCTGAAAATCTTCGGCGAAGGTGCGGGCGAGTGCGATTTGTACGAGGACGACGGCATCTCATTGGGGTATCGCTGCGGCGAATATGCCGTCACGAAGATTTTCGCCCGTTCGTCGGACAAAGGTGTTGAAGTAAACGTCTTGCCCGCCGTCGGGCGCTATAAGGGAATGCCATTGGAGCGGAGCATCGTGCTCGAATGGCGGGGTAAGACCGTCTGCATGCGGCAGAAGAAGGACGAACAGATTCAAATTTCTTTGTAAGAAAAGCGACTTTCGGTTGTTTACTCTGTAGGACAGAGGTTTGGTATGCAATATGAACGCGTTCCGTTCGTATGCACATGGCGAAGAAGGGAGTACAGCGGCGCGGCGGAAAATGAAGAAGCGTTCTTAAAACAACTCGGATCCATCATGAAAGGCGAATATTCCTGCAATTTCCAAGGATATTGCTATACGCAGCTCACCGACGTCCAGCAGGAAGTCAACGGGCTTCTGACGGCGGAGCGCAAGCCCAAAGCGGATATTGAGAAGTTAAAAGCATTATTCAGAAAATAAAAATGAAGTAAGCATACGGCGACTATCCTGCGGGCAATCCCGGGAAGTCTCTCCCATGAAAAAGAGAAAGGACAAAGCTCACGGCAACGTGAGAGAATAGCAAAACATCGAGTGGTATCCTTAAATAAAGGTCTCGACAGCAGATTGCTGACAGAAGCGGTCTGGGTCGAGACCTTTTTGCATTACAGGCAAAAAATTTTTGAAAAAGTAAGAAAAAAATTTTATAAGGTGCAGAAAACCTGCACCTTTAGCCTGTACAATACGCACGGAAAACGGCGGAAGAAGGGAAAAACGTGACGGCGGCAGACAGACGCCGCGCGATCTTGGAAGCATTGAGCACGGACAAGTTCACGACACGTGCCAATCTTGCTTTCGAGTTCGGCGTGAGCAAACGGACAATCGATCATGATCTGCTGCTCCTGTCACGGAAGTACCCGATCTGTGCCATGCCAGGCAAAGGCGGAGGGATCCATATCATGGATAATTTTCGATTGGACGGACGGTATCTTACGGAGGAACAGACGGGAGTGTTTGTAAGGCTGGCGGAAGGAGCACGCGAAAGTGACAAGCGCGTGATCCGTTCGATATTAAAGAGATTCGGAAAAAACAGGGAGGACAGGGTATGACGGTAGACGAACTGCGAAAAGATTTGTCGGATATTCGTTACTATTATTCGAGAAAAGCGATGTTTGACAGGGCAGCGGACTGCGTGGCGAAAAATGCCGCTATCGCATTGGCGGAGAGATATAACGGGGTGATTTGGAACGCGCCGCCGCGGTTGTACGATTTATATATATCCTTATATATAGAAAACAGCACACAGGCATCGCTGGCAGAGAAATGGGGATACAGCGAGAGCCATATCCGTTATCTGACCAGACAGCTGTACGCATTCTTACAAGGTGCATTTACAGACGGTTTCAAAATGGGAAAGGAACATCAGCGAACCGGATTTTTCTGTTTTGGGCGAATTGGCGGATGTTCTGCACATTTCATTGGAAAAGTTATTGGACGTTCCCGAAGGGGAAGAAGTTTTTCGAGGGGATTTTGATGCCGTTTTATTCGGAAAAGCGATTTGTTTTGCAGGAAAATTCAATGGTGAAAGTCAGGAAAATCTTGCAGGGCAGATCGGAGTCTCGGCGGATACTGTATCTAAATGGGAACGGGGAGTCATTTGCCCGAATATTGAACAGCTGAAAAATTTATGCGAAAATTTGGGGATATCCGTCTCTAAGCTCTATTTCGGAATCACGGGAGAAGAGGAAACGCAAACAGTTCAGCAAGTACAGAAACGTAAGAAATTTTCTGTATTATCTCTGTTAGCCGCCGTTCTGTTTTGTGCGGGAGTTTTGTTTATTTCTGTTTATTTTTCCGTTTTGAATCCGGACGGCGAAAATGTAATTTATACGGTTTCGGTTGACGGACAAGAGTATGAAGTGGAGAAGGACGGGTGGTTTTCGCCGACAATCCCTCATCGGACAGGGTATGATTTTATAGGATTTGAAGACGCGGAGCACACGCTGGTGCAGTTTCCGCAGAAAATAACGGGGGATATTTCTTATACCGCGGTATTTGAACCGCATGAATACGAGATCGACTATTGGCTGAACGGGGGAGGGTTTAAAGAAGACGCTGTAAGTTCGTTTACCGTAGAGAGCGGCACAATCGAACTTTCCGAACCGTTTAAAAGCGGAGCGGTATTTGAAGGCTGGTTTTTCACTGCCGATTATTCTGGGGAAAAAGTTCAGCGCATTTCCTGTAATTATCAAGACGTTGTCTTGTATGCGAAATGGAGCGATAACATCTTTACCGTCCGATACGATCTTTGCGGCGGCGTTTTGTCCGAGCATAGATGAGGAAGGAGAACTTGTCGAAGAGATCGATGAACTGAATATAGAAGATATCAGCTTTACGGCGCAGTATCGCGAGGCGGGGCAAACGTATAGAATTGTATATGAATTGAACGGCGGAGAGCAAAACCCAGAAAATGCGGAAGTAATTGCTTTCGGACAGGAAATTCCTATGAAAGAGCCCACCAAAAAAGGGTATTCATTTCTCGGATGGAATGATCGTCCGGACGGAACGGGCAATTATTACGATCGTACGCAGAAAGAATGGGAAAGCGATAAGACGCTCTACGCGATCTGGCAGGAAATAACGATAAGCGGAAGCAAGGATGATTTTACTTATGAAAAGGGGATCACTTAGGGTGCCGTTTGGTGGTGGGAAGAGGTAGATTCGAACTACCGAAGTCAGTGACGTCAGATTTACAGTCTGATCCATTTGGCCGCTCTGGAATCTTCCCATATATTGTTAAGCTTGCGCTCTCTTTTTAAATGGAGCTGGTGATTGGAATCGAACCCACAACCTGCTGATTACAAATCAGCTGCTCTGCCAGTTGAGCTACACCAGCATGGTTGGTGCCTCGGGGCGGAATCGAACCACCGACACAGGGATTTTCAGTCCCTTGCTCTACCGACTGAGCTACCGAGGCATTTTAAAGCCTGCTTGGCAGCCAACATATGCTATCAAACAGGCTTCCTTTGGAAAGGTGGCGACCCGGAACGGTCTCGAACCGTCGACCTCCAGCGTGACAGGCTGGCGTTCTAACCAACTGAACTACCGGGCCGTATTCTTGTATTGGTGGGCCTTCACGGATTCGAACCGCGGACCGATCGGTTATGAGCCGACTGCTCTAACCGCTGAGCTAAAGGCCCTTGAATACGGGTTACATTGTCTCAATCACAACGCTTGATTATTTTATAATATTTCAAAAGAAATGTCAACTGTATTTGCGTAAAAATGCAAAAAAATTTTTTCTTTTTTGGAATTTGCAAAAATCGTCCTTTTTTCCGTGAATCAGTCATTTTCCGCGAACCGTACGGTGATATCCTTATAGGGCGCAAAACAAAAAAGGCGCCCGACCGATCGGGTGCAAGGAGCGGATATGAACGTTTCGGGAAAAACCTGCTCGGGAACATTGTACATATTTTTAAGCGGCGAACTGGACGAATATTCCGCAGTCCGCGCCCGCAGCGAAGCGGATGAACTCATCCGAACCCACGCCGGATGTTCGCGCGTCGTGTTCGATTTGTCCGGCGTGCATTTTATGGATTCGGCTGGGATAGGTTTTTTGTTGGGGCGGTACAAGCAGCTGTCGCGCAGCAGAACCCCCGCTTTTATCCGATCGCCCGATCTTGCGGCGGACAAGATTCTGACCATGAGCGGCGTATATTCTCTCATTCCAAAGATTTAAGGAGCGCATCATGAACAATTCCATGTATTTAAAAATCCCCGCACTTTCCGAAAATGAACCGTTTGCGCGTGACACGGTCGCGGCTTTTTGCGTGCGTCTCAATCCTTCTTTAGACGAGCTTTCCGACGTCAAGACGGCGGTCAGCGAAGCGGTGACGAACTGCATCGTACACGCCTATGCGGGCAGGGAAGGAGAGATCGAGATTTCCTGTGAGGCGGAGGGTGACACGGTACATATTCGCATTTCTGACAGCGGAAAAGGCATCGAGGACGTTGTGCGCGCCGTCGAGCCTTTTTTTACGACGTTGGAAGAGGAGGAGCGTTCGGGAATGGGATTTACCATCATGCAGACGTTTATGACGTCGTTCCGCCTGCAATCGGCGCCGGGGCAGGGTACGACGGTGTATATGAGCAAGAAATTCTCCGTGCAGGATGCGGAGCGGGCGAGAGCGGATGCTGTCTGAGGAAGAGACGCTGCGTTTGCTGCGTGCCGCAAAAGAGGGAGACGATACCGCAAAAGAGGAACTTCTCTCTGCCAACGTATCCCTGCTGAAGAGCATTGTGCGCCGCTATCTGGGCAAGGGGGTGGAGTTTGACGATCTGTTCCAGCTTGCGAGCCTCGGGCTTTTGAAGGCGGTTTACGGCTTTGACGAGCGGTTTGGCGTGCGGTTTTCCACGTATGCGGTGCCGATGATCGCGGGGGAGATCAAGCGTTTTATGCGCGACGACGGATCCGTGAAGGTCTCGCGCGCGATGAAGGCGACGGCAAAACAGATGAATGCCTACATCGAAGAGGAGCGTACACGGCGCGGGGAGGCGCCCTCCATGCGTGAGATCGCGGAGCACTTTCATATGGAAGAGAGCGAGGCGGTGTTTGTGCTGGGATCGTCGCGGATGCCCCTTTCCATTTATGAGCAGGGCGAGTATAAGGACGAAAAGAGCCGCGAACTTCTGGATACGATCGCGACGGTGGACAACCAGGAAGAGCTGATCGATCATCTGCAATTAAAGACGGCGCTGGCGGAACTGCCCGAGCGGGAGCGCAAGATCATCGTGTTGCGGTATTTCCGGGATATGACGCAGAGCGAGGTGGCGGAGGTGATCGGGGTGTCGCAGGTGCAGATCTCTCGCATCGAGAGCAGGGTGTTTTCGGAGATGAAAAAGATGCTCGGTTGAGCAGAAATGTGAAAATATGCAGCTGCAAGCGCGTTTTGGTTGACAAAACGCGCTTATATTTTATATAATGAATAAAATTTAACTCCGGAGAGGCCAAGAAAACGGCGCCGAAGGTGTAAGCCGCGAAAAAAAGCGGTGATCTCTCAGGCAAAAGGACGGAGCGGATTTCCGCAGTCGCCTCAGGGCGGCTTTTTTTTGGCGAAAAAAAGACAAATGAGTTTTGATGCGATCATTAAAGCGGTGGACGATTTCGTGTGGGGGATCCCGCTCATCGTCCTGATCCTCGGAACGGGGATCTACTTCACCGTACGGCTTCTTTTTCTTCCCGTGCGCAAGCTCGGAAGGGCGTTCCGCTATATGTTCAAAAAGGAAGAGGGCGAGGGTGAAGTTTCCAGTTTCGGCGCGCTGTGTACGGCGCTTTCCGCCACCATCGGGACGGGCAACATCGTGGGTGTTGCCACGGCGATCGCTGCGGGCGGCCCCGGGGCGCTGCTTTGGATGTGGCTGGCTGCCTTTTTCGGAATGGCGACAAAATACGCAGAAGGACTTCTTGCCGTCAAATACCGCGTCGTCCATGCGGACGGGCATACGTTGGGCGGGCCTTTTTATTATATTGAAAACGGATTGGGCAAACGCTGGAAATTTCTTGCGGTCATTTTTGCGATCTTCGGAATGTGCGTCGGGCTGTTCGGGATCGGCACTTTTTCGCAGGTCAATTCCATTACGTCCGCAGTGGGAAGTATTTTTTCGGAGGCGCCCGTCCTGACTTTGTTCGGAACGCAGTACAACCTTGCCGTTGTCATCGCGGGAGTTCTTCTGACGGTGGCGGTGGCGCTGGTTTTGCTTGGCGGAATCAAGCGAATTGCCAAAGTTTCGGAAGCGGTGGTGCCTTTTATGGTCATCGTGTACGTGCTGATCTGTCTGATCATCCTCTTTGCCAACATTACGGCGATCCCGCAGGCGCTTGCGCAGATCTTTGTGGGTGCATTCAATCCGAAGGCCGTGGCCGGGGGTGTGGCGGGCAGTATGATCGTCGCCATGCAGAGCGGCATTGCGCGCGGCATCTTTTCCAACGAGGCGGGGCTCGGTTCCGCGCCTATTGCCGCGGCGTCTGCCAAAACGCGCGAACCCGTGCGCCAGGGGCTTGTTTCCATGACGGGAACGTTCCTGGATACACTGGTCGTGTGCACGATGACGGGGCTTGCCATTGTCATCACTGGTGCATGGAGCGGCGGAAAGGAAGGGGTGAACATCACGATGGAAGCGTTTACGCAGGGCCTTCCTTCCGTGCTGAGCGCGGCCGCGCCCGTGCTTCTGATGGTCTGCCTCATCTTCTTTGCTTTTACAACCATTTTGGGCTGGAATTTTTACGGGGAACGTTGCCTCGAATATCTTACGGGCCGTAAAAAAATTGCTCTGTATGCGTATCGCATCGCGTACATTGCGGCGGTGTTCATCGGTCCGTATATGACAATTGCCGCTGTTTGGAACATTGCCGATATT
>CASFBD010000112.1 GCA_949292885.1 uncultured Bacillota bacterium
CGTGAAAAAGATCGCCGTTTGCGGCGATTCTGCGGGCGGCTGTCTGGCAGCCGAAACGATACGCCGTGCGGCGGAAGAGGGGCTTCCCGCGCCCTGTTTCGCCATGCTCGTCTATCCCGTGCTCGACGCGCGCATGCAGACGCCCTCCATGCAGGCGTTTTCCGATACGCCCATCTGGAACGCGCGTCTTACAAAAAAGATGTGGCGTTTTTACCTGCAGGGGCGCTCGTACCGTTCGCCCGCCGTATGGGACGATCTGCGCATGTTCCCTCCTACGTATCTCGAAACGGCGGAGTTCGACTGCCTGCGCGATGAAGGCGCCGCCTTTGCAAAGCGATTGCAGGAGAAAATTTTTTCATTTCTCCGTGAGCGCCTCGCGCACGCTCTCCCCAATGGCGGAACAAGTGCGGCGAATGTGCTCGCCCGTGTGCGCAAAGGACACAAACATTGCCTCAAACTGAGAAGGTGCAACATACTCTCCCCTGCCCAACATGGCGTTGAAATAGCGGGCAAATGCCTGCGTATCGCATTCGCATACCTGCGCGAACGAGCGCGGCGCACTCTTGCAGAAAAAAGGCGAAAGCAGGGAACCGACGCGGTTGACAGGGATCCCGGCCTCCCGGTACGCCTCTTCCAAAAGTGCGGCGTTTCGTTCGATTTTCGGATAGACGATCTCTTTATTTTCGCGCAAAATGCGCAGCGTCGCCAGCCCTGCCGCCGTCGCCACGGGATTGCCGGAAAGCGTCCCGGCCTGGTACACTCCGCCCAAAGGCGCGACGAGAGACATTGCGTCTTTCCTGCCACCGTAAACCGCAAGCGGCATTCCGCCGCCAACGATCTTGCCGTACGCCGCAAGGTCGGGCTTTACGCCGTACAATTCTGCCGCCCCGCCGTATGCAACGCGAAATCCCGTGATCACTTCATCAAAAATAAGGAGAGCGCCGAACTCGTCACACAGCGCACGAAGGGACTGCAAAAATCCCTCTTCGGGGGGAACCACCCCCATATTGGCGGCAACAGGTTCGACGATAACGCAGGCGATCTCCTCTTTATTTGCGAGGAAAAGTCTGCGCACGCTCTCCGCATCGTTGTACTGTGCAACGAGCGTATTCTGCGCATAGGAGGCCGGGACTCCCAGGCTGTCCGGCGAGGCGCCCGTAAGACACCCCGACCCCGCCTTGACGAGAAGGCCGTCCGAATGCCCGTGATAGCATCCCTCAAACTTGATGATTTTATCCCTGCCCGTAAAACCGCGGGCAACGCGGATGGCGGACATGGTCGCTTCCGTCCCCGAATTGACGAGCCGCAGCATTTCCATGTGCGGACAGGCAAGCCTGATCTCTTCGGCAAGCCGCGTTTCCCTGCCTGTGGGCGCACCGTACGTGAGCCCCTGCGCCGCCGCCTCGCACACATCGCGCACCACTTCTTCGCGCGCATGGCCAAGCACCAGCGGCCCCCAGCTCATGACGTAATCCGTATAAGAATTTCCGTCCGCATCCCAGACCGTATCGCCTTTCCCTTTCACAAGAAAGCGCGGTACGGCATGGACTGCGCGGAACGCGCGTACGGGCGAATTGACACCGCCGGGCAAAATCTGCTGCGCCTCCTCAAACAGGCGCTCGCTTTCGCTCATCTCTCCTCCTCCCAGCGCACAAAGTCCAGTGCGTGGTATGTAATGACAATATCCGCTCCTGCGCGGAAAAATGCCGTCAGAATCTCTTTTACAATTCTCTTTTCGTCGATCCAGCCCTGCGCCGCCGCAGCCTTGATCATGGAATATTCCCCGCTGACATTGTACACGGCAAGAGGCAAAAGCGTGCGTGCCCGTGCCGCCGCCACGACGTCCAGATAACTGAGGGCGGGCTTGACCATGACAATATCCGCCCCTTCCGTTTCGTCCGAATCCAATTCGCGCAGCGCTTCCCTGCCGTTGCGGAAATCCATCTGATAGCTCTTCCTGTCCCCGCACTGCGGCGCAGAATCCGCCGCGTCGCGGAAAGGCCCGTAAAACGCCGAGGCAAACTTGGCACTGTATCCCATGACGGGAATGTTTTCAAATCCGTTTTTGTCGAGTTCTTCGCGGATCGCGCGCACCACGCCGTCCATCATGGAAGAAGGAGCCACCATGTCCGCGCCTGCGCGCACTGCCGCCAGCGCCGCCGCCGCGTGCAGAGGCAAAGAAGCGTCGTTGTCCACTTCTCCCTCCCTCAACACACCGCAGTGACCGTGTGAAGTATATTCGCAAAGGCAGATGTCCGCAACCAGCAGAAAACTCTTTCCCGCTTTTTTAAAGTATTCTTTTAAAAACCGCAAGGCCTGCGGCACAACGCCGTCCGCGTCGTATGCGCCGCTGCCGCGCTCGTCCTTATGCTCCGGGATCCCGAACAGCATGATGCCCGCAATGCCCGCCTGCAAGACCTGTTCCGCTACCTCTCCCAGCCGATCTACAGAGTAACGATACACCCCGGGCATAGAGGGCACCTCCTCCTTTTTATCCTTCCCGAACGTAACGAACACGGGCAAGATCAGCCCTTCTTTTTTCACCGACGTTTCCGCCACCATTTCGCGCAAAACAGTGCTTGCGCGCATTCTTCTCAATCTCTGCATCCTTTCTCCTTTGCCGCAACGACGGCATCCGCCAGCGCTTCCGCAGAGGCAGTCTGACAAATGACGGGATCATACCCGCGCCCTTTCAGTTCCGCCGCCGTTTCCTCCCCGATGCACACGGGGACACACCCTTGCGGCAACATAAATCGATTTAACAGCGCGCGCGCTCCGCCCGCCGAACCGAACGTAACAATCTTTGCCTCGGGCAGAAGTCTGCCCGTTTCCCCGATTTCATTTTCGTCCGGCACGGTATCATAGAGATCTGCCTGCATTCCCGCCCCGCACAAAACGGGATTCCCCGAAGCGGAGCGCAAAAGCAGGATCTCTTCCCGCGGAAGGTCAAGTTCTGACAAACATTCATACAAAGCGTTTGCCGTGTACCGTGCGGGAACGAGATCAGCCGTAAAGCCATATGCGGCGAGTTTTTCTGCCGTATGCGCGCCGATGGCGGCAAACTTTTTTCCGCCGAACAGGCGCAGATCGATCCCACGTTCGCGTACGCGGCGAAAAAACAGATCCACGCCGTTGGCAGAGGTAAACACCAGCCAGCGGCATTGCGGAATTTTTTCAAAGACAAAATCGAAATCTTTTTCCTGCATCCGCAGAGTAGGACAAGGGCGCGAAAGCACGCCCCGCTCGCGCAGTGCACCGCACACGCGCGACGTATGACTTTCCGTGCCCGTCACCAACACTTCGCTCCCGTTTTGCACAGACGGTGCCGTCTTTTTATGGAAAACATCCAGCGCGCAAACCTTACCGACCAAGATGACAAGCGGTGCGGAAACGGCCTTTGCCGCCTCTTCCAATCCCGCAAGATTCGTGCGGACAACACAGAACTGTTCCGTCCCTGCCCCGCCGACGACGGCGGCAGGCATATCCGCGGACATCCCGCCGGCAAGCAGCCCTTCCCGGATATTCTTTGCCTGCGCCCTGCCCATCAAAAAGACGAGAGTGTCCTCTTCCTCGGCATATCGTTTAAAATCGGGAGCCCCTTCCGCCGTGTGCGCCGTTACCACGCGGAATCCGCGCGCAATGCCTCGGTGCGTCACGGGTATTCCCGCAAGCTCCGCAGCCGCCACCGCACTGGTCACCCCGGGAACGCTCTCGCAGGCGATCCCCGCTTCGGATAAGGCGAGCATCTCCTCCCCGCCCCTGCCGAACACAAAGGGATCCCCTCCTTTCAATCGCACCGTCAGCGGATATTTCAGACCGCACGAGATCAGAAGTTTATTGATCTCGCTCTGCTCCATGCCGTGCCTGCCAGCACGCTTTCCCGCAAAGATCTTTTCGCAATCCGGGCGGCACAGGGACAACAGTCCTTCGTCCAGCAAACTGTCATACACCACGCAATCCGCCTGTCGCAAAAACTGCGCGCCGCGCAGCGTAATCAGATCTTCGCCGCACCCCGCACCCACAAGAATCACTCTGTTCATAAAATCTCCGAAAGGAGGGAAAAAGTTTCCTCTCCCCGATAGGTCACGCGGGCAGTCTTTCCTTCTCTCTGTACCCAAAGAAATTCCCCGTCATAATAAGCACCCGTGCCGCCCGTGCAATCCCCGCCCAGCGCGCGCAGCGCCCTGCGTTCAATGTCCGCCGCACACCGTGCGGAAAAATCGTTGACACATTGTCCGATGTCACCTTCCAAGGCGATGATCCCCTGGCAGGCGGCGGGAACACATTCCTGCGGCGAAAAAAATCTGCAAACAAAAGTGCGGTCTTCAAATTCAACATGATCTTCCCGCAAAAGCCCCAATCTTTCAAGTCCCACCGCCGCAAGCACCAGGGCGTCATATTCGCCCGCGGCGAGTTTTTTAAGACGCGTATCCACATTTCCGCGGACGGGAAGGATCTCCGCCTGCGGAAAAAGTTTTTTCGCGCCCGCCGCGCGCCGCGGCGAACCCGTTCCGATCTTGTTTACCTTGCCTGCAATGACGACGACGTCCCGCGCGTCCCCGCGCGGCAGGCAGTAAAAGCCGTCTTTTTCCTCTCCCGTGGGCAAATCTTTTGCGGAATGAACCGCAACGTCTATTTCCCCATGCAACAACATCTGAGAAAACACGTCCGTAAACGCACCCCTGCCGATATCCGAAAGAGACTTTTTCAGTTCCTCGTCCCCGCGGGTTCGCACCACGACAAATTCCGTGACATATCCCCTCGATTCCAGCGCCGCCGCCGCTTGCTTTGCCTGCGCCAATGCCAGCGCCGATCCGCGCGTGCCTATCCTTATCTTTTTATTCATGTTTTCCTTTTTGCCGCAGTGCGTCCAAAAACAATTCGCGCACTCTCCGCTTATATTCCTGCGCGGGCAGAGTGCCCCGCAATTTTTCCGCCTGCGCCGCTACTTGTTCCAGCCCTTCGGGCAGACAGCTTTCCAAATATTCGCGCAAAACAGACGCCAGCGCAGGAGAAGCTCCGCCCGTGGAAATGCCGATCGTGATCTCCCCGCGGGAAATGAGTGCAGGAAAATAAAAATCACAGTTCTGGGCATCGTCCACGCTGTTTACGGGGATCCCTCGCGCCCTGCAATCCTGCGCCACGCGCGCATTGAGCGCCCTGTCATCCGTGGCCGCAACGGCAAGATCCATTCCTTCCAAAAATTGCTCGCGGTATTCCTCTTGCAGAACAAGCGCCCCAAACGCCGAAAAATCCGCACATTGCGGTGCACAGACGTACAGCTTCACGCCGAACGGATACAGTTTTTCCGCCTTTCGCAGGGCGATCTCCCCTCCGCCCACGATCAGACATGACTTGCCCGCAACGGAACGCATAAAAGGAAACGCCTTCATTTCCCTTCCTCCGCCAGCAGGCGCACCTGCTCGGTAAAGGCTTTGGCGTCCTGTTTGCGCAGCGCGTACAAAGATTTTCTCTTTTCCTGAGGAAGCGCTCCGAGCATCGCCGCATATGTGCGCGCCGCCTCGTCCGCAAGAAACTCCGTCACAAGTTCTCCCACCATCACTTCCGCCTGCGCTGCCGCATTCTTCTTTTTTAAGTTATTTTCCTGTGCTTCCGCGCGAAATTCGTCTATCCCGACGAGAGTACACCCCGGCAAAGAACGCACTTGCGCATCAATGTCCTGCGGTACAGCCAAATCGATGAACAGTCTGTCTTTGCGAGTACGTATCGCCGAACGGACACGATCTTTGGAAAAAACGACGTGCGGGGATGAGGTGGCACTCACCACGCAGTCTGCGTCGTTCAGATACATGTATCTCTGTTTGTATGGAACACAGGCCACCCCTTCCGCCTGTGCGGAAAAATCGTGGCTTCGCGTCGTGGCGAAAACGTCAACGTCGTCCGACGCCGTAAGATTTTTTAAAACGCTTGAACCGATCTTTCCCGACGCCCCCACCAAAAGGACTTTCTTTTTGCCTTTCCGAAAGGAAAAAACTCTGTTTGCAGCCAGCGTGGCAACGGAACAGGCAACCGAGGAAATATGCGTCAGCGTCCTCACTTTCTTGCCGCAGGCAAGCGCCGCCTGAAAGGGCGCGTCCAATCCCGCCGTCGCGCCCAGCGAACGGGCGTATTCGTAACACGTTCTCACCTGCCCCAGGATCTCATCCTCTCCCACAAGCATGGAACACAGACCCGCCGTAAGCTCAAACAGGTGCCTTAAACAAAATTCTCCGGCATAAAACGCAAACCTGGTGGTCCGCACTCCCGAAAAATGATACAGGATCTCCTCCGCCTGCCGTTGATCGCATTGAAAATATACTTCCGTGCGGTTGCAGGTAACGATGGGAACACACCCTCCCGCCTCCGAAAAAGCGGAACACATCTCCGCGCGCACGCGCTGGGTAAAGGCAAACTTTTCGCGCAGAGAAACATCCGCCCTGCGAAAATCCATAGACAAGCAATTCATAACAACCCACCCGCTTTAGTGATAGCAAAGGCGGAGGGAAAACCCTCCGCATTCAAAATTCGTCTCTGCCGTAAAAGACGCACGGCTCTTTTTTACACGACCTTGCGTCGGTTTTATTGTATCACACG
>CASFBD010000113.1 GCA_949292885.1 uncultured Bacillota bacterium
GTTTTGGACATAGGTTGATACCTCCTGAAATAAATTTTGCAACAAAAAAACACGATCCATTCGCTTGGGACGAATAAACCGTGTTGCCACCCAAATTTACAGCATAGACTGCTGCCTCTGACAGGTACTTCCATACCCTCTTCCTGTAACGTGAAAGCCACGTCGGAAACTACTCAGCAAACGCCGTTCGCCCCCGCCCTCGGTAATCCATTCACTCTGCGTCAGACTGTTCCCATTCCACCGCCGGGAACTCTCTGAAAATCTGCTGTAGCAGGCTACTACTCTACCTCATCGGTTTCTTTAAGCATATCACAACAAAAATCGTTTGTCAACGGTTTACGCAAAAAATTTTTTGAAATTTTTTGCGCTCCGAGACCTATGCGCAGCATAGAATTTTCTGCTTCTCCGCATGAAAGGCAGACATATACCGCAAACTGTTTTTATGAAAGCGATTTTCTGTACTATGCTGGCGCTGATCCTGGCGTTTGCGCCGCAGATCTTCCCACCCCTTGCTTGCGCGGCGGAAGAAGAAAAAATCATTTATCTTACTTTTGACGACGGCCCGACCGACTCTACAACGCCGAAAATACTCGACATTCTCAAAGAAAACGATGTGAAAGCAACGTTTTTTGTCATTGGCAGACAGATCCAGACCAGAAAAGAGATCTTGCGCCGTACTCTTGCCGAAGGACATTCGATAGGCGTACACAGCTACTCGCACGAGTATTCGGAAATCTACCGTTCTCCGCACGCCCTGCTCAAAGACATAGAACAATGCCGAAGCGCCATAATTTCCGTCGTCCCCTCCTGGAAAGGAAATATATACCGCTTCCCGGGCGGCGAAGGAGGTCTTTCGCAAGAACTGGGAAATGCCGTACGGAACGCGGGGTACAGAGTCTGCGGCTGGAACGCCTCCACCGAGGACGCAATCTCGCCGAATGCAACCGCAGACGAACTGTTTGAGAACGCACTCCGAACCGCTGGCGAACGAAAAAAAATCATTCTGCTCATGCACGACGGCGTGGGATACAAAGAAACGGTGAGATGTCTGCCAAAACTCATCCGCCATTATAAAAATGCCGGATACACCTTTGAAAAATTCTGAAACAGTCAAACGTTTCGGGCCTTATTTATCCGCAGATGAGCTGAGCCGGGAAAACTTTTCGGCTCAGCTTTCTTTTTTACACAAAAAGCGGCGCCCCTGAAAAGGCGCCGCTTTGATCAGCCGTTGAGTTTCAGCGTTCCGCGAAGTTCGTTGATGTCAGAGATCCCGTGAGCATCCAGCCAACGGTTGAGCCCGTCGATGATCTTAGGCATGGCGAGGGTATCGGTAAAATTCGCCGTACCCACCTGCACCGCGCTTGCACCCGCAATAATAAATTCCAACGCATCCTCCGCACAGGTGATGCCGCCCATCCCGATGACGGGGATATCCACCGCCGAACACACCTCGTACGTCATGCGCACCGCAACAGGCTTGACGCCCGCCCCCGAAACACCGCCCGTGTTGTTGGCAATGACGGGCTTTCTGCGTTCTACGTCAATGACCATACCCGTCAACGTATTGATGAGGGAGACGCAGTCCGCACCCCCTTTCTGCGCCGCAAGTGCGTTGACGGCAATGCTCTCTACATTAGGGGAAAGTTTGACGATGAGCGGCGTCTTTTTTAAAGAACCCTTTGCCGCACGCGTCACCTGTTCTACGCTTTCGGGACGAATACCGAACGCCATGCCGCCGCACTTGACGTTGGGACAGGAAATGTTGAGTTCGATCATGTCGACAAGTCCGTCCAGCCGTCCGCAAATTCCCGCGTAATCCTCCAACGTTTTGCCTGCCACATTTGCAATGATCACGGTATTTTTGCTTTTCAGAAAATCCAGATCCTCTTCCAGAAACTTGTCCACACCGGGATTTTGCAGTCCTACAGCATTGAGAATAACCCCGTGCCCTTCCGCGATGCGAGGCGTGGGATTGCCGAGCCTGGGTTCCAGAGTAAGCCCCTTTGTGCTGATCCCGCCGAGCACGGAAATATCATAGATCTCGTTAAATTCTTTTCCGAAGCCGAAGGTGCCGCTTGCCGCGATGACGGGGTTTTTAAACTCCACCCCGCAAATTTTTGTATGCAGATTTGCCATCAGATCTCCACCTCATCGATCTCAAAAACGGGACCGTCCTTGCAGACACGCACGTTCTGTTCTCCGCCCGCCTTTTTGCAGACACACACCAGGCAGGCCCCGATGCCGCAGCCCATGCGCTCTTCCAGCGATACATAGCACGGCACGCCGATCCCGCGCTCGGAAAGTCCCGCTTTCAGCGCACGGAGCATGGGCGTAGGCCCGCAGGCAAAAATGACATCCGGTTTTGCCTGTTCAAAATCTTCAAAGAATAAGGAAACTGCCGTTCCCTTCTTTCCGAAACTTCCGTCATCCGTCGCAACAAAAAGAGCGTCCGAACGCTTGTCATACATCCCGAAAGTATTCACGTAGTCCGCACTTCTGAACCCCATGTACGAACGAAAATGCTTGTCGCTGTCCTTATACTCGCTGAGAACGGAAAGCAGGGGGAACACCCCGACGCCGCCGCCGATAAGCGCAATCCTCTTTTCCTCCTCGCGAATGATAAATCCGTTGCCGAGAGGCAGGACGCAAGACAATGTATCCCCAACCCTCTTTTGAGAAAGAAGCCGCGTGCCCTCTCCCTTGACCTGAAAGCAGACACCCGCCGTGCGCTGCTGTTTGTCATAAAAAAGAATGGCAAAAGGGCGACGCAAAAGATGCCCTCCGTCACCCACAGAAAGGTTTACAAACTGACCGCAACGAAAGCTGATCTCTTCGGGAAGCTGAAAATCGATTTCAAAGATCCCCGGAGCGATCTGTTCATTGCTGATCACTTTTACATCCAGTTCCTTCACTCCAAATCCTCCAAAAATGTCAGTTTATGCGTGACATAGTACTTCATATCAGCCTTTGATCGCGCGATTCAGGTCATTTTTCATATCAATGCACGCCTGACGCGCCGCTGCCGAGAAGGTAAGCCCCTTATACTTTTCCTGCTTGTATGCACACAAAATTCCGCGGGAAGAATTGACGATCCCGCCCAGGCCGTCCTTATCGAAACAAACTTTCAGATCGTCCGCAGTACCGCCCTGCGCGCCGTAGCCGGGGATAAGGAAAAACGTGTGCGGCATTTCTCCGCGCAGGATGCGCGCCTGCTCGGGATGAGTCGCCCCCACCACTGCACCAACGGCAGAATACCCGTATTTTCCTATGCTATCCTTGCCCCATTCTTCTACAAGCGAGCCCATGTATTCGTAAACTGTTTTACCGTTTTCCAGTTTAAGATCCTGCAATTCTCCGCTGGATTTATTGGACGTTTTGACAAGCGCGAAAATACCCTTGTCTCTCTTCTGCATCCAGCCGAGGAAGGGTTTAATCCCGTCCGAACCGAGATAGCCGTTGACCGTGAGAAAATCGGAATCGAAAGCGGTATAAGATTTTTTCCCGACAGCCGTTTCACCGAGATATGCCTTGGCGTAACATTCCGCCGTGGCACCGATGTCGTTCCTCTTTGCGTCCGTCATAACCAGCATTCCTTTCTGCGCCGCATATTGAAGCGTCTGCAAAAAAGTGTTCATTCCCTCAAGCCCGTACATTTCATAATAAGCGATCTGCACCTTAACGCAGGGAACAATGTCACAGATATTGTCGATGATCTCTTTATTAAATGCGAGGACTGCCTTTGCCGCCCCCGCAAAATCACAGACGCCGCTCTTCATGTCCTCCGGCAAATAGTCGAAACTTGTGTCTATCCCAGCCACGGTGGGATTGTCCAACTGTTTTATCCTTTCGATAAGTTTATCCGTAATCATGTAAAACCTCAATATTCAGCGCCGTATTGCGCGAGATAATTTCTGATAGCGGGAACGTGTTCTTTTCCCTCGATGACACCCTCTTCCAGTGCTTCGATGATGTCCTCGATCGTAACGATGGAATAAACCTTAACACCCTCTTCCGCATACGCCTGCTGTACGGCAGAGTGCTCACTGTTGAGCGCTTTTTCCATACGGTCGACGGTAATGACCATACCCGTAATGTCCACTTTTGCCGCGCCGCGCAGTTTGGGAAGGACCTCTTTAAGAGCCTTTCCGCTCGTCATGACGTCCTCAACGATCACGACCTTTTCCCCGTCCTGCAACTGTTTTCCGACAAACATTCCGCCTTCGCCATGGTCTTTCACTTCCTTTCTGTCAAAGCAGAAATTGACATCCACACCGTACTTTTCATACAGGGCGACAGCAGCAGACAGTGCCAGCGGCACCCCCTTGTACGCAGGTCCGAACAGCGTCTGCACAGGGATGTTGTTTTCATGGATGCAAGCGGCGTAAAATTCACCCAGGCGCTTGATCTGCGCGCCCGTTTTATACTCACCCGCATTCAGGAAATAGGGAGCCACCCTGCCGCTTTTCAGCGTGAACGTGCCGAATTTCAAAACCCCGCACTCGGAAAGAAATCTGATAAAATCCTTTTTATATGACATGATCTTTTACTCCTCGCTGTATTTGACTTCGCCGTCGACAAGGGTGTACTTGACTTTTCCGTACACCTGCATTCCGTTGAACGGCGTATTTTTTCCCTTGGACACAAAATCCTTGCTGTCGATGACATAGCTTTCTGACAAATCTGCAAGCATCAGATCTGCCGCGCCGCCCTCCTCTATTTTGCCCCCTTCCAGGTTGAGGATCGCCGCAGGATTGGCGCTCATCCTCTGCGCCAGCTGAGACAAGGTGAGCACGCCGCCCTTGACAAGATAAGTATATGAGAGGGAGAAAGAAGTTTCGATCCCGCTGATCCCGAACGCTGCGAGATTGTATTCCACCATCTTTTCGTCCCTGTGGTGCGGCGCATGGTCGGTGACGATGCAATCCAGCGTGCCGTCTTTCAAACCCTCTTTGATCGCCTCAACATCCTCCGCTTCGCGGATGGGCGGATTCACCTTGGTGTTTGCATCGTAAGACATGACGACGTCGTCCGTCAAAGTAAAGTAATGAGGGCAGGTTTCCGCCGTCACCTGAACGCCGCGTGCCTTCGCCTCGCGCAGAAGCTGCACGCCGCCTTTTGTGGAAACGTGGCAAATATGCACACGCTTGCCCAGCGTTTCCGCAAGAATGATCTCGCGCGCCAGCATGATCTCCTCCGCCGCGCGGGGAATCCCCTTTAATCCGGCCAGCGTACTGTTGTAACCCTCGTTGACAACACCGCCGTCCACGAGATCCTTATCCTCACAATGAGACAAGCAGATCATGCCGAAATCGGAAGCATATTCCATGGCAAGGCGCATAATACGCGCATTGGGTACAGGTTTTCCGTCGTCACTGATGGCTACGGCACCCGCATCTTTCATCTTCCCGATCTCCGCAAGCGTTTCACCCTGCTCACCCTTGGTGATAGCGCCGATGGGGCGCACTTTGCACAACCCCACTTCCTTGGAGCGCGCCACGATATATCCCACTACCGCGGCGTTGTCGCATACCGGCTGAGTATTGGGCATACAACATACCTGCGTAAACCCGCCGCGCACCGCTGCGGCGCTGCCGCTGGCAATGTCTTCTTTGTATTCAAAACCGGGTTCGCGCAGATGAACGTGCATATCGATCAACCCGGGAAAAACGTGCAATCCCGTCGCATCGATCACTTTCGCCTTATTATCTTCAACATTTTTTGCGATTTTGATTATTTTTTTGCCTTCCACGAGTACATCGCATTGTTCGCACTTGTCCGAAAAGACAACCGTCCCGCCTTTGATGAGAAGTTTATTCATTCTTTTCGCCTCCCTGTCTGTTTTTGACGAGCAGGAACAGGAGAGCCATGCGCACGGCAACGCCGTTTAAGACCTGTTCCGTGATTTTGGAATTTTCCGCATCGATGACGTCGGAGGTAAGTTCTACGCCGCGGTTGACGGGACCGGGGTGCATGACGATGCAATCCTTATCCGCGTATTTGAGGTGTTCTTCGGAAACGCCGTAATACTTCGCATATTCGGAAAGGGACGGGAAAAGCCCGCCGTGCATACGCTCCAGCTGAATGCGGAGCCCCATCACGACGTTGGCGCCGCTGAGCGCCTCTTCACGCGAACGCGCGATCTTTGCCCCCATGCGCTCCACACCCTGCGGCATGAGCGTCGCCGGGGAAAACATCACAACTTCTGCGCCCAGTTTCGTCAGGCCAAAGAGGTTGCTCTTGGCAACGCGCGAATGTTTGATGTCACCGAGAATGGCAACTTTCAAACCCTTGAACGAGCCGAATTTTTCGCGCATGGTGTAAAAATCAAGCAACGCCTGCGTGGGATGTTCATTCATGCCGTCGCCGCCGTTCACAACGGACGCCTTTACGTGTCTGGCCAAAAGATGCGGCGCGCCGCCCATCGGATGTCGGATAACGATGACGTCGTTTTTCATCGCGTCCAAAGTATAACCCGTATCTATGAGCGTTTCCCCCTTCTGCACCGAGCTGGAGGAGGCGG
>CASFBD010000114.1 GCA_949292885.1 uncultured Bacillota bacterium
CTCGATTAAACATACATAAAATAAAAGAACGAAGGTTTTATAACCTTCGTTCTTTTATTGGTGCACCTTCAGGGACTCGAACCCGGGACCCACTGATTAAGAGTCAGTTGCTCTACCAACTGAGCTAAAGGTGCATATATGGTGATCCATCCGCGATTCGAACGCGGGACACCGTGATTAAAAGTCACGTGCTCTGCCAACTGAGCTAATGGACCATATCAAGATTTTATGATCGCTTGGCTGGGGTGGCAAGATTCGAACTTACGAATGCCGGAATCAAAATCCGGTGCCTTACCGCTTGGCGACACCCCAATAAAAATTTTATGGGGCGGGCGACGGGAATCGAACCCACGACCTCCAGGGCCACAATCTGGCGCTCTAACCAACTGAGCTACACCCGCCATAAAATTTGGCGCGCCTGAAGAGATTCGAACTCCTGACCCACGGCTTAGAAGGCCGTTGCTCTATCCTGCTGAGCTACAGGCGCATGGTATTTGTTACGCTCGACTCTCATCGTTTGTTGATGGAGCGGGTGATGGGAATCGGACCCACGCAGCCAGCTTGGAAGGCTGGAATTCTACCATTGAACTACACCCGCAACTCACAACGCTAAAAGAGTATATCACATACACCAAAAGATGTCAAACAATTTTCGGCTTTTTTTTAAAGAATTTTCAATTTTTTGCGCAACACAAATGCCTTGTCTTTGCTGATTTGCATACCTTCACGGACCGATGTCCACGATGGTCGGCACCGCCTTTTTTCCGGCAATGACAAGATAACAATAGCTGATTTTGGGAGAATAACGCTGCATACATCCCGGATTGATGATAAGAACACCGTCCTCCTCGTGTATATCGCTGATGTGCGTATGTCCGTAGAGAGCGATGTCGCAATCGTTTTTCTTTGCCGCCTCTGCAAGTTTCTGCGTACCGCCGCGAACAGAATACCTGTGTCCGTGACAGGCAAAAATGCGATGTCCCTCCGCTTCGAGGATAAACTCGGATGGAAGTCCGCCGAAAAAATCGTTATTGCCGAGGACAGCATACGTTTTATCGGGATACTGCCGCATCAGGGCGTTGGCGTCTGACGCCATATCGCCCAGATGCACGATGCAGTCACATTCGGCAAGGACCGTTGCCATCTTTTCAAAGGGCTGCGTGTTTCTGTGCGTATCCGATACAATGACGAACGTCTTCACAATTCGATCCCCTTGATCTTCTCCGCAAGAGCGGCAAGCGCCTTGCCCCTGTGGGAAACGGCGTTTTTCTGTTCTGCCGAAGCAACGCCGAAGCTCATGCCGAGCTCATCACTGTAAAAAAGAGGATCGTAGCCGAAGCCGCCTTCCCCTTCTTCCTGCTCCAGGATCCTGCCGTACGTTCTGCCTGACGCAGTGATCTCGCGCCCGTCCGAAAGGCAAAGCGCAACGCAGCTTTCAAAATAAGCGCGACGCTGATTTTGGGGTACGTTCTTCAATTTTTCAAGCATGAGCGCATTGTTCGCGGCGTCGTCTCCGTGCCTGCCGCAGAATCTTGCACTGTAAACGCCGGGCGCACCGTCCAGCGCCTCCACACAGATACCGGAATCATCGGCGAGCGCATTGACACCCAGCGCGCGCGAGACCGCGCGCGCCTTGATGAGCGCGTTTTCTTCAAACGTGGCGCCGTTTTCCTCGATATCCTCCGTAAAGCCCGCGTCCTGCATGGACAGGATTTCGTGCCCGCGGAAGATCTGCGCGATCTCGCGCAGTTTTGCCTTGTTGCCGCTTGCTACCACTATCTTCATATGATTTTCCTTTACGGCAGGATGTGACCTGCCGCGATATAGATCTCGTACCACTCTTCGCGCGTGAGTTCGATGTCTGCGCCGGCGGCGATCTCGGAAAGGTGTGCCGTATTCACCGTACCCGTGACGACCTGCGTCTTTGCAGGATGCCGCAGGATCCACGCGGCAACGACCGCCGACTTTTCCACGCCGTACTTTTGTCCGATTTTTGCGAGTACGTCATTGAGTTTTTTAAACTTTTCGTCCCCCAAAAACACGCCCGCAAAGAACCCGTAACGGAAAGGTGACCATGCCTGCACGATGATGTTTTTCAGTCTGCAATAATTGAGGATATACCCGTCGCGCGAAACGGCGCCTTCCGTCTGCATATTTGCTTCGATATTGCAGGAGATCATTCCCGCATGAGCGGGAGAAAACTGCAACTGATCGGCGTAAATGTGCTGTCCCACGGCTGTTTTGAGCAATTCGATTTGGTACGGGTGCATATTGGATACGCCGAAACGGCGCACCTTACCCGAAGAATACAGCTTATCGAACGCCGCCGCGACCTCTTCCGGCTGCATCAGCTCGTCGGGACGGTGCAGCAGAAGGCAATCGAGGTAGTCCGTGTTCAGCCGGCGGAGCGAACCCTCCACCGCTTCCAGAATGTGTTTTTCCGAAAAATCAAACATTTTTCCGGGCACGATTCCGCACTTGGATTGCAAGATCAGATCTCCGCGCGAGATCCCGAGATCCTTGACCGCCCCGGCAAACGCGCTTTCGCAGGCGCCGCCGCCATAGATGTCCGCATGGTCGAAAAAGTTCATTCCCCCTTCGAGAGCCTGCGAAATAAAGGTACGCAGCTGCGCTTTTTCTGCTCCAGCAAAGCCCATACACCCCACCGCGATAACGGGCAGGCGGAGTCCTTCCGTCTGTACATAGTTCATAGATATTCCTCCTCGTCCTCTCTATTATACCTCTTTTCGCGCGTGATTTCAACTTGTTTTTGAAGATGCGCGCAAAAACAGAAGCAGCGCGCGTTTCTGTTCCGGACTGAGCGTTTCCACCCGCCGCAAAAGCTCCCCCGTCTCGTCATCCGACCGCTCCTCATAGCGGAAAAATTCCGCAAGCGTGATGCCGAACGCCGTACAGATCGCACGCAGTGTGGAAAGTTTCGGCTCCGCCCTGCGCACGTATAAATTGTTCAGCGTCGACTGCGTAAGCATCGCTTCCATCGCCAGATTGTTGACCGACCATCCGCGCTGTTTGCGCAATTCGTCTATGCGTTCCAATACTTCCATCGCTCATCCACCTCTTTTGAGTTATTTTATAACAAAATTGAGGTAAATATATAACTCAAATAATTGACAAGTTAACCCATATGAGTTATACTGACAGAAGAGAGCGCGGCGGGGCGCGGGGACAGACGTCTGCAAACCGTTGACAGCGCATACCGTATATGGTAAAATGATGTTGCAGGGCGCAAAAAATCTGCCCTGCGGCACAAGGAGAAATATGAAAACGATTTTGCAGATCGACCACCTGAGCAAGACATATGCAGGCGGCAAAAAAGCGGTGGACGATTTAAGCCTGCGCGTGTGCGAGGGAGACATTTACGGCTTTATCGGACAGAACGGCGCGGGCAAGACGACGACACTGCGCGCGGTTACGGGGATCCTCCCATTCGACACGGGCGAGATACGTATTGATGGGATGTCCGTCAAGGAACAGCCTGTCGCGTGCAAGGCGATCACGGCGTACATTCCGGACAACCCCGACCTGTACGAATACCTGACGGGGATCCAGTATCTCAACTATATCGGAGATATTTTCGGTGTGGAAAAGACGCTCAGGAGGGAGCGGATCGAAAAATATGCGGAAATGTTCCGCATCAAGGACGATCTGGGATCTCTGATCGGCGCTTATTCGCACGGCATGAAACAAAAACTTGCGGTGATCGCCGCACTCCTGCACGCACCCAGACTGATGGTGCTGGACGAACCGTTTGTGGGACTGGACCCCGAAGCGGCGTTCAAACTCAAACAAGTATTCCGCGAAATGTGCGAGGCGGGCAGTGCGATCTTCTTTTCCACGCACGTTCTGGACGTGGCTGAAAAGCTGTGCAATAAAATTGCCATCATCAAGAACGGAAAACTGATCGCCGACGGCGAGACAGACGCGGTACGCGGCGACGAGAGCCTGGAAGAAGTGTTCATGGAGGTGCTGGAAAGCCATGAAAAATAAATGGCTGCTGCTGACCAAGATCCAGCTCATGGGATTGCTCGGTTTCAACAAGGCGCGCCATTCCAAAGATGCAAAGACGGTGCGGCGCACCGCGGGCACGGCGGCGATCCTGCTTCTTGTCGGCGTGATCATCTGTGCATATGTTGTATTTTTTGCAGTGGAATTCTGCAAACAGGGAATCGGCGCACACCTGCCCGCCCTGCTGATCGCGCTCACTTCCCTCATCACGCTCGTCTTTTCTCTGATACAGGGCTGTTCGGTTCTGTTTGCGATGAAAGACTACGACCACGTGATGTCCCTGCCCGTAAAACGGTCGGACATCCTTATCAGCAGGCTTGCCTGCATTTACCTTGCGAACATCGTATTTGCGCTGCCCGTGGTGATCCCCGGGACGATCGTCCTGTTTGTGATGGACGGATTTTCCCTGTCCGTGTTGGGCATTACGCTGGCGGCAACGCTGTTTTCGCCCCTGCTGCCCATGGCCGTCGCCATTGCGCTGAGCACCCTTCTGACGGCACTGACCGCACGGCTGCGCTGCAAAAATATACTGCAGATCGTGTTCAGCATCCTGCTCTTTGTCGGACTGATGATCGCGAGTTTTTCGCTTTCCTTTTCCTCCTCTTCGCAGGAAGCCATCGACATGAACGCCGTCTTTTCCATGATGGTAGGGAACGTGTATCTGCCTGCCCTGCTGGTGGACATGACGCTCACGGGCACGGTTTGGGGCATTTTCGCCTTTATGGGCATTTCCGCCGCCGCCGCGGCGCTGTTCGTACTGATCGCGGCGCTGTGCTTTGAGCGGGTACACGAAGCGCTGTCCGTACGCGCCTCCGGGGTAAAATACTCGGCGCAGAACGTGCGCGGAGGGAGCGCCTTTTCCGCGCTGGTCAAACGCGAATTCAAGCGGCTCTTTACCGCATCGGGATACCTCCTCAACGCGCTGGCCGGGACACTGATGCTCCTGATCGCCGCGGGCGCACTGCTTTTTCTGGATCCGAACGCCCTGTTTGCACAGGCGGAGGAACCCGTTCCCCTTTCCATGTTCGCCTATGCGGGGGCAGGGGTCGCCTTCTTTTGCATCGGCATGAGCAACCCCGCCGCAAGCGCCCTTTCCCTGGAAGGGAAATCGCGGGAACAGCTGTTTGTCCTGCCCCTTCCGGCAAAGCGGATCCTGCTTGCCAAAGCCGTTCCCACCTTTGTCTGCAACGTGCCCGCCGGGCTGCTCTTTTCCGTAGTGTTCTGCCTGAAATTTGAAACGGACGCACTTTGCTGGGCGATCACCCTTTTCAGCGTCGTCGCATTCAGCCTGTTCTGCGCCCTGAGCGGGATCTTCCTCAATTACAAGTTCCCCAAATACGACTGGACCAACCCCACCATGGTCGCCAAAAACAGCATTCCCGTCATGATCTGCGTATTCGTGAGCATGGCGCTCGGCTTCGGCTGTATCTTTTTGGGAGTATGGAAAGGCTTTTGGGTGTACCTGGCAGCCGACATCCTCTGCATTGCCCTGTCCGTTGCCGTATGGGTGTACCTTTCCAGAATCAAGACACTCAGCATGGAATAATGTCAATAAAAAGAAGCACCGTACCCGAAAATTCGGGTACGGTGCTTCTTTTTTATTTCAGATCTCAAAGGCCCAGTCCCCTTCTTCAAAAATAGGGAACCGTGCGCCCGTATCCGTAACGCCTGTGATACAAAGATCGTCGTTTCCGATCATGAAATCGACGTGGATCATCGAATCGTTGACGCCCATGGAGTGCATCTCCTCATCGGTGAGCTGTTCGTAGCCGCGCACGCAGTTGGTGAACCCCCTGCCCAGAGCCAGGTGGCAGGCGGCGTTTTCATCGAACAAAGTGTTGTAAAAGAGCACGCCCGAATTGCTGATGGGAGAATGGAAAGGCACCAGCGCACACTCGCCCAGGCGGGAAGCGCCTTCGTCCATGGCGATCATCTTTTTGAGTGCGGCGCCGCCCTGCGCGGCGTGGGCTTCCACTGCTCTGCCGTTTTCAAAGCGCACGGAGAAATTGCGAATGAGCTGCCCCTGCCAGGAAAGCGGCTTTGTGGAATAGACGATCCCCTCCGCCTCGCCCGCCTTGGGACTGGTAAAACATTCCTCGGAAGGAATGTTTGGATTGAATTCCACCCCCGAAACGGTCTTTTCGCTGCCCGCGGCAAAGATCCCCTCCTTCATGAGTCCCACACGCAGGTTGGTGCCGTTGGAACTCCTGTATTCGAGGGAAGTGAGCCCCAGCCCGTTGAGGTAGGCACAGCGCGCCTGCAGCGATCTGTTGTGTTCCTGCCAGTTGGCGATGGGGTTACCCTCGTACGCGCGGGAGCATTGCAGGATGGCGCGCCACATTTTTTCCATACCCGCAGAAGCGGGCAGGTGCGGAAACACCTTCTTTACCCAGTTTTTTCCGGGAACGGCAGCAATGCACCACTGGTATTTATTTTCCATCTTGTCGCGGTAGGGCTTGATGATCTTCTGCCGCGCCTGCATGGCG
>CASFBD010000115.1 GCA_949292885.1 uncultured Bacillota bacterium
AAGATCGTCGGCGCGTGCGTGCCCATCTTCGCAAAGGCGATACGCATCGACCCCGCCGTATTCGCAAACCCCTTCATCACCACCATCACCGACGTGCTGACGCTGCTCATCTTCTGCGGCGTGGCGATCGGGCTGTTCCATATCACCATATAAAAGCAAAACCGCCCGCTCCGGAAAGGAGCGGGCGGTATTTTTCGTTCAGATAAATTCCAGAAGCAGCATGAGCACCGGAATGGTGACGATACAGAGGATTGTGCTCATGAGCGTGGATGCCGCAGCCGTTTCGCGGTCGCCGCCGTACATTTCCGCAAAGTTGAGCGCGGAAGACGCCGTGGGCATCGCCGCGATGATATACAGGGCGATGATGACGAAGCGGTCGAGCGGGCAGATCAGGTCGACCAACAGGAGCACGCCGAGCGAGAGCAAGGGCGAGACCACTAATTTGAGCGCCGACGCGACGTATACCCGCCAATTATTGACGAGGAGGACGGGCTTCATGTCGGCGAGGCGCACCCCGAGAATGATCATGGAGAGCGGGAGCGTCATGTCCCCGAGATAGGAAACGGGCGTCATGACCTGCACGGGGATGTGCACGTTCAGGAAAAAGAAAGGAAGCGCAACGATCGCCGCGATCGTGGGCGGATTCAGTATGATCTTATACGGCTTTACGCTCTTCTTTTCGCCCGTAACGGCATACACGCCGAGCGTCCAGCACATCGCGTTGAACGCTATATTATAGACGACGGTATAGAGCACCATCTCACCGTTTTCGGGGAAGAGCATCTGCATGACGGGAATGCCCATAAATCCGACATTTCCCAGATAAGACGTTGCCTCGCAGGCGCGCTTTGCCGCAATTTCCTTGCTTGCCGAAAAGATGAGCCGTGCCGCAAAGAACACGAGGATCTGCAAGACGATGGCAAACAGGATCACCCACATAAAATTGATGAGCATGGACGGTTCAAACGGTTGGTTGAACAGGGAGGACATCATCAGAAAAGGCTGTGCTATGTACAGAAGAAGCACCGCAAGCACGGTTGCAGCACCTTCCGGGAACAGCTTTGTTTTCCGCAGAAAATAGCCCGGAACCGCCAGTACCACGATTGTGACAACATTGATAAAACAAGACAGAAAATTCATACTTTATGCCTTTGCGTTTTATTTCATTTTCCCACCGATCAGAATTTTATTTTCCCCTGCCGTCAGATCTCTTTTGAAAGAGAATCCAAAAACGCGCGCACACCTTCCTCTATCTCGGCATACGTAAGGGAAAAATTCCGCGTATACCAAGGATCTGCAATGTCGTGCGGCGCGGAGGAAAAGTCGAGCAGGCGAAAGATCTTTCCGTCCGGATCCCCGCCCGTTACTCTGCGCAGATCCCTGACGTGAGAATTTTCCATACACAAAATATAATCGTACTCCGCATAATCGGAATAAGTAAACTTTTTGGCACGTTTCCCCGCGCAGGAAATGCCGTGCCTGGCAAGTTCTTCCCGAGCGGGAGGATATACCGGATTGCCCTCCTCCTCATCGCTCGTTCCTGCGGAAGCGACAACAAAATTCGCTTTGCAGTTGCGCTTGCTAATCTCATCTTTCATGATAAATTCCGCCATGGGACTTCTGCAGATATTCCCCAGGCAGACAAAAAGTACTTTTTTCATGTTTCACCTTTTTCCAATCACGTATTATACATGAATGGCGGTAAAAAATCAATCACTTACAAGAAGGCACCCGCATTTTTTTTCGGGTGCCTTTGTTTTTTTACGAAAGACGGATCCACTGTCCCGTCTGTTCATCGTACTGCCAGCTGTTCTGTCCCCAGCGCTCTGCCTCCGCTTTGTTACAGCTTGAATTCAGGCAGAGTACTTCCGCGTATGTATATTCGCGCGTCAAAGTGCGAGCCACGGAGAACGTTCCCTGCGCCATGCTGTCGGAAATCACGTTCACACCGTTTACGGTAAAAATTCCGATCATTTCGTCCGTAATGCTCTCTGCGCGGGAATCAGAACCGGGATCTTCGTGCGTGATGCCGCCATATACGGTTGCCTTGCCGCCGATCATATTCATGTTGACATCCAACGCGGAAAGATCGTAATATCTGACTCCGTTTTCCTCGTGAGAGAAAGACCTGTCGATCTTGACTTTCAGCGAGCCGAGTGAGTCGCTCCCCGTAATTGCCGCAAGGCTGAGAGACAATTCATACCCCTCTTTCTCGGTACCGCTCGGCGCAATATACCTATAAGAAGTTACCATATCCCCGACATCGTACGAACTTGTCTGTGTACCAGGAGTCGAGTTGATGTTGTCAATAATGGTATCTTTCAGGAACGTGCTGAAATTCAGAATGTATGCCAGATTTTCGACGACCGCTTCCGTGCCGCTGCCGAGGAAGTCTTTCAGCGTCATTGCGCGGTATTCCGCCGTCTGCCGCTCATAAATTCCCCTCGCCGTCACGTTGTAATGATACGCGGTTTTTGTGGAAAAGAAATGGTACCAATGATCTTCGCCCGAACCCGTATATTCCCTGTACAACTGCACTGTCTGGGTTGCCTCTCCGACAACATGACGAAGAATATATACGTTGCCGCCGCGGATCACAATTTCCGAGAACGTATCCGCATTGACAATATCGACAAGCAAACTCGTCTTGGGTACAAAGGTTTTGATATAGAAGTACGCTTCTCTGTCCACAAGTGTTTCGCCCTCTTCAAAGCCAACGCGCAATTCCAGCGACAGAGGCAGTTCGATCAGATCCAGTCCCGCAAGGGTCAGTTTGATCGTAAACGTGCCCTTCAGGGTGTAACCTCCCGTATCCGCATAGCGGTAGGAATATTCCAGATCCTGCAAAAGACTTGCAATCGTAGAAATGTCGATGTACTTCTCCGCATCGGCAGGCGCCGAGATCTGCGGCATATCCTTTGCCGCAAGTACCAGCGTGATGCCTTTCATTCCGACGGTGAGTTCACCCTTTTGAGCATCCAAAGAGATCTCCGCCGTACTCTCGGCAACGGCAGTCCCGTCTGTCAAAGCGTATTCATCAATGATCCCCAAAATCAGGTCGCACCATTCCTGCGTATTCATCACTCCGAACACTGCCGTATTCAGAGTTTCCACGTAACCGTCCAGAATGGAAACAACAAAATTGTAATAATACACGTCCTCCCGAATGCCGAGAATGGGCGAAAGAATGGGCAATACGGTCTTTCCGCTGGCAATCAGGGAAGCAACGGGCATTCTGACAAGGAGCGGATTCCCCGTATCCATGCCGACCGTACTGTAACCCAAATACAGCATATCGCGCAGAATGGTGAGCGACATGAAATGCGAACCCGTGGGAGATTGTTTTCCGCCCTCATAGATCTCGGCTGTAAAGGAAAGGTTGAGCGTGATCTGCGCCGAACCTTCCGCACGTTCGAGATTGACGTATCCGTTGACGGAAGCGTATAACTGCTCCGTATCATAAACAAGCGACAAGGAAAGATCGTCCGACTTTGTCACCTGCGTATAGACGTTGAAAAGAAATTCAAACAGATTTTCACAACGCAGGCTATTTCCGAGATCGGGAGAATACTTGTTGTCAGCCGCATCTGCCGTGAAGGAGAAGGAAGATACTTCTACACCGAAGAACACGATGCGCTCCGCCTGCACTGTGACAGAATTTCCGGACGCGCTCAGCACGATCCCCTCAGCGCAGGCACCCTGCAACAGCGCCGAAAGATCAAACGATACGCCCAGCGCGCTTTCCTGCAACAGAGTGAAACGCAGACTGTCGAGCAACGCCTGCAGATCGATCCCGTCCGCACTGAACAGGAGCAAAGCTCCCGCATCGGAAGATGAATTTCCTCCCGCAAACAGCGAGGAGAAACTGTCCGCAACTGTTTTCAGTTCGGAAGATGCGATATCAAGTCTGTACCCGTTGCAGGCGATCTGCACGTTTCCGTCCGTTTCCAAGATCTCTAAAACGTGTTCGTCGTTGACAACTACACGCAGATAGATCTGCACTCCGTCCGCAAAACGGATCTCCCCTTCAGCTTCAAATTTCAAAACAAGGTTCTGGATCGTCGTCTCTCCGCCGAACGTGAATGCAACGTCCTTAGCCTGCATCCATGCGTTCACCGGCTCGACAAATTGCAAAAACGCGGCAAGCGGAACGTATTCCTCTTTGTTTTCAGGTTCCGAAACCGTGCCCGTACCTTTCGACACACAAACATTTGCCCCGAGGACACCCCCCGTAAACACGTTTGCGTCTGCGTCGTAGACAAGTTCCGCCGTTCCGAGCGAAACGGGCATTTCGGAAACGATCTCTTTCAAGAGAGCATCCGCATCCACGGCGAGGACAAATCCGTCCTCGCTCAAAGCGATATTCTTTATGACGGAAGAAAGGTCAGCCCCCAAAAGAGCCTGCACGATCTGTGCGGCATCCAGAGAAAGGGTAAGATCCAATCCGAATGCAGAAAGCAATTCAGGAATCCTGTCTGTAAGCTCGGCGATCGTCGTACATACGGCAACGTTTTTCACGCGCAGCCATACGCTTTCTCCGACAAGCGTCAATTCCACGGGAACGGAAAGCGACCGATACGAAAAATTCAGTTCGGCACTGAGTGCCGCACCGTCGTTTACGTCGAGCAATGCACTGCCGTTTACGGAAAGCCCGTTCTTTTCGTCCGCGTAGGACAGAGCGACTGAATATTTCTTTTCGGCGGCAAAATTTACAATGCCGTCGATCATCTTATCCAAAGAAACCGCGCCTGAAACATCCCAAACGGACGTCCCCTGCATTTTACCGGCTTCTAACCGAAGATCGCGCACACTGATTCCGCCCAAAACAAGCATTCCCGAGGAGATGCTTATTTTCTGTCCGTCGGTAGACAGGACGGCATCAGCACCGATGCTGCCAAGCGCCGCCGTAACGCGGAGCGCATCTCCCTGCGCAATCAGGTGCAGACTTTGCAGAAGCGCATTGAAGTCAAACTGTGCAAAGAAATCAGAGGTGGCAGCCGCCTGCGCACCCTCCGCACCGGAGAACAACTGCGCAAGCTTTTTCGTATCCGTTTTTCCCTTTACTCCGAACAACTGCGCATACAGCTGTTCATCCAGATACGCCAGAGAGATCTGCGTTTCACCGATCCCGACGTTTGCATACACTTCAAACGTATCTTTGAAGAAAAAGTCTCCCGCAATGCTCACAGGCACGAGGATACCCTCAGCCTCAATATCAAATCCCCCGCTGACGGAAAGAGCGCCGTCTGAAAGCATTGCCTGTACGGGAGGCAGAAATTGCGTCACGATGCCCAGAGCCGTAAACTCTCCCTGCAAAGAAGAAACCTCTTCCTGCGTTCCGCAAAGGGAAAGAGATACACCTGCCGTATCTACCTTAAACGCGTTGCCGACAAGATCGTACTCCGCACGAACCAGCCATTCATCGCTCCCGTTTTGCAGAATTGCATCTATGACGGGACCGACATTCAGTTCGGCGCCGAAAGCGCCTTCGCTGAGATAGAACTGTCTGATCACGTCGTTGTAATCCAGCGACAAGAGCGCATCGAGAATATCCCCAATAAGCAATCCGTCCGTCTGCGGCATCTCTATGCCGGCGAGTGCAAGCACGGACGGAATCAATTCACCGAGTTCCTCCATCTGTGCTTTCAGACGCACATTCCAGAGTGCCAAGCGAACTTCTTCGTCTGCGAGGCTCACTTGCAGGGGCAGATACACCTCCCCGATGCGGATTTCCACCGTCCCTGCAAGGGTGATCCCTTGGGAAACGTCCGCACACAGCGCGCCCGTTACGGAAAACCCTGTTGCGGCATCGGCATAAGCGACGTTAAGAGAAAATTTCTTTTCTTCAACGAGGGAAAAGATATTTTTGACAAAAGGTGCAAGATCTGTTGCCTGCGAAATCTCCTGTACGGGCGGTTCCAGCGTTCCCGGAACGACGCGCAGTTCGACTCCGAACAAACCAAGATCTGCACTGATCTCGCTCCAGCGGATTCCCGCTTCGTCCCTGATAAAGGTAAAGTCCAGCGGCAGCGTCACATTGCCGAGCGGCAGAGAACATTCGATACGTGCCCCCGTATCCGTTTCGGTAAGCTCTCCTGCGCCGATGGCGCTCTCCAAAGACGCGAGATCCAGCCCGCCGAGATCGGGAAGCAAGTCCGAACATTCCGCAATCGCCAGTCTGCCGAAAAAGTCGCGATAGCGCACAACAATGTTCTCTTCCTCATACGCAAGGTACAGATCGCCCAAAGCCATCCGCAAACCGCCGAATCGGCCGCCCTGCATGGAAAGAACGGCATCCCCCGTCATCTCAACGCCCCGAACATTCGCATCAAGGTGAAGCAGAGATTTTTCCTGTGTCAAAAGAGGTGCAAACCCCGCCGAAAGATAATCCAGCGCGGTCAGTTTTTCTTCTTCCGGCTCTGTAACGTCGGAATCGACATAATT
>CASFBD010000116.1 GCA_949292885.1 uncultured Bacillota bacterium
TATTTTCCATCTTGTCGCGGTAGGGCTTGATGATCTTCTGCCGCGCCTGCATGGCGCGGGAATATTTTTCCGTATCAATACCGCTGAGTCCGTCCGGATCTTCACTTTCCAGATACAGCCTTGCAGGAAGTTCCCTCACCTGCGCGCGCAGCTTTTCCTGCTGCCAGAAAGGAACTTCTCCCAGCACATCTTCTGTCTTGTATTCCGCGCCCAGCCGCGCAAGGGGCTGGTGCGTCCAGTCCACAGTGACTTTCGCCGCGCCCGCGCGGTAACATTCTTCCGCGCACATCAGCACAAATTCCGGCTGATCCAGTTCCGCGGTAATGATGACTTCCTGCCCTTTCTGAACGTTCAGCCCCATACGGGCAAGCAGTTTTGCGTAATTCGATAAAACCGTCTTTTGCATATTTTTTCTCCTCAGCGCAGCGTTTTGCTCCACGTTCCGTTCTCAAAAACGGGGATACGTTCCCCTGTTTTTGTAACGCCGATGATCTCTAAATCCTCCGCACCCACCATAAAATCGACGTGGATCATGGAATCGTTGACGCCCATGGCGGCAAAATCCTCTTTGCCGTAATCGGCAAAGTTGACAATGGTGTTGGAATACCCTCTTCCCAGCGCCAGATGGCAGCAGGCATTTTCATCGAACAGAGTGTTATAGAACAGCAGTCCCGTACGGTTGATGGGAGATTCGTACGGCACAAGCGCGCATTCGCCCAGGTAAGCCGCGCCCTCGTCCATGGAAATGATCTTGCGCAGGAGTTCCTCGTTTTTTTCCGCACCGCAATCGACGGCCTTGCCGCCCTCAAATTTCAGCCAGAAATTTTCAATGAGCTCTCCGCCGTAAGACAGGGGCTTGACGGCATACACGATGCCTTCCGCCGCGCCGCGGCGGGGCGTGGTGAAACATTCTTCCGTGGGAATGTTGGGATTGAAATGATTTCCGCCTACCGTGCTCTTTCTGCCCGAAATAAACTGTGCCTGCGGAATGAGCCCCACTTTCAGGCGGGTGCCGTTGGAACTCCAATATTCGAGGGACTCAAAGTCGTAAGAATTGATCTTATCGCACTTTTCGCGCAGGGTGCGGTTGTGCCACATCCAGTCGGTGAGCGGATCCTTTCCGTCTGCGCGCGCGCATTGCAGGATCTGTTCCCAAAGCAGTTCGACGGCGGTATTTGCGCGTTCTTTGGGGAAGATCTTTTTTGCCCAGCCCACGGAGGGAACTGCGGCGACGCACCACTGGTAGCGGTTGGTCATCGCGTCCTGATAAGGCTTTAAAATAGCGGAACGCGCCATGGAGGCGAGGGTGATCTTTTCGCGGTCGGCGCCCTTCATGCCGTCGGGGTCGGCGGAGGCAATGCGGATCATGACGGGGAGCTGCTCCGCCCTTTCCTTCATTTTTTCCTCTTCCCACGCGGGAACGCCGCCCAGTTCGCGCACGCTTTCAAAGCGGGAGGCAAGTTTTTCGAGAGGCTGATAGTGCCATTCCACGCGCACGTCCGAGGCGCCCGCCCGGTAGCACTCTTCCACGAGCATGGAAATAAATTCAGGCTGGTCGAGCTGCGCATTGATGACGACGCGCTGCCCCTTCTGCACACTTCCGCCCACGCGCGCGATCAGCTTTGCATAGTTACGAAGAAGCGACTTTTTCATATCTGTAAACTTCCTGTATTTGTTTTCTTTATCATACTCTTTTTCCGGGGAAAAGTCAACTTCCGCCCGCGTTACACGGCGGGCGGAAAGTACTTTTTAGCGTATCTGTGTCATTTTTTCTCCACCTGTTGACATGCGGTGCGCATTGTGCTATGATTTTTTTGAAATATTTTTTCTTTTTACCAACAATTCCGCCCGCGGGATTGTTATAAAGGCGAAAGGGTATGAAAACGGCAAAACTGGAAAAACACATAGACGCGTTGCGCGCGGGGGATATGCGCGCCTTCGACGCGATATACGGCCTGACGAACAGAACGGTCTATTTTGCCGCGCTGTACATCGTCCGCGACAAAATGTACGCGGAGGACATTTTACAGGAAACGTATGTGCGCGCCCTGCGTTCGCTGGATTCGTACGCGCCCGGCACCAATTTTACCGCCTGGCTGACGCGCATCGCAAAAAATCTGGCGCTCAATCACGTAAAGAGCGCAAAACGGGTGACCCCGACGGATTTTCAGGAAGATTCTTACAAATACGGAACGCAGGAAACACAGCTTCCCTACATTTTCGACGTTGCCGCAAAAGTTCTTTCCGAAGAGGAATACAAGATCATCATGCTCTGCCATGTGGCGGGATACAAGCGGCGGGAAGTGGCACAGATGCTGCAAATGCCCATCGGCACCGTGACATGGAAAAATAACGAAGCTTTGAAAAAACTCAAAAAAATACTCAGCGAGGAGGGTGAAGCATGAAAGACATCAAAAAAATGCTCCGCGAGCAGGCGCCGGACGTGCTGCCCGATGCGGACGTCAAAGAAAAGATCCGGCGCGAACTCGGCCTCGCCCCGCAGCCGCAGGAACAGGCGGCACTTGCACACGGCGGTACGAAAACCCTTTCCTCCAAAAAAGTATGGATCGCCGCAGCAGCCCTGCTGCTCGCCGCATTGCTGTTTGTCTGCCTGCTGCTGCCCGCCCTTCTGAAAAAAGGCGGCCCCGCAGGCGGCGGACTTGACAAGTTCAATCCCATCGGATCCACAGGAGACTTTTACCTGTACGGCGCCGCGTCGGTGGGTTCCCTGCTCTCCGCAAGGGAAAAGACCGAAAATCTTTCGGCAAAGGGTCTTTCGACCGCCACCCCTGCTTCGCAGGAGCTGACGGACGAGGAACGGCAGATCGTAGACACGGTCAACGGATACCTTTCCCTGGTGGAAGGAATGCTTGGAAACGGGAACATCGAATATTCGCAGATAACGGCGCCGGACGATCCCGCATACGCGCAGTACAGCCTGCACACGACCATTCGCTACAAAGACCTGTTGGACGAAGAAGTGTCCTACGAACTTTACTACAACGAACTGCTCACCGGCGTAGAACAGGACGACGAGGAACGGGAAGAAAATTACGACATCGAGGGTATCCTTGTGGTAGACGGCACCGCTTACGAAGTGTACGGCTCGCGAGAACATTCTTCCGAATCGGAAGAAGGAGAGAGCGAAACGGAGAGCGAACTGCAATTTACCGCTTACCTCAACGCGGAAAAGACGCAATATCTGCGCATGGAGCAGAAAACGGAACTGGAAACGGAAGAGGGAGAACAGGAATCCGAACAGGAATTTGAATACACGTACGTATCGGACGGCGAATGGCAGGAACGCACAGAAGTGAAATACGAACAGGAAGGCGACGAGCTGGAACTGGAGATCATGGTAGAAAAGTGCGGGAAAGAAAAGGAAGAGTTGCGTTTCCGCCGCGAAAACGGGCGGGACGCCCTGGATGTGGAGGCAAAAATAGGCGGCAAAGACTTCCGCTTTACCGTGGAGATCATCAACGAAAACGGAAACACCTTTTACCGTTACCGCTTTTCGGGCGATCATTCCTCGGACGAAGACCGCTACGACGGGAATCGGCATCACGGAGATGACGACTGATTACAACAAAACAGCCGCCGCGGCAAAAGCCGCGGCGGCTGTTTTGTTAAAAATTTCCTATAATACGCGTGCGAAAAAAATTTTTTTGCGAATCTTCCAACAAAAACTGCCCATGCTATTGTTGTATAAGCGTAAAAGGCAAACGCAAAGCCCCCTCAAAAAAATTTTTAAGTATTTCCAACAATCCGAGGTGCAGCACTGTTGTATATGTGTACAGGGCAAGCGCAAAGCTCAAAAAAACTTTTATGAAAAAGGAGAAACGAACATGAAAAAAATAGCATTGGCAGGAATGACGGCTCTTACGGCATTGACACTTTCGCTGGGCGTAGCGGCTTGCTCGCCCGCGGGAAAAAACGAATTCGATCTTCCTCAGACGACAGAGCAGTCTTACAGTTTCAGCGCGGCTTCCGCGGGTACCATCATCTCCGCCATGAACGGCGGCGCGGCGGCACAGACGGCCCGCGCCATGACAACGGTCACGGACGAAGAAACCATTGCCGAACTCAACGATTACATGATGCTGGTGGAAAGCCTGCTTTCTGACGGAGCATTCGGCACCACCTACGAAACATCCGACCGCGCCGAATACGAAGTGAAAGCATCCGTTACCTATACGGACATCACGGGCGCAAAATTCGGCTACACGATGTATTACAACGAGATCAATAAGCGCACGGAAACGGAATCGGACTGGGATGACGGTCAGCAGGAAGAAGAGACGGAAACCAAAGCGGACATTGAGGGCGTGCTTGTCGTAGACGGCGCGGATTATCCTTTCAGCGGCAAAACAAAGACAGAAACGGAAGGCATGGAATCCGAGCAGAAAACGGAATTTACCGTACAGATGGGTACGACAGCGGACGGATTGCAGAAAGTGATGCGCGTGGAGCAGGAATCGGAATCCGAACACGACGAAACGGAAGAAGAATACTCCTACGCGATCTATGAGGGCAGGACGGAAATTGAACGCAGCACGCTGAAAGTAGAACAGGAACGCGACGAAACGGAGATCGAAATGATCGTAAAAAAGAACGGACAGTCGCAGGTATTCTTCTTTGAAAAGGAAGAGAAGGAACGCAACGCCATCCGCATCACGGTAGGCGGCAACGGTTCGGTACAGGAATACGTCGTGCGCGTCATGACGGACGAAAACGGTAACAGCTACTACGAATACAGCACCAAGGACGGCGGATCCTTCCATGGCTATCGTCACGGAAAGGAAGACTGACAGAACAGAAGGACTGCCGATCAATACCCCCATTTCACGCCCCGCGCCGCACGGCGCGGGGCGTGAAATTTGCAAGATCCCTCCCCTGTAAACTGCAGAGAGGTGCGGCTTCGGCCGCACCTCTCTGCAGTTATTTTTGTTGTCTTTTTTGGATGACGTCCATTAAAAACAAGCACACGGCCGCCAGAAAAGGCGCCGCAGAAAGCAGAAGAAAGGCAGAGCGGATCCCCGCCCCTTCCGCCGCAGCGCCCATTACGGCAGGCAGAGCTGCGCCGCCCACGTCCTGCGCCAACGCGAGAGATGCAAGCAGCCAGCCTCCCGTCCGGGGCAGAAATTCGCCCGCTGCGGACATGGCGCCGGGGGAGAGCACCCCCACAAACAGACCGCAGGCAACGGCCGCCGCCACAGCCACGGGCGCCGGCGCCAGCGCAGCGATCAGATAACAGCCTCCCGCCAGAAGCGCACAAAAAAGCAGAACGCAAAAAGGCGCACCCCTCCGCCTGAGCAGGACAAAACACGTTCCGCCGATTCCCAGACAGGCGGCAAACAGCGCAAACCCGAGCAGGGCGCCCCATTCCTGCCCGAACAATTCCTGCGCAAAGGAAGAGACGTACTGGTTGACCGCCACTTCCGCGCCGCACCCGAAAAACACGGCCGCAAGCGCAAACAGATAAAAAGGGCGGAACGCCGCGCGATGCGGTTCCAGACATTCCCCTTTGGGCAGCTGCGCCGTGGGCAGACAGACAAGCACGAAAGCGGGAACTGCGGCAAGGACCAACACGGCGATGTTCCAGCGCTCCGTCCCGAACAGGGCAAAAAAGACAAACAGAAAGAGCGCCAGCGCCACCTGCGCCCAGGCATACACCGTGCGTTGCAGACACAGTCCGCCCGATTCGCTGAGCGCGCATTCGGCGGCATTGGATAAAACCACTTCCAGCATTCCGCCCGCAAACGCAAACACGGCGGTGGCGGCGAGGATCCCGAAAAACAGTTCTCCGCAAAAATACGGGAGCGTTCCGTAAAAGATCAGCCCGGCGCACGAGAGAGAGGCGGCGCAGGCGGCAAGTTTTCTGGAAGAGAGCCTGTCGATGAAAAAGAGAAGAAAGGTATCCGCCGCCAGCTGCGCGCAGAATCCCGCGGCGGCAAGAAGCCCCAGTTGCACATATGTAAATCCGTACAGCCTTGCAAAGGGTACGAAGAGAACGGCGGTGACGTTGGCGATGACCGCCTGGTTGACGACGCCCGCGCGGCAGACGCGGGCGGTATTCCTGTACATCATAACTGTTTTTCCTTTGCTTTGTATCTTTACATCCTATGCAACGGAAAAATTTTGCGTGAATCCCCCTATCGCTTGACGAACGGGCGGGAAAATGCTACCATAAGCTTATGAAAACCATCGACGAAGTGTTGCAGGCGCACCCCTTCCGCGCCATCGGGGAACAGAACCCCAAGATCAAACAGATGAAGGGCATCATTTCCAATTCCAAGCCCAACCCGCACAAGCTGTTTGCCGCGGAAGGCATCTGGATGCTTTCGCTGTGCGAAAAGTTTGACACGCCGCTGGACAGTCTTTGTCTCTGTCCCGAACACATCCGCACCAGCGAAGCGGCGGCACTGGCGGACAGG
>CASFBD010000117.1:0-4699 GCA_949292885.1 uncultured Bacillota bacterium
AAAAATTGACAAGTTTTCCGTTGAGACGGGAAAACGCCAGCGGCTGAGGGTTCATGGCGCGGATCTGGCACCCCACCCAGTACGAGCGCTGCGCAAAGTTAACTTCGCAATCCTCTTTGCGGATCTTTTTGCAGAGAGTAACGCCCTCTTCCGGCTGTTTTGTAAAGTGAGCGTTGCCGCTTTCCAAAAGCCCCAAAGCCTCCGTGATCGCCTCCGCACCCAGTTCGCTGAGTTTTTGAGAAAGCGTTTCCGTCGTTTCGCGATCGTCTATAGGCAATTCCTTTTGCAGGAGAATGTCGCCTGTGTCCAGTCCGATATCCGTGCGCATAATGGTAACGCCCGTCACTTCGTCCCCCGATAAAATGGCGTGCTGGATGGGAGAAGCGCCCCTCCAGCGGGGGAGCAGGGAGGCGTGAATGTTGTAGACGCCCGCGGGAAATGCGTCCAGCACTTCCTGCGTCAGAATCTGCCCGTAAGCGCAGGTGATCAGCGCGTCCGCTCCCATTTGCGCAAGGGCGGAGACGTTGTCGCGCACCTTTGCATATTCCAAAACGGGAATGCCCTCCTGCAGGGCATACGCCTTTAAAGGGGTGGGCGTGAGCACGCCCTTCCTGCCCACGGGCTTGTCCGGCTGGGTGAGCACGGCAAGCACTTCAAACCCCGCCTGGCGCAGAGCGGCGAGCGGGGGTACCGAAAACGCGGGCGCGCCCGCGTAAATGAGTTTCATGAAAGCCTCCTAATCGTCCGAACGCTCCACGCGTTCGGCGCGGTCGGTGTACAGTACGCCGTCCAGGTGGTCGAGCTCGTGGCAGACGGCGCGCGCAAAAAATCCGCGCGCGACCAGTTTTTTGCGCTTGCCGTGGCGGTCGCAATATTCTACCTTCACCACCAGCGGACGGGTGACGACGCCGCGCTTTCCGCGGACGGAAAGACACCCTTCATACCCGCGCTGTTCTCCCTTGCTCTCCACAATGACGGGGTTGATGAGTTCGTAAAAACCTTCGGAAACGTCTACCACCACCGCGCGGCGCAATACGCCTACCTGCGGCGCGGCAAGCCCCGCGCCCTCTTCCTTGCGGACGGTGTCGCGCAGATCGTCCATCAGCTGCGCCAACTTGTCGTCGAATGCTGTCACTTCAAAGCACTTTTTTCTTAAAATGTCGTCCCCTACCTGGACGACGTTGCGGATCGCCATAGTATCTCCTTTTAACTTAAATTTGCGGGATTTTCTTCCACATACACGAGTACGTCGCGCGTCTTTTCGCGCAAAGCGCGCTCGTAAATGAGCGGAAGAAGGTCATCGTCCGTCAGCCGCATCAGCACCTGATAGCGGAACCTGTTCTGAATGCGCTTGACGGGCGACTTCATCTTGTTGAAAAACAAAAATTTTTCGCGGTGCTCTTCAAAGAGTTCCTGCAGGGAAAACCAGACGGGTTTTAAAACGTCCAGAGCCTTGCTCTCCTCTTCCGCCGTCACCATTACGCGCACGATCTTGGCAAAGGGCGGAAAGGACGTAGCCTTGCGCACCGCGATCTCGTGGCGGAAAAATCCCTTGTAATCGTAATCCATGGCAAAGCGCAGGATGTAATTTTCAGGATCGTACGTCTGCAATACGACTTTGCCCTTTTCCTTTGCCCTGCCGCTCCTGCCCGATACCTGCGTGACCAGCTGAAAGGTGCGCTCGCCGCTGCGGTAATCGGAAAAATGCAGACTCATGTCCGCGTCCAGAATGCCCACCAGCGTCACCGCGGGGAAATCGTGCCCCTTGGCGATCATCTGCGTGCCCACAAGGATGTCCGCCTCGCGGTCGGCAAACTTCTTTAAGATTTTGTAATGTCCTTCCTTGCCGCCCGTGGTGTCCACGTCCATGCGCAGGATCCGCGCGGACGGAAAGAACTTTTTCAGCTCACCCACCACCTTCTGCGTGCCCGTGCCCGTGTAACTGAGATGTACCCCGCCGCACTCGGGACAGGCGGAAAGCATATGATAGCTTGCGCCGCAGAAGTGACATTTCAGGCAGTTTTCTTCGCTGTGATAAGTGAGGGAAACGTCGCACTGCGCGCATTTGACCACCTTGCCGCAGTCGCGGCAGACAACGCTCTGCGCAAACCCCCTGCGGTTCAAAAACAGGATCGCCTGGTTGCCGCTCTGCAGGCAGGCATCCAGTTCCTCCCGCAAAGCCGCCGAAAAGGGCGTATTGTTGCCGCGGCGCACTTCCCTGCGCATATCCGCCACGATCATCTCGGGAAGAGGATTTTTGTTGATGCGTTCGGGAAGTTCCACCAGGTTGTATTCCCCTTCCGTGGCTTTGAGATAACTCTCCACCGACGGCGTGGCACTGCCCAGGATCAGCTTACAGCCGTTGTATTCGGCGCGCCACTGGGCGATCTCGCCCGTATTGTAGCGCGGGTTGGTTTCGCTGGAATAGCTGCCGTCGTGCTCCTCGTCCAAAATGATGACGCCCACGTTTTCCACGGGGGCAAACACCGCGCTGCGCGCGCCGATGGCAATTTTCGCCTCGCCCGTGCGCAGACGATGCCATTCGTCGAACTTTTCCCCCGCGGAAAGTCCGCTGTGCAAAATGGCAGCGGCGCTTCCGAACCGCGCGCGCAGTTGCAGCAGCATCTGCGGCGTAAGGGAAATTTCCGGGACGAGAAAGAGGGCGTTTTTCCCCTCTTGCAATGTCTTTGCAATGAGCGTTAAGTAAATTTCCGTTTTGCCGCTGCCCGTCACGCCATGCAAAAGCTGGACAGTCTTATCCGAGCTCTGAATGCTCTCTACCGCCGCTTTCTGAGCGGGCGTGAGCGTGCGTTCCTGTCCGCTTGCAGGCGCACCCGCAAGCGGAGAACGGTTGATCTTTTCCCGTTCCACGCGCAGTGCACCCTTTTCCGCAAGGGCGCGCACGGCAGAGGCGCCGAACTGCTCGCACAGAGCCGTGTACGGCACCCGCCCTTTTTCTTTGAGAAACGCCAGAGCCGCCGACTGCGATCTGGCGCGGGCAGACGGAACAAAATCGGCATCCCCCGGCACCGCGATGTTGACAAACGCTTCCCGCACTTCGCCGCGGCGCATCTCGGAAGGGAGAAACAGACGCAATGTGAGCGCCATCGGACAGCGATACCGCTCGCTGATGCGCCGCGCCAGCGCCAGCGTTTCGCGCGTGAGCGCGCGATCAATGACGGAAAGAATGCTCTTTAAGCGGTCGTCCCCGTACTCGCTCCCCTCTTTCAGTCGCATGACGTAGCCGTCCACCGTCTGTCTGCCGAAAGGAACACGCACGCGGGAGCCTTCCTCCACCCCCTCCACGGCGCGATATTCAAATATTTTGTCCACCTCGCTGTGGGCGATGTCTACGATCACTTCCGCTGTCATGCTTTTCCCTTAAAAAACAGAAAGCCCCGTCGGTGCGGAGCAGTTCTGCGGCTTTTGTAAAAATCAGTCCTTGGTCATCGTCATTTTGCCGGACGCGATCTCCTGGCAGGCGAGCGCGATCTCTTTAACGCCGCCGGGCAGTTCGTGAATGCCCTGGCTCTGTTCCTGATCGATGATCTGACGGGCACGCTTTGCCACCACCACGCACAGCGCATAGCGCGACGCGGGATTTTCGGGCGTGCCGAGTTTTTCAACCAATCTGTCCACTACCGGTTCGTTTATCATAACTTTCTACCTCAAAAAGATTATTTCCTTTATTCTACGTTCTGCACCTGTTCGCGGATCTTTTCGATCTCGTTTTTCAGGGCAAGCCCCGCATTCGTTACCGCAAGATCGTTGCTCTTGGAACAGATCGTGTTGGATTCCCGATTAAATTCCTGCACCAGAAAATCCAGCTTCCTGCCCACGCGCTCTTCCTTGCAGATACTGCGGAACTGCGCTATGTGCGACGTCAAACGCGTCAGCTCCTCGTCAATGTTGGATTTGTCCGCAAACACCGCAACTTCCGTCAGAAGGCGCGTTTCGTCGAAATCCACCCCCGAAAGCACCTCTTTCATGCGATCGGCAAGTTTGCTGCGGTACGTTTCCGCAACCAGCGGCGCCCGCTCTTTCACGATCCCCACAAGGCGTTCCACCTCGTCCATGCGCGAAAGCATATCCTGCGCCAGCTTTTCCCCTTCCTTTTTGCGCATGGCGTTCAGATTTTCCAAAGCCATGCCCAACGCCGCACGCAATGCCGCCAAAAGTTCTTCGTCCGCACCCTGCACGTCCTCCTGACGGACAACGTCGGGGCTCTTCAAAAGGGCGGTCAGCGTAAAATCGTCGCAAAGCGCGGGAAAAAGCGATTTCAGCTTGAGAGCCGCGTCGTAATATCCCTTCGCCGCGGCGGCGTCGACGTACAGCTCCTTCGTTTTTTCGCGTTTGTCCACAAAGTTGATAAAGAGATCGGCATGGCCGCGCGTTAATTTTTCGCGCACCTGCGCACGAACCGCCTCTTCGTAAGCGTTGAAAATTTTCGGGCTCTTGACGGAAACGTCCAGATAGCGGTTGTTCACCGTCTTGATCTCCACCGTCAGCTCAATGCCGCCCTGCTTGTATTCTCCCTTGCCGTAGCCGGTCATGCTGAACATAAAATCCTCCTTGTTCACGAAATTTCTTTCGAGCTGACGAAAGAAATTTCCGTGATCTGAGGACAACCCCACGGGCACGCGGCTATGCCGCTGGCCGCGGAGGTTTTCCTCGGGGCGCGCCTTTTGAGGGCACACCT
>CASFBD010000117.1:4713-11070 GCA_949292885.1 uncultured Bacillota bacterium
CCGCTGGCCGCGGAGGTTTTCCTCGGGGCGCGCCTTTTGAGGGCACACCTTTTTGTATGCGCGCCCCTTCACCTTTCCTGCTTGAGCCTTACGGCAAATGGGGTGCGCTGGCGCAAAAGCGTCGTTTTGCTTGCGCCGTAAATAATCGTATTCACGCAAATCTCGCCGAACGAGACGGCTGCGATTTGCCGTGACTTGAAAGAGACAACAATGTTCGGGCAAAGCCCTCGGCATCGTTTTCTCCTTCTTTGGCGCATCTTAGGGCTTCCCCTGTTGAGGAATGCGCCAAATTCATCCTCTTTCCTTCCGCCGCCCATGCGGCGCAACGGGAAAAAGCAAAAAGCGTGATACCTTTCTCACACTTTTTCTTTTGTGCTGACAAAAGAAAAAGTCGTGATTTGAGGGAACAACCGACGTTCGCCGCACAGCGGCTCTGCGCCGTTTTTTCCCTCTTTGCGCGATATTTAAGGGCACGCCTTTCATCAATCGCGCAAATTCACCCTTTTCCCCCACGCTCATCGCGCAACGGGAAAAAGCAAAAAGCGTGGTTTTTGCTTTTTCAAGGGTTAAAATAAAAACTAAGATTAAAAAACCTAAAAACGCGGTTTTACTTGCGCCGTAATTTAATTCACGCAAATCTCGCCCAACGAGACGGCTGCGATTTGCCGTGGCGCAAAACTTTTAAACACGGAAAAGCGGCGCGGAAGCCGTACTCCCCCAGTTTTTGAATTTTCCCTATTATAACAGATACGCGCAAAATTGACAAGCTATTTTGCGGAAAATCAATCTTTTGCGAGTATTTTTACAAATTCTTCTTCGCCGATGATGCGGATTCCCAGCGCTTTTGCCTTGTCAAGCTTGCTGCCCGCGCTCTCCCCCGCCACCACAAGGGTGGTTTTGGATGTGACCGCACTCTGGCACACGCCGCCCTCATCCTCGATGAGCTTTTGCGCCTCGCTGCGCTTGAAACGGGAAAGCGTTCCCGTAAGAACGACGTTCTGCCCCGCAAAAATCCCGCCCGCGCGCACTTGCTGCAGAACGGGCGAAACGCCCGCCGCCAACAGGCGTGACACCTCTGCGCGGTTGTCCTCGTCCGCAAACCAGCGGACAATGTTCTGCGCCGTCTTTTCGCCGATGTTTTCCATTTCCACCAGCTGCTGCACGGTGGCGTTTTCCAACCCTTCCAGCGAGCCGAACCTCTGCGCAAGATCTTTGGACGCCACCTTGCCGATGCCGTCGATGCCCAGCGCAAAGATGAACCGATCGAGCGGCACGTTTTTGCTTGCCGCGATCGCCGAAAGAAGGTTGGAGATCTTTTTCGCCCCAAACCCTTCCAGCTCCGAAAGCGCCTTTTTATCCAGCGCGTAAAGGTCGGAAAAACGGTGTACGTTCAGCTTTTCTGCGAACAATTCCGCCGTCATTTCCGAAAATCCCTCGATGTCCATGGCTCCCTTGCTGGCAAAATTGGCAAGCTGGGCGACGATGCGGGGGCGGCATTCCCTGTTGGTGCAGAAAAGGTTGGCGCCCACTTCCTCGACAGGCGCACCGCAATAGGGACAGAGAGCGGGCGGGGCAACATCGATGCTCTCGCCCGTGTGCTCGTACGCGCCCAGAATTTCGGGGATGACCTCGTTGCTGCGGCGGATGAGCACTTTGCTGCCGATCTTTACGTCCTTCCTGCGGATGTCGCCCAGATTGTTGAGCGTTGCCTTGCGCACGGTGGCACCCGCCAATTCGACGGGATCCACCTCTGCCAGCGGCGTGAGTTTGCCCGTCCTGCCCACCTGCCAGGTGACCTTGCGCACGGTGGTGACCGCCTCTTCCGCCTCGAACTTGAAGGCGATCGCCCAGCGGGGAAATTTGTCCGTATAGCCCAGCGCTTCGCGCACGGCAAAGTCGTTGACTTTGACGACGGCGCCGTCCGTCAGCACGTCGATATTCTTGCGGGAGAGATCGATCTGAGCAATGGCGTCCTTGACTTCCTGCGGCGTTTTGCAAAGTTTTGTATGGTGAAAGGTCTTAAATCCCTGCTCTTCCAAAAATTTTACCGCCTCTTCCTGCGAGGAGAGCGTTCCCTCGGACAGGTAATTGACGTCGTAAAAGAGAATTTCCGGCTTTCTTGCGGCGGTGACGGCGGGATCGAGGTTGCGCACCGCGCCTGCGGCGGCATTGCGCGCGTTTTTGAGGGGTTCCGCCGCCGTGCGGTTGTACTCTTCGAGCACGGAAAGGCGGATGATCGCCTCCCCTTTGGCTTCCAGAACGCCTTTATAGGGAATGGACAGCGGATAACTGCGGATGGTGAGAACCTGCGCCGTGACGTCCTCCCCCTCGACGCCGTTGCCGCGCGTGGTGGCGCGGACAAACTTGCCGTCCTCGTAGGTAAGGCACATGGTCAGGCCGTCGAATTTGTATTCGACGGTGTATTCCGCATTCTCTTTTACCTTGGAAACGCGGGCAAAAAAGGCGTCCAGCTCGTCCTCGGTGACCGCCTTGTCCAGGCTGTACAGCCTCGCGATGTGCACATGGCGGGCAAACGCCTTGACGGGTTCGCCGCCCACCCTGCGCGTGGGGGAATCGAACAGCACCGTGCCGCTCTCGCTTTCCAGTTCTTTCAGCTCGTCGTACAGTTTGTCGTACACCGCGTCTTCCACGGAGGGAGCGTCCAGAACGTAATATTCATACGCGTAGCGGTTGAGAATATCCACAAGCTCGCGCATTCTCTGCGTGATATCCATAAAACAACTCCTTTACCCGATGATGGTGAGCGGCGCGATCTGCACGGACAGCGACTTGATGCCCAACCCCGGGAAGCTGACGTTGGCGATCTTCTGCGCATTTTCCCCTCTCGTGGAGATGATGAGCCCTTCCCCGAACTTGGGATGGCGCACTTTGACGCCCGTTTTAAACGCAGCATAATCCTTTTTGTCCGAATATTGTGCAGGCGTCACTGCATTTTGGCGACGATATCCGCTTGCGGCGGAGAAAGAAGAGCCGACGGAAGTCTGCGGCGGAAGGTCGCTCTGGTAACCGAAATCGTCGCGGGAAGAGCTTCTCTCCCGCGAAAAACTGCGGCGGGCGCCGTAACCGGAATAACCGGCGGAATAGTTGCGGTTGGTGTAATCGGAATAGGCGGAACGGCGGGGTTCGACATCCAAAACGGAGGAAAGCTCCTGCAAAAAGCGGGAAGGAAGGGTGGCGCTGCGCTCGCCGTACAGATACCTGCTGCGCGAACGGGTGAAGTACAGCCGCTCCTCCGCGCGGGTGATGGCGACGTACATCAGGCGGCGCTCCTCTTCCAGTTCGTTGTCGTCGAACGCCGCGCGGGAGACGGGGAAAATATTTTCCTCCATGCCCACCGCAAACACCGTTTTAAATTCCAGCCCCTTGACGGAATGGATGGTGGCAAGGGTGACGTAGTCGCTCTCGTCCATGTCGTCCGTATCCGAACTGAGCGTGACCTGGTTCAAAAAATCGGATAACGTGGCGCCCTTATTGAGTTTGCAGAACTCATCCACCGAGTTGACAAATTCGTCGATGTTCGCCTTTTTGTTGATGCTTTCGTCCGAATCGTCCGCGTACATGGAGAGAATGCCCGAATCGTTGATGACCTCGCGGATGAGTTCGTCCGCGCTCATGGTGTCCCCCTTGATGACCAGTTCTTTCAGGAGGGCGCCGAAGGCGCGCACTTTCTGCTTGCTGCCCGCATTGAGAGGAAGCTCGTCCACGTCCAGCACCGCGTCGTAGACGGAGAGCTGCGTTTCTTTGGCGTACTCTTCCAAAACCTCGATGGTACGCGCGCCGATACCGCGTTTTGGCACGTTGACGATGCGCGTGACCGCCTCGCTGTCAAACGGGTTGCTGATAACGCGCAGATAAGCGAGCAGGTCCTTGATTTCTTTTCGTTCGTAGAACTTGAAGCCGCCGAACACGCGGTACGGAATGTTGTATTTTGCAAATTCCTGCTCGTACGCGCGCGTGAGCGCGTTGATGCGCATGAGCACGGCAAAATCCGAAAAACGACAGCCGTTTTTGTTCATGAGGTCGGAAATGGTGCGGGCGACAAACAGCGCCTCGTCGTTTTCCGTTTCCGCGGCGTAGTACTGGGCGGGTGCGCCCTCTTCGTTCTGCGTCCACAAAACCTTGTCCTTGCGGCGGCCGTTGTTGCGGATAACCTCGTTGGCAAGTTTTAAAATATTCTTTGTAGAGCGATAGTTGCGCTCCAGTTTGTACACTTTTGCGCCCTTGAAATCCTTTTCAAAGCCGAGAATGTTTTCGATCTTCGCTCCGCGCCAGCCGTAAATGCTCTGGTCGTCGTCGCCCACGGCAAACAGGTTGCCGTGCACGGTGGAGAGAAGGCGCACGATCTCGTACTGCACGCGGTTGGTATCCTGGAACTCGTCCACGTGTATGTAGCGGAACTTGCCCGAAAGGTATTCCAGCGCTTCCTTATCCGTTTCCAGAAGGCGCAGCGTCTGGGTGAGCAGGTCGTCAAAGTCTAACGCGTTGTTCTTTTTGAGATGCTCGCAATAGGCGGAATAGACGCGCGTAACTTCGTCCATGTTGCGCTGACCCGCATTTTCCGCCTCATATTCGCGCGGTTCCAGCCCCAGCATTTTGGCATTGGCGATGTGGAACTTTACATTTTTGAGAAGTTTTTCGTCCTCATACCCGCATTCCGCAAAAGCGCGCTTGATGACAGCCGTGCGCTCCGTTTCGCTGTAAATGGAAAAATTCTGAGTAAAGCCCAGCCGCTCTGCGTACATCCTGAGAATGCGCACGCACATACTGTGAATGGTGCAGATCCACATACTCGCCGCGCCGTCCACCATGACGGAGAGGCGCTCGCGCATTTCCTTTGCCGCCTTGTTGGTGAAAGTGATGGCGAGAATGGAGGAAGGATACACCCCCTTTTCCTGAATGAGGTAGGCGATACGGGAAGTGAGCACGCGCGTTTTGCCGCTGCCCGCCCCCGCCAGCACCAGCACGGCGCCTTCCGTGTCCGTGACAGGCTTGATCTGTTCTTCGTTCAGATTTTTAAAAATGTTATCCATGGTACCCCCGCGCCGCACGGTAAGCGGCTCGCTCGTTTCCTTCTTATTATAACACAAAACCCGCCCGTTCGCAATAGAACGGGCGGCATTTTCCGTTTGTTTATCCCCTTCCCTCAAACTCGCATTCGCGGCGGAACCGCTCCAGCGCCTTTAAGTAGCGTTCGGAAAGATTGAGCATATACCGCTGTTTTTCCTCGTAGGAAAGTTTTTCGTACACTTCCCTGTCCGTCAGCCGCGCCAAGGCATCGGACACCTCTCCCTCGGAAAGGAGCATGGTGCGCACGCGCTCGTAAAAGGCGTCGTCATCGCCGCCGCGGATGGTGCAGGTCACCTTGCCCGCAAAGTAACGGCAGGCGCGGCTCTCGCTGACGCCGCTCTCCCTCGCCTTTGCCATCGTGCCGTCCATTTCGCGGCGGGCGTCCTGCCAGAACCCCGTTTTCAGACGCTGTTTCGCCTCACGCGCGATCGATCGGAAACTCTTTTGCCCGTTCATATTCTTCTCCCTCCCCGCTTTGCGGATTTTTGACATTTTTCGCAAAACAAAAAGCCTGCTATCTTTCAATAACAGGCTTTTGTGTTTCAGTTTTTGATGCTTCTCTTGCGTGCCGCTTCCGACTTCTTCTTTTTACGGACGGAAGGCTTTTCATAATGCTCTTTGCGGCGCAGATCGCCGATGATGCCGTCGCGGGAGCATTTTCTCTTGAAACGGCGCAGCGCGCTGTCAATCGATTCGTTTTCGCCGACTTTGATCGTGGACATTCCTCTCAACCCTCCTTCGCCAATCGCAATTCGTTAACGGCATTATTTTATCGGAAATCGAGCAGAATGTCAAACATTTTTCATGCGGTTTTTCTCTTTTTTCAGAGCATCTTTTCGCCCATGCTCTGCCCGCCCAGAATGTGGATGTGCAGGTGATGGACCGTCTGACCCGCGTCCTCGCCCTGGTTGACGATGAGGCGGTATCCCTTTTCCAGCCCCAGGCTCTTTGCAATGTGCGGGATCTTTTCCATGCACTTTTTCACAAGCTCCGCCTGTTCGCCGTTCATCTCGGCAAGGGTGGCAAAGTGCGACTTGGGCACGACCAGAACGTGTACCTTCGCCTGCGGGTTGATGTCGCGGAAGGCGAGCATATTTTCGTCCTCGTACACCTTGTTCGAGGGGATCTCCCCCGCGATGATCTTACAGAAAATGCAGTTATCCATTTGTTTCTCGTATAATAATGTTGTTTGGATTTGACCGTTCTACGGGTCAACAACATTACTTTGGTTATATTGTTTGGAAAGGGTGCGGGGAAAACTTTTTCAAA
>CASFBD010000118.1:0-6326 GCA_949292885.1 uncultured Bacillota bacterium
AAAAACGTCGAAAAATGGGAATTTTGTTTATTTATCATTTTTCTTTTCGACTGCTTTCTCCCTATATTCACTCAGAGCAACAGGTTGTCTGTTGATCAAGGGATACACGCGAACCGCCAGAACAGCGGCAAGGACACAAAGAACAAAATCTTTGGGCATATAGAAGAGATTATTGACAACAATCGCATTCCATAGTTCTCCGTTGTGCATATAAAAAGTCCATATGCAGGCGAAATACGGGATCCCGATGAGATAGTTGACAGCAAACCCTGCCATGGCTGCCGTTATTGCCCTGCGCATAGTCAGATTTTTTCTTGCGGAAATAAGTCCTGCAACAAAAGCGCCTGCAACAAAACCGAGCAAATACCCGAAGGTAAGGTTGACAACATACATAAAACCTCCGCCATGCGCAAAAACAGGCAACCCTATCAACCCCATCAGGACATAGACACCCACAGCGGCCGAACCATACCATGGTCCGAGCAGAATGCCCGCAAGCACTGCCATAACTGTCTGAAATGTTAACGGAACAAAAGGCGTCGGAATACTGATATATGCCGATACGATCATCAGCGCCACAAAAATAGCGCTCTGTGCAAGTTTCACTGTAGTCCTCTTATTACTCATGTTTAATCTCCTTTTAAGCGATTTATGTGTGATATAGTACTTCACAAATATTACTTTTTTGTTATAAAAGTCGCACGCTAACCTCGCCGGAAGAGAGGAGTGCTTTCCTTCCGTCCTCAAAACGAACTTTTAAAAAACAATTTTTGTCGACCCCTTCTACCAGGGCTTTACCTGTCATATTTCCGGAAAAAACCATTACTTCTTTCCCGATTATGAAACAGCGAGAAACATATTCACGATAAAAAGTACGAGCAGGAATGTTGTCATAATAATACTTCAGCCTTTCCAAAATCTCTGCGGCAAGGAGTGCACGTGCATCCGCAGGACAGTCGTCGCCGAACACAGACGTTGCTATTTCCTGCAATTCTTCGGGAAAGGAACCGCTCTTAACATTGACGCCGATTCCTGCGATCACATACTCCATACCGTTGTTTTCGACGCTGAAGGATGCTTCCGTAAGGATCCCGCACACTTTTTTTTCGCCCAAAAAAACGTCGTTTACCCATTTGATCTGCGCTTTTTTACCGCTGACTTTTTCAATCGCCTCACAGACGGCAACGGCAGCGCTGGTCGTGACAAACAGTGATTCGGAAGAAGAAAAAGTCGGGCGGAACAAAACGCTCATATACAAACCAGTCCCGGATGGGGAGAAAAAACTACGCTGATTTCTTCCCCTGCCCTTTCTCTGCTCCTCTGCAATAACAGCAGTCCATTCAGGAGCTCCTTGCGCAGCAAACACTTTTGCCTCGTCGTTTGTAGAATCGACAGACTTTTTAAGCACAACGTTACAATCAAAAGAAAGCAAGGAACAGACCTTTTCCGCCGTCAGAATATCGCTTTGACGAGGAAGAATATACCCCCTGTTTGTCGTCGCCTGAATGTCATATCCTTCTTCTCGCAGCGTCTTAACTGCTTTCCATACAGCATTCCTGCTGACATGGAATTGTTCCGCCAATTCTTCCCCGGAGATAGGTTTTCCCTTTGCTCCGTCAAGTTTTTTTAAAATTTCTTCTTTGATGCTCATACCTTTCATTTTATCAAAAAATAAAAAAATTGTCAACCGATAAAAAAATATCGGTTGACAATTCATCTATCTCAATAGCTGATCTCAAGAGCACAATCGGGTGTTCCGTCCGACAACAGGAGTCGGAACTCCCCGTCGTATAAAACAGATTTCCCTTGATCGTCAAACAGAAGGTTTGTACGATCGGACAAATCAACGGAAAATGTTTTCTCTTTCCCCGCTTTTATGCTTACGCGCCTGAAACCGACGAGACGCTTGTTTCTCTCTGCCAGAGGATGCGAAATCTTGCGATAAATCTGCAAAACAGTTTCACCGTCTCGTTCACCTTCGTTTTTCAAGGTGACAACAACCTTGTTCTTTTTGCGTTTAGCCGACAATATTTTAAATTTTGTGTAACTTAGTCCGTAACCGAACGGATACAAAACCTCCCCTGCAAAATTCGTATAGGTACGATTCTGCATCGAATAATCGGTAAATTCGGGAAGACCGTCCAAAGACTTGAAGAACGTTACAGGAAGTTTTCCGCTCGGATTGACCTTTCCGCGCAGGATTTCCGCTACGGCATCCCCGCCTTTTTCGCCGGGGTACCACACTTGTAAAACAGCATTCGCGCTTTCCTCTGCGCCGGTGACAATACTGCTCCCGGACGTCTGCAGAACGATAGTAGGCTTTCCGACAGCCAAAACCGCTTTGATAAGGCGCATCTGACATTCCGGCAGCGTTAAACTTAATTTATCACCAGCAGCGCCATTCTGTACAGACCCCTCTTCGCCCTCCAGAGTTGCATCCAGACCAACGCACAACAGCACAACGTCGGATTGCTTTGCTGCAATCATAGCCTCGGAAAGTTTATCATCCGTTGCGGCGACATCTTCGTCCGAATCTTTATACAGATGGCTCCCCTTTGCATAATAAATACGAGCATCCGGAAACGCTTTGCGCACACCTTCCAGTAACGTAACACATTCCGAACCTGTACCGCAATAGTTCCCGTAAAGTACCGACTCACTTGCAGCAACGGGGCCGATCACGGCAATTTTTTCGTATTTCTTTTTTCGCAGGGGAAGGATCCCGTCGTTTTTAAGCAGAACAATAGATTTTTCGGCAGTTTTTTTTGCGAGACGAAGGTGTTTCCTGCTTTCCACCTCCGAATAAGGAATTTCGTCGTATTCCGTTTTCTGCCCCATTCCGAGAGCATAGCGAATGGTCATCAGACGAATACAACTGCGACGAATGTCTTCCTCACTGACTAACCCCTCCTGCAGCGCCACAAGCAACTGCAGATAAACGCTTCCGCAATTCAAGTCACATCCGTTCTTGATCGCGAGTGCTGCGCTCTGCGGAGCTGTAGAAGTAACTTTATGATGTAAATGGAAATCGGCAAGCGCCCAGCAATCAGATGTAAAATAGCCTTCAAACCCCCACTCTTTCAGCTTTTCCTGCAATTTTGTATGCGCACAGCACGGTTCTCCGTTAAGCCTGTTGTAAGCGCCCATCACGCCGCCTACGCCGCTTTTAACCAACTTTTCAAAGGCGGGAAGATATGTTTCCGACATATCCTTTTCGCTCGCTTGCGCATCAAACTCGTGGCGCAGGCTCTCCGGTCCGCTGTGTACGGCAAAATGCTTTGCGCAGGCAACAGAACGATAGTGTTCCCCGTCCCCCTGTAGTCCGCGCATATATGCAAGCCCCAGTTCACCGGTAAGGTAAGGATCTTCGCCATATGTCTCCTGACCTCTGCCCCAGCGCGGATCACGGAATATATTGACATTGGGCGACCAGTAAGTCAACCCTTTATAAATCGTCCTGTCTTCCTCAGCGGCAAACTGATTGTATTTTGCCCTGCCTTCCGTGGAAACAGTTTCACCGATTTTTTCTACCAAATCGGGATCGAACGTCGCCCCGAATGCAATCGCCTGGGGAAAGACTGTTGCCGTTCCCGCACGGGCTACACCGTGCAGCGCTTCATTCCACCAGTTAAAGGCGGGAACTCCCAGACGTTCAATGGGGGCAGCCTGAAAAGACAGCTGGCTGGCAGCCTCTTCCACGGTCATCTGCGCTACAAGTTCTTCCGCCATTTTTCTGTATTTTTTGAGATCCATTGTTCATCACCGTTTTTTGCTTTATTATACCATACTAAAAAACTGCTCGCAATAATTTACCGAAAAAGCTTTCTGAACAAATTCAGTTTTTATTATCCTCACTGTCAACAGGACGCTGTGCCGTGGAAACATGAGGTTTGACAAGATAATCCTCAACAGCAGTTTCCACTGCCTCGTTCAACTGAGTGAAGGGCTTGAAAAGTACCTTCAGTCGCTCCTGTTCCGGTTTTTTTGTGAACAGCGAAACAACGGGAACAATGACAAACCCGGCAATCATCGTCCACGCCCCTACATAAATGGATGAGCTGAAAACGTATTTATACAAAAAGCTGTCCAAAACTCCCTGCGGCAAAGACGAAGAACAAAGCGAAAGCACCAGCGCAGTAATACTTGTTGCGACGCCGAACACGAAACAAACCCAGCAGCTTGCTTTCGTCGTTCTCTTCCAGTATAGACTGAACAAGTACGGTGCGAGAAATGCTCCGGCAAGCGCTCCCCAACTGACCCCCATCATCTGCGCAATGAAAGAGAGTTTAAATTCGTCATAGATAATGGCAATGACGGCGCTCACTGCAATGAAAAAAGCAACAAAAATGCGGATGAGAAGCATTTGCGATGTATGGCTCAACTCCTTTTTTCTCGCATTCTTGATAAGATCAAGGGTGATTGTGGAGCTGGAACTCATTACAAGAGAAGAAAGAGTGCTCATGGATGCAGATACCACGAGAACAAGCACAAGTGCAATGAGGATCACGGAAAGACTTTCTTCCAACATGGTGGGAATGATAGTATCATATCCGACGGAAACATCTTCCACAAACAACCTGCCGAAACCGCCGAGAAAATAACAGCCTCCCGCAACAACAAAAGCAAAAACCGTGCTGACGATCATACCTGTCCTGACAGACGCCTCACTCTTGATCGAATAAAATTTCTGGACCATCTGCGGAAGTCCCCATGTCCCCAGACTTGTAAGAATGACAACCATGATCAAACCGTACAAGTCAGGTCCGAAAAAGGATGTGTACGCCCCCTGCTGTGCACCCACCGAGATCTGAGAAAGATCGGTGATAGCCTGCGTCAGTCCTCCCGCATTCAGCAGAACTGCCGCAACTATAATTACAATGCCGAACAGCATGATGATCCCTTGGATAAAATCGTTCCAGACCGTTGCCATATATCCGCCGACCAATACATAAACGGCCGTAACGGCAGCCATGATCAGAATACAAACCCAGTACGGAATGGAAAAAGCCATAGCAAACAGACTTCCCAGCCCCTTATACAGGGATGCCGTGTACGGAATGAGAAAGATAAAAATAATAACGGATGCCGCGATTTTCAGTTTATTGTCTGAAAATCTTTTGCCAAAATAATCGGGCATGGTGGCAGAATCGAGCTGCTGCGTCATGACTCTTGTACGCCTGCCCAATACCGCCCAGGCAAGCAAAGACCCGATGAGCGCGTTTCCTATTCCGATCCAAGTTGCCGCCATTCCGAAATTCCATCCGAATTGTCCGGCATACCCGATAAAAATAACGGCAGAAAAATAGCTTGTCCCATACGCAAAAGCCGTAAGCCAGGGGCCGACAGATCTTCCTCCCAACACAAACCCCTGCACCGAACGCGAACTGCGGCTGTTCCTGATCCCTATAAAGATCATTACCGCAAAATACACAAGGAGAATTCCTATGTATAATATTACCTGCATACCTCTCTCCTTTTCCGTTTCTGAAAAACAGAATAGAATATTTATACATTTATAGGTATAATTATACGCTTTAATGATAAAAAAGTCAATAGAAAATAAAACAAAAATCGGCAAGATTCTGCCGATTTTTGAATGTCTTCTGTAAACTGATTGAAGAACGTAGAAAAAAACGTTTATTGCTGACTTCTCTCTCTCAGCAATGCGGGTTTGATCCTCTTTTTATATACCCAACAATAAATAATAATCAAAATTATGTCGGCCCCCAGCCATGCGGCAGGATTTGCGGAACAAACACCGACAAATCCCCAAAGTTTCGCAAAGACAAGCGCCGCAAATACGCGCATGACAAGCTCTGTAACCCCTGACAACATTGTCACAGCGGAAAACCCCATGCCCTGAATGCCGTTTCTGTACAGATAGATCAGACCGAGGAACAAATATGTTCCCGTGTTGATAAACAGATACAAATACGCTTCTTCCTGGATGGACTCATAGTCCTCCGAAAACAGTTTCAAGAGCGGGGAACGCAAGATGAGCACGAGCAAAAATCCGCAGACACTGAAGATGACAGTAAGAACAAGACCTATGTTCATGCCCTTGCGGATGCGTTCAAACTGATGCGCGCCGTAGTTCTGCGCACAGTAGGTTGCGATCGCTGCTCCCATCGCCAGGAAAGGCTGTTGTGCGATGGTATCGATCTTAGATGCCGCAGTATAGGCAGCTACTGTCATCGTACCCAAACCGTTCAGAACAGATTGTACGACCATCACGCCGATCGCTGTAATGGAAAACTGAAGCGCCATAGGAAGCCCAACTATCGTGTGTTTCCAGGCAAACGCTCCGTTCCAGCGGATATGTTCCC
>CASFBD010000118.1:6390-10104 GCA_949292885.1 uncultured Bacillota bacterium
ATCTCTTTAATCCGTATACAATGCAGGCAAGTCCCGCGATCAGCTGAGACATGACGGTTGCAAGGCCGGCCCCCATCACATCCATACGGAAACACAGGATAAACAGGAAATCCAATCCGATATTCAATACGGAAGCCAAAATCAAAAAGATCAAAGGAGATCGGCTGTCCCCGATAGCACGAAGCATTGCCGCAGACATATTGTAGATGACAGTCGCCGTCACCCCGGCATAAATCGTAACTATGTAAGAGTAGGCGCGGTCGATAATATCCGAGCCTGTATGCATCAAACGCAGAAGCGGCATTGCAGTAGGCACGGCTATTCCTGTGACAAGGATGGATACAATGACACTCAGAAGATAACAGGTTCCGACGGAACGCTTGAAATTCTCTTCGTTTTTCGCCCCGAAGTATTGTGCCATCATCACGCCAAAACCGCCCGTGATCCCGGAAATAAACCCGATCACCAAAAAGCTGATGGAACCGGTACACCCGACGGCAGCGAGAGCAGACAAAGAAATCGTCTGCCCGACGATGATCGTATCCATCATACTGTACAGTTGCTGAAAAATGTTGCTTATTAAAATGGGGATACAGAAATAAATAATATTTTTCCAGGGACTTCCTACTGTAAGATCGACGGAACCTTTCATTTCAAAACCTGACAATATATTTTTTTACCGCGATTATTATAATCATAAATATATTGTTTGTCTATCGTTTAAAAGGCCTTTTCTGAAAGAATTTAAAAAAACGGAGCCGGCTTTTTTATCACCAGCTCCGTATTGGGATCAAACGTTTTTTCTGAACAATTTTACCGTATATGGCGGAAGATAAATGTCGTTAAGGTTACGCACTTCACCTGACAGAAGATCTGTTCCTTCCGCTTCTTCCACGCGTACAGTGACATTCTCTCCGGAAATGTTAAAAGCGCAATACAAACGCTCTCCGTCCAGCTCGCGTTTATAACACATATATTTGTTGGAGAGCACACATTTTTCGTAGCTTCCGTAGGAAAGCACGCGGCTGTTCCGACGGATCTCGTTGAGTTTTTGAATGAGTTTTAAAAGATCGGGACGCTTGTTTTTGTCTACCTCATCGATGCAGGGACGCAATTTATAATCGTTGTCCGACTTGTCCCCTTCCGCGCCGCACTCCGAACCATAATAGACGCAAGGGATGCCCGGCATGGTATACAGGATCGAATACAGGTTAAAAAGTTTTTCCTTGTTTTGCAGCGCTGTATAAGCCCTCACAACATCGTGATTGTCAACGAAATTAAAAAGATGCTTGCCTGTGTATAAACACCACGGCTGAGAACCGAAAAGACGTTCGAGAGAATGCTCGATTTCAAACAGGTTGTCACAATTGAGCGCAGAGGTCAATCCTTTGTAGCACTCGTAATTCGTCATGGAATCGAGGCGCTGAGGCGTTAAATTTTTTGCAAAATTCTGTCCGTGAATGACTTCCGCCATCAAAAAGAAATCCTCACGGCGCTCCCGAACTGTACGGCGCAAAAACTCGAAAAACCATTCAGGCAGAAGATAAGCGACGTCCAGCCGAAGTCCGTCAATACCGAATTCATCGATCCAATAAAGAACAGCACGGCGGATATAGTCCGTAACCCCCTCATTTTGCAGGTTGAGTTTGACAAGTTCCATGTGTCCTTCCCAACCTTCGTACCAAAAGCCGTCGTTGTACGGACTGTTCCCGCCGAAATTCAGATAAAACCAGCCCGTTTTATCCGAATTTTCCCGCCTGTTTTTTACATCCTCAAAGGCTGCAAACTTTCTTCCGACATGGTTAAAAACACCGTCAAGAACGACGCGGATCCCCGCATCATGAAATTTTCTGACCAGTTTTTTGAATTCTTCGTTGGTTCCCAGGCGGCGGTCCACCTTGAAAAAATCGACAGTATCGTACCCGTGCCGTTCACTTTCAAAGAGCGGGTTGAACAAAACCGCGTTAAAGCCGCAATCCCTGATATAGTCGATCTGCTCTTCAATCTTTCCGAATCTGTGCCTGATCTCGCCAAAATCATTTTCACGCTCCGCCCCGCAATATCCAAGTGGATAGATCTGATAGAAAACACTTTCGTCAAACCACATAAACGTTGCCCCTATGTTCATTTATCTGCCGTAAAGCAGTATAAAGATATTATACCATGCCTTTTTTCGCTCGTCAATTCTTCGCAAAAAAAACGCATAAAAATGCGGAACGATTTGCAATCCGTTGACTTTTTTATAAAAAAAGCGTATTATTTTCTGTGGTATTTTAAGAGGTGTTTTTACAATGGATGTAACAAAAATTTTCTGGGATCTGGCGATGATCCTTCTCTCCACAAAATTGCTCGGTATGCTGATGAGGAAATTAGGCCTGCCGCAGGTTGTCGGTGCAGTCATTGCCGGACTTCTGATCGGTCCCGCCATTTGGGGTCAGTTTGGTTGGTGGTCGCCCGTACAACCATCCGAAACGGAAGGAGCCTTTCTGGACGGGATTGCAGAGATCGGTGTCGTGCTGATTCTTTTCTCCGCAGGTCTTGAAACGGATGTAAGGGAACTGAAACGTTCAGGGCTTGCCGCCACACTTATTGCACTCGGGGGCGTTTTGATGCCCATGCTGTTCGGCTTCCTTATTGCGGTGCCCTTCCTCGGAGGTTTTTCCGCTCTGTCTGATTCCGCCATTTTACTGGATGCAATCTTCATCGGAGTCATTCTTGCGGCAACCAGTGTCGGAATTACCGTAGAAACTTTAAAGGAAATGGGCAAACTCAACGGGCGCGTTGGAACAACCATTCTTTCTGCCGCGATCATCGACGACGTGATCGGCATTGTCGTACTTTCCATTGTCATCGGATTCAAAGATCCCTCGGCAAATCCGTGGATGACCATTTTGATGACCGTCCTCTTCTTTGTATGCGCCATCGTCGTCGGATTTTTCATCAAAAAGCTGTTCCGTTTCCTTTCCGAAAAATATGATCATACACGCCGTATCCCTATCCTTGGACTTGTCACTTGTTTCCTGTATGCCTTTGCGGCAGAAAAACTTTTCGCCATTGCTGATATTACGGGCGCATATGTGGCGGGAATCGTGCTCAGTTCGCTGAAAGATACTCACTACATCGACAGGAAGGTCGACATCAATTCTTACATGATCTTTTCGCCCGTATTTTTTGCAAATATCGGTATAGGCGTGAGTTTTGAAGGATTTTCTCCCACTCTTCTCCTGTTCGGACTATGTTTTGTCTTTGCCGGCATTGCCGGAAAAATCATCGGCTGCGGCGGCATTGCAAAACTTTTCCGTCACAACTGGAAGGAATCTGCGCAGATCGGCTGCGGCATGATCGCCCGCGGAGAAGTGGCACTCGTCGTTTGCAGCAAGGGAATGGAAGGCGGACTGTTTGCCGGAACCGCAATCACCCCCGTCGTTCCTGTCATTATGCTTGTAGTCATTTCCTCTCTGCTCTGCCCCATTCTCTTAAAAATGCTGTTTAAAAAAGACAGTGCGCTTCCTCTGTCTCCGGAAAACAACATTCCCCCCGAAAGGATTCAGCTGAGTACAGAAGATTCTCAGCCGGAAGAACAAATCCAAAGCGCATCCGAGTCCAACACATAAATCGATGAATTGTCAAGTTAAGTGCAACAGTTAGAGAGATTTAGTTCAAATAAATCTTGCGGAGTTTGGTAATGCAAAACTTTCTTGGGCCTGGCGTTGA
>CASFBD010000119.1 GCA_949292885.1 uncultured Bacillota bacterium
ATCGTCCAGCCGCCGTTCGCAGAGGTTGAATAGCTCTTTGCCGTAATCTTCCCAGTCATAGCCCTCGTAGAGATATGCGTCATCGTTCCAGTTCTCGCCGAGCCGTCCGACGCGCTCCGTGAAATCGTCAAAGGAGCGGACTTCCAGAAAGGCACAGAGTACGGTATCGGTGTTTTGAAAGTTTTCATGTTCAGTTGCCCTCCTTTCGTGTTTTTAATTTATATATGGGATTGTTTTCGCAGGTACCGTCGTCGCAGCGTCCGCAATCCCCGTTGCAGCGGTTTGCTCTGTCACAGTATTCATAATGTTTGCAGTTCATACAGGTTTTCTTGCTGTTTTGAATGCAGGGTTTCATTCGGATGCCTCCTCAAAGTCGTCGATGTGGATATGCTCTTTCCCTGCAACGCCGTACTCGAAGTATAGCCCGTTTTTATCGGTATGCAGGTCATAATCCGAAACGCTGATTTTCCCGCATTTAGTGACGGCGACGGTGATCTTACTACCTTCTACCGCCACGATGTTGAATACGACGGTATCTTCCCCGTCGAAGAACTGAAATTCTTTGAGATAAAACTTGTTTTTCATATCGTGCCTCCTTTCAGACCAGCTTGTACCGTACGGAATATTCGATCTCGATTTCGCGTTTGTCGTAACCGGTGAACTCGCCGCTGCCGTTTTTCGTTTCCACTTCTACTTCGAGGATCTCGTAATGCGGGCCTTTGAACTCGCCGTCGCGGTTCGGTATCGCATGGCAGTTTTTAACGCAATCTTCAAATACGCGGATATACGGATTGCCTTTCTGACTGACGCAGGCGATAATCAGGTCTTCATCGGTGATGAAACCGACACCGGTCATCTTGTTGCTTCCAAACCTATTCAATCTGGAAATGCTGTAAACTACTTTTTTCATTCGTTTTTACCTCCGAATTTTTATTTTTTGCCGTTTTCGGCGTGGCGGAAGAAGCACGGAACGGTAAAAGGAACATTTTCTGCAAAACATAGTGCGGAAGTCAACGGAGGAAGGAAAAATTGCCGCGTGAGGATAGGGGAAATAAGTGTTTTAAGCGGGAATTTTTCCGCCGTTTACTTCCGCGAGGAACCGTGCTACGATAGCCACAACGAAAACAAAAAAAATCGGAGAGGAAAAAAAGCTGTCGCGCATCTTGTTTCTCCCCGAAAGCATAGGAAGATTGTTACGGTCTGTTCTCGTCTGCCCGCAGTACATACCGTAAAAGCGTCGTGCCGTTTTTAACGTACTTGGTAGGTACTTGCCGTCCGTTGAACAGGCTGGTTTTCGTTCGGTCGGCTATTATCTTCTCGAACTCGTCCTCCGTCCAAATTGAAACGAAAGCGCTTTTCAAAATCCAGTATTTCTTGCGCAGGTTGTCGTTGTCAAAGTACGGCTCCTCGACCGCCTCGTAGAGCGAAAGATATTCGTTCAGCTCTTCTTTGGTATGGAACGCGCAATGCGGAAATGCTCCTTTTGTGACGGTGTACTTGTAGCCGCAATCAGAGGTGCGGTTACCCCAGTCCTGCACGAAGATATAGTCGTAATCTTTGGTGGTATATCTTTTGAGCGGTTCCTCCCGCAAATTCAGCTCGAAACAGGAAACCTCCGCTTTGAAATACAACCCGTGCTGCGCTCCCGCGCCGAGCGTTGAAAACGTCCAGAACGATTTTTCTTTTTTGCCGAGATACCGCAGTTTGTTTTTGTCGATGACCGGGAATGCGCCGCCCGAAACACATTTACAGAGCGAGCCGTCATCGGAAACCGAAACATAGGCGGAGCCGCATTCGCACAATGCCGTGGAGCCGCTTCGGTAGGTATCGCCGTCTATGATCGCGTTCGGGTAGTAGCAGCCGAAGGAGTTCGTGTATTCGACTGCATCCAGCGGCTGCGGCTTGCTCGTCCGCGTCTGTTCGATCTTGTCGATGATGCCGTTTACCAATCGCAGATCCGCCTCGGTTATTACGTCTTTGCCGAGCGCATAGCAGATATTGTTGTTCCTCAATTCTTCAAGCGTCGTTTTCATCTCTTTGCCTCCTCGATCGCTGTATCGAGCATTTTTCTGAATTTTTCGCTCATATGGTAGTGCTCCTCGAAGGGGTGGAAGAGCATTCCTTTGATGAACGCTTCGTCCGGGGTGACGCTCGCCCAACCGCCGATGTTTTCGCCGTAATAATGTTCGCCCTTTTTCAGGAGCTTGATCTCATCGTAAAAATCCGCCACTTCGACGCCGTTGACTAAAACATGAGCCGAGCCCTGCGTGACCGAACTGCGCCGCCTTACTACTTCAATAATGTATTTCATAACTGTTGTCTCCGTATTTCTAAAATTTCAAGCGGGATCATGCCCCGTAAATCGCGGTATATTTCGCACGGATTTTTCCAAAATATTCATAGACCGTGCTGGTCGCTCTTGAGAGCATCTTCGCAATGGAAGGGTAACTCATGCCCGACATGCGGTATTCCAACGCCAGGTTCATGTTTTCCGTAAGGTTCAGCGACGCGAGTACTGCGTCCACAAGCGAGTAATCTTCTTCTGTTGTTTCTGTGTCATGTTCCGGTTTTTCTATTATCCGATTGAGGCTTATGTATCTCTTATTGAAACGGTATTTTTCGCACAGCATTCTCGTTACAATCAGGTAGCACTCTACCTTTGTAGAGATATTTTTGCCGCATTTGGATACGTACAGAAAATCGTCCAGGTATTCTCCGTAATGCTCGCACAGGAACGCTGCCACGCTCTGCACGATATCGTAGTTGTCTGAAAGAGTATAGTCGGGCATATCCTTGCAGAAAACGTCGGTACAGAGGGTTGCATGCGCCCTTATCGCGTGTTGCCCCATAAATTTTACAAGCGTTTTCGTTTCCTTAATTGCCAGCAGCTCCGCCATGATCAGAATGTTATCGGGAGCAATCTTCTCCGCCAACACCTTAAAATCCCTTTTTCTTTCCGTTTGTGCCATTTTTTGTTTCCTCCGAATTTTGAATTTTGCCTTTTTCGGGCAAGAGGCGAAGGAAGCATAGGACGGGAGAAGGGGAGCGTTTTGCGGAACAGAATGCGCAAGTCAACGGGGAAAGCAAAATCGTTGCGTGGGTGGAGGACGGGAATTTGTAACTCCAGCTCTATAAAATTGATTTGATAGATTTAAGCGACGATTTTGCGGACGTTGACTTGCGCGAGGAACTATGCTACCATAGCCGACCGAAAAAGGAAAAATTCGGAGGAACAGGGGAAAGGAAATAATGCCCTGAAAAACAAAAAAGCCGAGCAAGGAATAATCTTGCCCGGCTTTGATAAAATTGTTTCCGTGCTACAATCGTTACATCGGAAACAAAAAAATTGATTGACATTAAATATTTTGTTAATTATAATAATAGAAGCGATAAAAGGAAAAGCGTGCGAAAAGGATTTTGCACGCTTTTTTCATGGGGCGGGAAAATGGAAAGAAATGGTAAATCCGTAAAAAGTTGGGGATTTATGCGGAAAAGAATATGTTATGATAATGTCGAATTTACGGGAATGAGAAATTATTATGACGAGAGCGGACGTGGAAGAAATAGTGAAGCGGTACCCGTTCGTAATAGAGGCAGTAAAGGAAGGCAAGAAGACGGCGGTATTTTATATCGGGAACAGGAAACAAGTCTTTGAAATAACGGAAGGCGTAAAGGCGGTATACGCGATACTGGAAGAGATAGAAGAGAATGAAACGGATAAAGATGTACTCTGTATGATAGACGGAATAAAAAAGGGACGAAGCGATGTTGCGATCATAGATGATGTGAACTGGCAGAGAAATGCGTATTATGAGAGGAAAGACCGGTTGATAGACTAAATATTTGAATGCTGTATTTATCGCCGTCTTGTAGAATACGAAGAGATCATGGGGAGGAATATCGCGTAAATGGGAGCGAAGGAAGTTTTGGAGTACATGGCAGGGATATTATTGGAATATTTGGAAGAATTAAAAGATACCAAGCCGAACGACAACGATTGTTTCGGGTACGGAGAAAGAACGGCATACACGGAATGTCTGGAAATGATACAGCTATGGAAGAATGCAAAACAAGTTGGTTTGGATTTTGAAATAGAAAAGAAATTCCCGCTATAAAAAAACAAGAGCCTCGTCCGTTAAGAACGAGGCTCTTGCTGAATGGAAACCGTAATTTGAAGTTCATTTACTGTTAAGTAAGCTGAACGGTTCAAACTGTTACGGTCTGGTGCCGCTGACCGGACTCGAACCGGTACGAAATTTTACTTTCGAGGGATTTTAAGTCCCTTGCGTCTGCCAGTTTCGCCACAGCGGCATATGAAAAATGTATTCAATTATAGTTATTTTTGATCAAAAACAGGGGATGCCGTCTGATTTTAAGTCCTGCGGGAAAGAGGGCAAGCAACGGGCCAAACTATCGCAGAATAGGGGGAAGGAGGTTTGATTTTAAAGATGAGAAAACCTCCGTTTCGCCTAAGCGAAGCGGAGGTTCTTGCTTGGAGGCGCCACCCGGATTTGAACCGGGGAGTCAGGGCTTTGCAGGCCCTTGCCTTACCACTTGGCTATAGCGCCAAAAAATAAGTGCGGAATTGTGAGTGGAGCGGGAAACGAGATTCGAACTCGCGACATTCACCTTGGCAAGGTGACGCTCTACCCCTGAGCCATTCCCGCATAATAATTCCGCACTGTATTTATGAGATGGTCGAAATGGTGGAAGTTATAGGGCTCGAACCTATGACCCCCTGCTTGTAAGGCAGATGCTCTCCCAACTGAGCTAAACTTCCGTTGTGCCAAGCTCACGCTCAACGCTTATATACTATACCAAATATTTTTCAGAAAAGCAAGTAAATAAAAGCACTTTTTTCAAATTTTTTTAAAAAAGTTTTTTTGCCCGATGCGGGGATGCGGAGGAAGGTTTTCCCGAAAGAAGGGGGTAAAGATTTTGACTGCTTTTGTATATACTATATTCGTGCGGAGGAGAAAGTATGCCGTCAGAATACACACATCAGTTGATTGCGGAAAAAATCTATGAGGGATTGCCGGAAGGCGTGCGATTGCAGATCACCGATCTTCCTGCGTTTTATCTGGGGGCGCAGGGGGCGGATATATTTTATTTTGTCAGTTATTGTAAAAAACCGAACATCGGAAAGTTCCTTCACAATCGGCGGGCGTACGAGGTGTTTTCCGCACTGTTGCGTGAGGCGGAGAAAGGGACGGCGTTTTCTTATGCGGCGGGATATGTTTCGCATTATGCGGCGGATACGGTGTTTCATCCGTTTGTATATGCTCAGGTACAGCAATACAGTCAGGAGTTTCCGGACAAACGCGTACGCTGGCACGCCTATATCGAGAGCGACTTGGATACGCTGTTTGTGCGCAGGTATGCGGATGCCGCGGTGCAGGAATACCGATGTCCTGTGCGGGAGAGGCTGCCTGATTTGCACGCTGTTTGGAAAATGATGCGCCGCGTCTGCGCAAAGTTTTCTCTTCCGGGGTTTACGGAGGAGGAGCTCAGACGGGGTGTGAAGCGGTATTTTCGTTTTGAAAGACTGTTTACGGATAAACAATTCCGGCGCAGGAAGGCAATGGAACGTGTGGAGCGGCTGTTGCATCTTCCAAAGGTTTTGTCCTGTCTGTTTCGCCGCGAACAGGAGGACGAGCGTCTGAACGGAGCGCAGTGCTGGTGCAATCCGTCCGCGCCCGAACCCTCCTGCGAAAATGCGGAACAGTTGTTTGTCCGTGCGGTGAAGGAGGGGGTACAGCTGGTCGACCTGTTTGCCGAATGCAGGGAGACGGGAACGCCTTTGCCCTTTGCTCCGTTCAATAAAGGCCACCTTTCCGGAATAGACTGCCGCCTGCCGTTTGTGAGACCGTCGTGAGAAGGCGCAAAAAAGCGATTTATCTCTGTTCTTTCAGGAGTAAAAACTGTCGGCTATCCTTGTTTTCCGCTTTCCATATATATTATAATAAAGGAAGGAGGAAGACGAAATGCAAAAATTGTACGATTCAAATATGAAACTTGTAGGATACAGCAGAATGGCTGCCGACGGGAAGATCAACGTTTACGATTCCGATTACAAACTGCTTGGTTATTATGTTCCGTCGAGCGACAAGACGTATGACAGCAACCGTAAGCTGATCGGAAAGGGGAACCTGACGGCAGGGTTTCTGGGTGTGGCTGTTCCCGGCGAAGTGTAAAAAAGCAGCCGCAATTTTGATATGCACCCCAAAAGTTGGACACTTTTGGAGGTGCATATTTTAATGTCAAGAGAAAAGAAGTTTAACACAAAGTACTCGCCAGAATTCAAGATATCTGTTATAATG
>CASFBD010000120.1 GCA_949292885.1 uncultured Bacillota bacterium
ATGAGTACGATCAGCGCCGCAAGGCTGACAGAACTCAGTCTGTCCAGACCCGTTCCTGCCGCATCGGTTATCATGAGGACGAGGCACATGATCAGCGCACGTACGGAGGATGGAGAAAAACCGCATACGCCGCAGAAAAACACAAGTGCCGCCGCTATGAGCGGTATTCTGATGCAGATGCGGACACATAATTTTTTGAGAAAAAAGGAAAAAAGTGCGTACACAAGCCCGATATGTAACCCTGAAACAGCAAAGATGTGCGCAACGCCGCCGAAGCGGAAATTTTGCAGGACGTCCTCGTCCATCAGTCCGCTATTGCCCGTCAGCATGGCATAGGCAAGCGACGCGTTTTGGCTATCCATGGAAAAGTTGAGGACCTCGCGTACATACGAATTGACGCGTTCAAAAACATTCGTACCGTCCTCGGCAACTTTTTCCAAGTCCTCTGCGGCGACAAACGCGCGATACCGCACGCGATCGAGAATGGATGATGCGTTGATCCTGCCGTAAGACCACGCGTCACAGGTGGTAAGATCAGCGAAAAAGGTCAGAACGTCGCCCGAGGCAAAGGACGGTTCGTTCTCGTAGACGTAAATGCGGATGCGGTAATCCGTTTCTATGCTTTCCTGCGTTTCTTCAGAAAAGAGCAAAAGAGAATCCAGTGTATAGCATACAGTATTTTTTGATACGGCTGTTTCCCTGACCGTACCCGTCACGAGATACGACCCGTTCGCCGCAGGCTGGCTTTCAAAATCGGAAATACGCACACTGAAAGAAAGAGAGCCGAATACAAAGAATGCACTCATGGCAAACGCGAACAGCAGTACTCCGGCAACGTTGCGGCGTTTTTTTCTGAAAAGCAATAGAAGTGCAGGAATAGCACAGGCAAACACAACGACAAAGTATAAAGACTTCAACCCGAACCATAAACAGCAAAAAATCCCCAAGCAGAAACTCAGGGCTGAAAAGAAGAACGGTCTGAAATTGATGATCCTGTCCCCGTAATACAAGAAATGTTCGTTGAACAACTTATGTCTTACTCTTTTGTGTCTGTAACTCATAAAATAATGTACAGAAAATATTCACTGCCGATCCGTACGGCATCAGCAAAAGAAACTTTTTGTTCAGGATCGTAAACGTTGCAATCATCGTCCGCCCCTGCAAGCGCAAAAAGCTGTCCGTAAGTACAGTCGGCAGAAACGCAATAATACCGGCTCTCCCCGGTATCGGAATCCGTCAGGAGAACGTTCAGGACATCTCCGGGACGGAACTCGCTTTCCGCACTGCAAAAAACAGGATCAGCGTCGGGGGCTGCGGCAGGCCAAAAGGCCGCCGCAGCCATGCCCGCAAGGCAGACAAACAGAATGATCAGATCAAAAACAAACTTTTTCATCTCAGTATAAACTGATCCTGTCCGAAATGGAACGGACAAAAATGTTTCTGGACACGCCGAGGCTGACACATTCGCCGATAAATTCGGTCAGTTTGTCGCTGGGGCGCGTGATCTTGAGTTCCGCGCAAACAAGCGCATTGAGTTCGTCCGCGTACAAGCTGACCTTGTTTTCCAAAAGTCCCTTGATGAGCGCAATGATCTCGTACGGAGTGAAATCATCTTCCGATTTACGGACAGGCTCACCCGATTCGACGCGGTAAAAATCACAATCCAGACACTTGTCCGTCTTACGCAGGTACGTTCTGCCGCAGAGTTCTTCGCTTTTCAGTTCGCACAGATTGATCAGGTTGCGCAGGCGATCCTCTACCTTTCCGCCGTACTTGACGATGCCTAAAGAGGCAAGACAACGCTTCATCAGGAATTTTTCGCTGAGCGGTTCCTCTGCCGCTGAAATGCTCTTCAGCCTTGCCGTGATCTCCGCGTCGTTCTCGCCGCAGGTGACGTACTGAGAAAGATTCTGCATCTGTTCCACTTTGGCATAGCGATAATTTTTCCTGTACTTGGCAAGATAATCTTTCCCTGCCTTGTCGATGCCAGTCAGACGGTCAAGGACTTCCTTGATTCTCTTGATCTCTCGCTTGGGATTATTGATAAAGTTGATGGTAAACATCCTGACAACGTTCCAGTTGTTGAATTTGAGCGTCTGGATCTGCAGGATGTTTCTGTCCTTGGCGCTGGAACGCTGAGCGGTGAACCCGTCGCAGAGAATGGCGAGAATGAACCTCTTTTTATTTTTGGGATCAACGACCGCGCAATCGATCTTGAATTCGGAAACGCCGACGTCGTAACGACATTCGTACCCGTACTGACGCAGTTCCTGCGCAATGTATTTTCCGATTCCGGAGTAGGATTTTTTCAGTTCGTCAGAACTGATGGCAAGCGTCGTTTTGCCCTTTTCCGCAAATTCGAGGAAGGCTTTCAAGCCCGCAACGCCCTTGCTGTTTGTCTTTGCAAGGTTGATCATCGCGGATGTCATGGAGGAGAATACGACCATCTCTTCCCTCGCGCGCGAAACGGCAACGTTCAGGCGCCGCCATCCGCCCATCTGGTTGAGCGGTCCGAAATTGAGAGATACGCGCCCCGAACGGTCAGGCCCGTAACACACGGAAAAGAGAATGACGTCGCGTTCATCGCCCTGAACATTTTCCAGGTTCTTGATAAAAAGCGGTTCTTCCCTTTCGTAAGCCACGTCCTCAAGCCTGTTTTTGACGAGCGCGTCTGTCAGTTTTCTCTCTATAAAATCCTGCTGCGCCGTACTGAACGTGACAATACCGATGCTGGAACGGGAAAGTTTGGGATCTTTCAGGCGGCGGATCACCTCTTCGACGAGCGCTTCCGCCTCTGCCTTGTTGCGTTTTGTAAAGCCGCGGTCATAGACCCCGTCCGGAACCAGTGCAAGCCTTACCTTGCTTTCCAGTGCGTCGGGCGAAGGGAACGTACACAGCTTTCCGCCGTAATACATGATATTGGAGAAAGAGATCAGGCTCTCGTGCTTGCTCCTGTAATGCCAGTTGAGATGCTTTTCGGGAATGCCAAGTGCAAGGCAATCGTCCAGAATACTTTCCAGATCTTCCGTATCGAGGTTTTCTTCGTCCACGTATCCGGAACTGAAAAAAGATGTGGGCGGGAGCTGTTTGGGGTCACCCACGATGACCGCGCTCTTTGCGCGGGCAAGCGAACCGATCGCCTCGCTGGTAGGAAGCTGAGATGCCTCGTCAAAGACGACAAGATCGAACAAATCAGGATCCGCTTTCAGATACTGCGCCACCGTGATCGGGCTCATCAGCACGCAGGGTGCCAGCCTGGGGAACAGTTCGGGAATTTCAGCAATGAAATCCTTGACTGTCATGCCGCGCATATTGCTCTTTACAATGCGCTGGAAAGCAAGGACTTCCAGACTCAGACTCCCTTCCGTGGACGTGGTGGGAAGCGCAGAAATGAGTTTTTTGCGGATGTGTTCTTTGCTCAGTTTTGAGAACTGCTCGTCCATGTTGCGGAACAGATCGATCTTTTCTTCCAAAACGGAGGACGAAAATTTGGAAAGTACGGGATCCGCACCGATGTTTGTTTCAATAAAGTTGCGGTAAACGTTTTTGCGGAAAGATTCGAGAATGTTTTCCGAGGACACGGCGCCGGATTCCAGCGAATCCGTGACAAAACTCAGCCCTTCGCTGTTGAGCTCTTCCGAAAGTTTTTTGAAAATGCACCAGGATACCAGCAGATCGATGTTATCGATCAGTGCACTCGCTTTGATGCTGAAATAGTCGAACAGATCGTCGTCGTAATACCTTTCTTTGTCCGCATGGATGACGGAAACAAAGTGCTCGCTGCTGCGTTCAAAACTGATCAGCGATTGGCGCAGCCCGTCGAGAATAGGCGCCGCATATCCGCCCGCGGCAGACTTCACGCAGACGCTGTTAAAACTGTCAGCATTATAATCCATAAACACGCCTTCCGCAAGCGCGTGCATCTGTTTAAGGGACTCCATAAACTCTTCCCTCTTGCGGAAATTGATCTTTCCGCCGCGATCGGAAAAGTTCTGAACGAGTTTTGTGTTCGTCTTTACGAGAGTGAGATCTTCATAGATCTGCGCGACGATCCCGATGTATTTGAGTTCGTCTGCAGATGAAAGTTTGTCTACGGCATTTTTACGCAGACGCTTTGCCAGCACGGACAATACTTTGGAACTTTTATAATTTTCGCCCCAGTTGTCCAGCTCCTGCTCGATGACGGCGGGATCGGAATCGATGTCGATGAGCGCCTTGAAATTGCGGAAATAATTGTCGAGCAGCCTGTCCAGACGGCGATTTGCGTTGAAAAAGACATAAAATTCATTTTCGTCGCACTTAAAATATTTATCCAGTTCACCGCTTTGCAAAAGTTCGATGAGCTGACGCAGTGTCTGCATCTTTTTCTGCGTAAAGGTGCTGACGCGCTGCCTGTAAAAATCCAGGAACAGGTTCAGGTAATTTTTGACGTGCTTGATCTCGGCCAGCAATACTTCCGCCGAATAATATACGCTGTTGCGCACGTCCATACTGTATTCGCTGATGTTGACATTTTCAAAGGGAGAACGATGTACCCCGCCGCACTGTTTGGCCGCCGCGGAGATCTCTACCAACAGGCTCTCGTACTTTTCCAGTTTGTCCTTGGTCAGACTGTCGTAAAAAGTGCTTTCGATATCCAACACATCGGGGGCGTTCTTGTTTTTCAGATAGATGAGAATGCCCTCATAGAGAGACACGCCCAGCCTGCGTTTTTTATGGAGCGCCGCAACAGGCTCGTTGAGCGCCTTGCGGATCTCTTCGATCTGGTCGCTCTTTTGCTGAAAATCAGGATCGTCCTGTTCCTGGGAAAGGGAAAGCGTTGTTTCAAGATTTTTTAAAAGCTGCGCCTTGTCCAGTTTGGGAGAATGAAGTTCCAGGCAGAAATCCCCCAATCCGATGGAGTTCAGCCTTTTTTTGACGACAGACAGCGCTGCTTGCTTTTCCGCCACAAACAGCACCTTTTTCCCCTGCATCAGACAGTTGGCGATAATGTTGGTGATCGTCTGGCTTTTTCCCGTTCCCGGAGGCCCGTGCAGGACAAAGGTAGATCCTGCCGTCGCTTCCGCGATCGCTTCAAACTGCGAACTGTCCGCCATCATGGGTGTGAGGATCTCGGAGGGCGCATAGTCGTCCTCCGCCTTATCCTCAAATACGTTGTCAGAAAGCTCCATACGGTTTTCCAACAAAGACCGGACAAGCGCATTCTTGCGGAATTTATCTATATTTTTGCGCACATCGTTCCACATGGCAAAGCGCGCAAACGAGAAGTTTGCCAGATACACTTCGTCCAGAACTTCCCAGCCCTTCATGTTGAGGATCTCCATGCGAACCATAGAAAGGATCTCGGAAACACGGAGTCCGGATGAAATGTTGTCCAGACCGCGGATATCAATTTTAAATTCGCGAACCAAAAATTCGAGCAAGGTGGTATTGAATTGCATATTCTCTTCCGTAAAGCAGACGGAATACCCCTTTCCCCCCTTGCTGCGCGTTATACGCACGGGACAGAGCACGAGAGGCGCGTACATAGGCTCGCTGCCGCGCGCTTCGTACCATTTGAGGAAACCGAATGCCAGGAACAGAACGTTTGCGCCAGCCTCTTCTTCAGCGGTCTTAGCCTTTTTTATGAGAAAGCGCACAACGTCATCCACCTGCGTACGTTCCGAATAGGTGCGCAGGCGGCGGTTTTTTAATTCGACACTCAGCAGTTCGGAAAGATAATTCAAATTCCCTGCGGAAGGAAAATATTCGCTCGTCGGCAGAACACCGCGCACATCCGCAGTCTTTTCCAGAAGATAAAATTCGTCACCGCTCGCAAGGTTTTCGTACGTTTCGTTCCCGTCCGCCGAAAGAATGTGCAGCGCGTTGCGCTCAGGACGGAAATTGAGAAGCGTATTTTTCAGTGAAAGATCCAGCAGACGCCTTTCCCACTGCTTATTGCGCGTCACTTTCCCGTCGTAAATGAGCTTGCGCGTGCCGGAAATACTCTCCGGAGCGGCACTCAGGTCGGTATCCTCTTCGCCGAGAAGTTCGTATCCCTTGATACCGCGCACTTTCAGCGGCAACGAGAAGATGCGCGCCAGACGGCAGCGCCTGACGTCTACAACAGTGTCAAAATAGTTGTTGTCCAGTTTCTGCGCAAAGTGTCTTTCCGCAGCCGTATAATTGACGTTCTTTCCGGAATACACGTCTTCCACGTCAAACATACTGACGTTGTTGATGCCGTCCGCAATGTATTTGTG
>CASFBD010000121.1 GCA_949292885.1 uncultured Bacillota bacterium
TGTGCGGGTGGACTTAGTATTACCAGTCCACCCCGTAACGTGTAACAGATTTTAGCATTACGGGGGTAAATATGGACGATAAAATAAAAATTGATTTGTCCGTAACGGACGAAACAAGCGAGATAAAAAGAAATTCGCAAGCGCGTGATTGGTGTTTTACGATAAACAACCCCGTACAAAACGAACAAGAATTTATGGAATATTTACAAACCTTAAAAGACTTGCGTTATGTGGTGTTTCAAAGGGAACGCGCTCCCGAAACTGGAACTGAACATTATCAAGGCTATTTTGAGTTTACGCAACCTAAATGGTTTAGCGGTATCAAAAAATGCCTTTCAAAAGAAAATATAGGCGTTGACGCGCATATCGAGGCACGGCGGGGAAAGCGTTCACAAGCCCGCGAATACTGTATGGACGAGGAAACGCGCATAAGTCCGCAATACTACGAATACGGTGAATTTATCGAGGACGGCGAACGCTCTGACTTAACAGACATTATGCACGATATAGAAAACGGAATGAGTTTTTACGACTTATCTAAAAAACACGGCAACCGCTTTATTCGCGTTATGAAATGGGCAAAAGAATATCGGCAATCGCATTTGGAAAGCAAGTTTAAGCGGGTGTTTCGGGATATGAAAGTTTATTATATATATGGTTCGGCTGGGTGCGGAAAAACAAGTTATGTATTCAAAAAACACGGTTATGATGACGTGTACAGAACGACAAATTATGAGTTCGGCTGGATAGATGATTACAACGGCGAAAAAATATTGTTTCTTGATGAGTTCCGCAGTTCTTTCAAAATCTCGGAAGTGCTGGACTATTTAGACGGACAGCCGATAAGAATACGCGGACGACATTATAACCGCGTGGCTTGTTATGATACAGTGTATATCGTTTCTAATCTTTCATTAAAAGAACAATATACAAATATCCAGCAATCAGAGCCGAAAACGTGGGCGGCTTTTTGCCGTCGTATAACGGCAGTCTATAACTTTGACATAAGCAAAGAAATTCCCGTAAATAAATTTACGGGAGAATTAAAAAAACAGCCTACACTTATAGAAATTGCGGACGATGAAGATATACCGTTTTAACCTGTCGGGTGGGTTTTTGGGTGGGGAGAAAAAAAGCACAAGGCATTAACCTTGTGCTTTTTCTCTTATTTTGACAAAGCCTGCTAAACCATTTAGGAAAATATATTTTCCTTTCTTGGTGTTCAAACTCTGTCGGTCTTGGTGCCGCTGGTCGGACTCGAACCGACACGGTATCGCTACCACTGGATTTTGAGTCCAGCGCGTCTGCCAATTTCACCACAGCGGCGTCAACGTTATAATTATAATATAATTTACGCTATTTTGCAAGCAATTTTAAAACTCTTTTTGGCTTGGGAGGAATTTTTTTGCGATTTATGAGGTGGGGCGGGTAAGACATAGAAAGACTTGGTTTAAAAAAATAGCGATAGGGTTTACAAATGTTCGTGGATTTTATATAATATTGAAAAGAGGTGGCGTTATGGGTGTAACCAAAACAGATTATATGCGCGGGATGCAGTGTCCTAAAATGCTGTGGCTGGATAAACACAAGCCGGAAGAAAAGGTGATTCCGCCGGAAGTGCAGGAGCTTTTGGATAAGGGTAACGAATTTGGCGATCGGGCGATGGCTATGTTCGGGGATTACGTGGAAATGACGGCTTACAAAGAGGATGGACGGCTGGATTTTACCGCGATGCTGCAACGGACACAGGAGCATTTGCAAGAGGGAACGCGGGTTTTGTGTGAGGCGGCTTTCATGTATTACGGGAATTATTGTGCCGTCGATATTCTGCGTCGGACGGACAGCGGATACGCATTGTATGAGGTTAAAAACAGTTACGGGGTAAAAGAACAGTTTGTGCGGGATGTCGGATTTCAGCTGTATATTTTAAACCGCTGTCAGGTGAAGGTGAGCGGGTGTTATGTTGTGTACCGGGGGGATAGTGCGGATTCGCTTGTCGTTGCGGATGTGACCGCGCAGGCATGGGCGTATGCGAGGACGGTCAACGATAATATCTGGCGGCTGGGGAAGATAAAAACGCAGAAGGAAGAAGTGGAGGCGGAAACGGGATCTCAGTGCGAACAGCCGTACAGGTGCTGGTATTGGGATTATTGTCATTCCCGTGAAAAGAAATAGCTTTTGCCGATCAATAAAGGCAATTTAATTGCCAAAACCTGCATTTTCAGATATAATAGAGAGGAACAAATTTTACCGCGGTCAGGTGCGGTACGGAGAGATCATAGATGGCAAAGCCGAGTAAGTATATCAGAAATTTTTGCATTATTGCGCACATTGACCATGGGAAAAGCACGATAGCGGACAGGATTATGGAGCTGACGGGACAGGTTTCCAGCCGTGATATGGAGGAACAGCTGCTCGACTCGATGGATCTCGAACGTGAAAGGGGAATTACCATCAAACTGACGCCTGTGCGGATGTATTACACTGCTGATGACGGCAGTGAATATGAACTCAACCTCATTGATACGCCGGGACACGTCGACTTTACTTACGAAGTTTCCCGTTCTCTTGCCGCGTGCGAGGGGGCAATCTTGGTGGTGGATGCGACGCAGGGTATCGAGGCGCAGACGCTTGCCAACGTCTATCTTGCTTTGGAAAATGATCTGGAGATCATTCCCGTAATCAACAAGATTGATCTTCCTTCGGCGGATATTGAGGGGACGCGCAAGGAGATAGAAGAGGTCATCGGACTGGATGCGTCTTACGCGCCTTGCGTTTCGGCCAAAGAGGGAACAAATATAAAAGACATTTTAGAGAAAATTGTCCAGTATATTCCGGCTCCGGACGGGGATACGGATGCCCCGCTCAAAGCACTGATCTTTGACAGTTATTATGATAATTACAAGGGCGTTATTTTGTTTGTCAGGATCAAAGACGGCGAAGTAAAGGTGGGGGATATTATCAGAACTTTCCGTTCGGACAAACAGTTCGACGTGACGGAGGTGGGGGCATTCAGTCCGAAACTCTCGCCCAAGGATATTCTGCGTGCGGGGGAAGTCGGATACATTGCGGCGAGCATTAAGAGTATTCAGGACGTTGCGGTGGGTGATACGGTCACAAATGCTCTTTGTCCGGCTGCGGAACCTCTTCCCGGTTATAAGAAAGTGCAGTCTGTTGTGTTTTGCGGTATTTATCCGCTGGACGGGAGCAAATTCAACGATCTGAAAGATGCGCTTTTAAAATTGCAGCTCAACGACGCCGCTTTGCTGTTTGAGCCGGATACTTCCGTTGCTCTCGGATTTGGTTTCCGTTGCGGTTTCTTGGGGCTTTTACACATGGAAATCATTCAGGAGCGTATTGAAAGGGAGTTCAATCTCGACATCATTACAACGGCGCCGAGTGTTTCCTACCTCGTTCATAAAACGGACGGGGAAGAACTTTTTGTTGACAATCCTTCCCATTTGCCGGATCCTGCAGACATCGAATACATGGAAGAGCCTATCGTTAAGGTGGAATTATATTCTCCTCCCGAATATATCGGTTCGATCATGGATCTTTGCCAGGATAAACGCGGCGTGTTCAAAGATATGACGTATCTCGACAATAAGCGCGTCAAACTTTTGTATACTCTTCCATTGAACGAGATCATTTACGACTTTTTCGATCAGGTAAAATCGCGTACGCGCGGTTATGCGAGTTTCGATTACGAACTGATCGGATATGAAAGGAGCGATCTGGTCAAGCTGGATATTTTGCTCAACGGAGATGTGTGTGATGCGCTCTCCATGATCGTGCACAAGGACAGGGCGTATCCTCGCGGCAGGGAACTTGCCGAAAACCTGAAAGATGCCATTCCGAGACAGCTTTTTGAAATTCCCATTCAGGCGGCTGTGGGCGGAAAGATCATCGCACGCGAAACGGTAAAAGCGGTGCGCAAAGATGTCCTTGCCAAGTGTTACGGGGGAGATATTACACGTAAGAAAAAATTGTTGGAAAAGCAGAAAGAGGGTAAAAAGAGGATGCGCAGCATCGGTTCTGTAGAAGTTCCAAGTGAAGTGTTTATGTCGATCTTAAAGACAAACAAATAAAATTTAGTTGTTTTAAAATTTGAGGTTTATCAAGTATTTTGTCTGACATAAATCGAATAAAAAGCAGGTAAAAAGAAATGAAAGCTGTGTTATTGGATTGTTATGGGACGGTCGCTCATGAAGCAGATGTAGTTTTGGCCGGATATGTATGTGCGTTTTTGCAGGCAGGGGCGACGGTTCCCGCGGAAGAGATTTACAAACTTTGGTGGAAACATTTTGCACGGGAATGTGACCGAGCCTGCGGGGAGAATTTTCATTTACAGAAAGAACTGTATGTTTTTGTGCTGGAGAAGATAGAGGAAGAATGCGGGGTGCGGGTAGACGTGAAAGCTCTTGCCAAAGAAATGGCGGATTTTTCCGTGTCTGCGGAGCCGTTTGAAGATTCGCTGCGTTTTATTGAGGAATGTCCGATTCCCTGTTACATACTGTCTAACATAGATACGGCGGAGCTTAAAGCAATGGTTGGAAAAATGAAGCTTAACCTCAAGGGGATTTACACAAGCGAAATGGCACGTGCTTATAAACCTGATCCGCAAATTTTCTCCAAAGGTTTACAGTATTTCGGATTGAAAGCGGATGAGGTTCTGTATGCGGGGGATTCGCTTCGCAACGATTATTGGGGCGCGCGCGGTGCGGGAATCAAGAGTGTCTGGCTAAACAGGTTGAATGCGCCTGTTCCGCAGGGTGTCGTTGCGTTACCCGATCTTTATTCTTTGCTCGGTAAGCTTTCGGATTTTTAAAAATGGATGAAAAGAATTTTTTCGATAAAGTATATCAGATCGTGCGTATGATTCCGTCGGGAAAAGTTGCTTCGTACGGGCAGATTGCAGGGATGTGTTTTTCGCCCCGATCGTCACGTGCGGTGGGGTATGCGTTACACGTTAATCCGATGCCGGGGATTATTCCGTGTCATCGTGTTGTCAACAAGGAAGGCAGGCTTGCGCCTGCTTTTGCTTTCGGGGGGCAGGAAATACAGCGAGAGCTTCTTGAAAAAGAAGGTGTAGAAGTTTTTCAAAAAGAGGACGGACTTCTGTACGTTGATATGGAAAAGTATTGCTGGAAACCGCAATAATGCACGCTTACAAAGTATTATGTCAGACATAAATCGGTTGAATAAGGAAAAATAAAAGAGTATGGCGGGAATTTATATTCATATTCCTTTTTGTAAATCAAAATGCAGATATTGTGACTTTACCTCCTATCCTGGGAAGATCGGACTTGCCGATGCTTACATGACGTGCGTTTATAAGGAAATGAAACTGCGCGCGAAGGAGCTGAAAGAAAAGAAGTTTGATACAGTCTATATCGGCGGCGGAACACCTTCCGTGATCGATCCACTTTCGATTGCAGGGTGTCTGAATATGATTCGTGCGGAGTATCAGCTCCGTAAGGATGCGGAGATCACGCTTGAATTGAATCCCGGGACGATCGACGAGCAAAAAGTAGCAGTCTATAAAAAGGCAGGAGTCAATCGTTTTTCCGTAGGGATGCAATCGGCAAACGATCGTATCCTGTCTGACCTTGGTCGCATTCATACAGCCGCAGATTTTTCAGCTGCCTGTAAACTGCTCGGGGATGTCAACAAGAGCGCCGATATTATGATCGGTTTAAAAAACCAGACGGTCAAAGATATTTTTGACGCGATCGATCTTGCCAAGACAGGAGGAGCAAAGCATATTTCCATGTATGCGCTCACGCCTGAGGACGGAACGCCCATGTATTCCGATTATCTCAACGGGGATCTTCCTGACAGCGACGAGGTTGCCGACCAGTACGAGCGTGCGCGTGCGTATCTTGTTTCTTTGGGTTATATGAGATACGAAGTTTCCAACTTTTGTTTGCCCGGCTTTGAATCCCGTCATAATCTCAATTATTGGAGGAGAGGGGAATATATCGGGTTCGGCGTTTCGGCGAGTTCGTTTATGTGGGGTAAGCGTTTTACAAATACGCCCGATCTTGACGAATACATTAAGGGTATTATGACGAATTATTATCCTGTTGTAGATGACGAGCTCATCGAAGGAGACGATGCTAAATTTGAGATGGTGATGCTTGCTCTTCGTACGACGGAAGGGTTGAGTCTTGCAAAATATAAGAATGTGTTCGGAACAGATTTTCCC
>CASFBD010000122.1 GCA_949292885.1 uncultured Bacillota bacterium
TCAACGCCAGGCCCAAGAAAGTTTTGCATTACCAAACTCCGCAAGATTTATTTGAACTAAATCTCTCTAACTGTTGCACTTAACTTGACAATTCATCAGTTACATTGTTTCGTCATTGCCGCCGTAACCGTATTCTTTGAGAAGGTTTGCCTTATCACGCCAGTCATCCTTGACCTTGACGTACGCGGTGAGCATCACCTTTGCCCCCAGAAATTCTTCCATGCTCTTGCGCGCAAAGGAGAGCGTCTCTTTGAGTGCCTTCCCCTGTTTGCCGATGAGGATGGCCTTATGATTCGCCTTTTCGCAGATGATGTCCAAGTCTATGTCGTAAATGTTTCCCGTTTCGCGTTTTTTGAAGGTATTGACGAGGATGGCAACGCCGTGCGGGATCTCCTTGTCATACTTTAACAGGATCTTTTCGCGCATGATCTCGGCGATCATAAACTTTTCGCTCTTATCCGAAAGCACATCGTCGGGGAACAGTTTTTCGCCCTCTGGCAGCTTTTCGACGATGGCAGCTTTAAGCTTGGCAATGTTCCTGCCGCGCCTTGCAGATACGGGCAAGATGTCGCATTCGATGCCCTCGTCGTACAATTTCTTTACGTCGGCGGGAATATTCTCTTCGGGCATGATGTCCGTCTTTGTATAGGCGATCATCATGGGAATGCCGAACCCGAGATAGTGTTTCATGAGAGAAATATCCGATTCGGAAACCCCCTTATGCCCGTCGTGAACGTACAGGATGAGTTCCACGTCCTTGGCAGACTGTTCCGCCGTGCGCATCATCATATCGGACAGGGCGGTTTTGGATTTATAGATCCCGGGCGTATCCACAAACGCGATCTGGGCGTTGTCCTCGTTGAGAACGCCGAGGATGCGGTCGCGCGTGGTCTGCGGTTTAGGGGAAACGATGGCAACTTTTTCGCCCACCAACACATTGACGAGGGTGCTCTTCCCCGCGTTGGCTTTGCCGATGACGGCGACGAATCCGCTCTTCATCCCTCGTCCCTCCCCAGGTTCATGGCGGAGAGGATGCGCTCCTCGCGCTCGCGCATGAGCGCCTTGTCCGATTCCTCTTCATGATCGTAGCCGAGCAGGTGGCACAGTCCGTGCACCGCAAGATAATAGATCTCGCGCTCCAAAGAATGTCCGTATTCTTCCGCCTGCTGTGCGGCACGCTGACGACAGATGACAACGCTGCCCAAAAACAGATTGCCCTCCTCGTCCGCGTCGAAGGGGAAGTTTTCCTTGCGGACAGGTTTTTGGAAGATCCCTTCCAGGTTGGGGAAACTGAGCACGTCGGTAACGGCGTCCTTGCCGCGCGTGCTCGCGTTGAGCGAGCGGATCCCCTCCTCGTCCGTAAAGACGAGTTCCATGCACAGCGTGGCATCCGTATCCACGTCCTGCGCGCCGAATTGTTCAAGCAGAGAAACGTCGAAGTTCTCTTCCTCGCACTGCACGATGAGTTTACGCATTTTCTTTGGTATTCTCCTCTTCCGTTCTTTTGAGTTTGAGTTTCGGGTACTGCACGCGGCTGTGATACACACCCGTGAGACAGGAAACGATGGTCGATTTGATGACCGTAAGGTCTTTCATGGTGATATCGCACTCATCGAACTGATCGAGGTCCATGCGTTCCTCGATGATGTCGCGCACCGCTCCTTCTACCTTTTCGGGAGAACGGTCGGGCAGAGTGCGGGAGATCGCCTCGCTCGCGTCCGCGATCATAATGATCGCGGCGATCTTGGTCTGCGGCTTGGGTCCGCCGTAAGAAAAGTCCTCTATGTTCAGCGCTCCGTCCGTCATTTTCAGCGCCTTCGCGTAAAAATACTTGATGGGCAGAGTCCCGTGGTGCTGAACGGCAACGTCCGCGAGCGCCTTGGGCAAACTCTTGTTGAGGATAAGTTCGTAGCCATCCCGGGCGTGCGAACGGATAATGTCTACGGAGAGTTCGGGCGAGAGCTCGTTGTGCGGGTTATAACCCGTCTGATTTTCCGTGAAATATTCGGGCTGGCGCAGCTTGCCGACGTCGTGGTAATAGGCGGCGGCGCGGGCGAGCGCGGCGTCCTCTCCCAGCGCGATGGCGCACGCTTCCGCAAGGTGCGCGACCACGATGGAGTGGTTAAACGTACCCATGGCGCGATCTTTGAGTTCGCGCATGAGGGGCGCGTCGTGATCGGTCAGTTCGCGCAGGCGGTAATCCGTGATACAGTTGAAGAGCACTTCAAACACGGGCAGAAATGCCATAAAGAGCACGGAAGAGAGAAGCCCCGCTTCCAGTCCGTACAACATGAGATAGACCATATCCGTGCCCCGGCTGTATTCGAGGCAGGCGATCATGGCGACGATGGGAATGCTTACCGCAAATCCGCTGAGAAAAGAGCGGATGCGCGTTTTTACCTGACTGCCCACAAAGATGCCCACCATGCCCGCCGAAAAAGCCATCAGCGGTGTGGCGCTGAGCGCAATGGGATAGGCGTTGATCTCACTGAAATTGGTAAAGCTGTCGATGGCGAACATCATCACAGCGAAAATACTGTTGAGAAAGATGGCGTCCCTGCGACTGAGCAACATGAGCGCGAGCAATGCCAGAAGCGCCACCGGCCGCGAATAAATATTGAAAAAATACCCGAACAGATAACAGATGAGCAGGCATATATCCAGCATGACAAAGATGAGCCAGATATTGCGCGTGGAGGCAAGCATACTCTTGTCTTCAAAAATATAGTAGAAGTACATGGTCAGGCAGAGCACAAAGATACTCGCCAACAGGTAAATGACCATGTTGTAGTGTTCTCTGACGTAATTGTTGAAGCTCTCCCCCTCGATAACGAGCGTATTCATCCAGATGAACAACGCCACCAACAGGAGCAGGATGATATAATTGACAAAAAAAGCGAACACGCTTTTTACGCATTCGGCTTTGCCGAATTTCCTGCGTTCGGCGGAATCTGCGTACCTCATTTTTTTCCTCCGCTGTTTTGGCGCGTACCCTCACGCTCGTACGCGCGCACGATCTCCATGACGAGCGGATGGCGCACCACGTCCTTGGCGGTAAGCGTCACCGTCTCGATCCCCTCAATGTTTTTGAGAATGGAAATGGCGTGCTTGAGCCCGCTCTTTTTCCCTTCGGGAAGGTCGATCTGCGTGACGTCGCCCGTGATGACCATTTTGCTCCCGTCCCCCATACGGGTTAGAAACATCTTCATCTGTTCGCAGGTAGTGTTCTGCGCCTCATCCAGAATGATAAAGGCGTTGGAAAGCGTCCTGCCGCGCATATACGCGAGGGGTGCGATTTCAATGCTCCCCTTTTCCATCAGTTTGAGATAGGTCTCCATGCCGAACATTTCCTGCAACGCATCGTACAGCGGGCGCAGGTAGGGATCCACCTTGGTCTGAAGATCTCCGGGCAAAAACCCGAGTTTTTCGCCCGCCTCCACAGCGGGACGGGTGAGAATGATCTTTTCCACCTGTTTGCCCTTATACGCGCTGACGGCAAGGCAGACGGCAAGATAGGTCTTGCCCGTGCCGGCAGGCCCCACACCGAAAACAACGGTGTTCTTTTTGATGGCGTCCACGTATTTTTTCTGACCGACCGTCTTGCATTTGATCTGCTTTCCGCGCGAAGTGATGGCAACAACGCCGCTCATCACCTGCTCGATCCCTTCCAGGTTTCCTTCCCTGGCAAGTTCGATACAGTAAACGATGCGGGACTTGTCCACACTTTCCCCTGCGCGGATCAGCTTTAAAATGCCTTCCAGCACACGCGCAGCAAGGGTGACATTGTCTTCGTCTCCCGAAATTTTTAAAAGCACACCTTCCACGGACGCCTGGACGCCCAGCTCCCTCGTTACGATGTTCAGATTTTCGTCAAAGGTGCCAAGAAGCTTCTGCATGTCGTCCAGATTGCCCGCGTCGATGGTGATCCTTGTCTGTTCCATTGTACATCCTTTTGCCCGCAAAAGCGGGCCGTTTACTCGTTTTCCCCGAAATTTACGCTCAGCCGCAACAAGTATTGCAGCCGCACCGTACAGATAAATTCCCCTCCGCTGCCCGTGAGCGCAACTTCGTAGCCGACGGGAGTTCCGCCGCAGAGAAAGACGGCTTTTGCAACGGCGCGCGCCTTTACATCCTGCGCATCCGCGCATTCGTACGTGTATACGCCCTCGCACAATAATATCGCGCGCGCGACGGCAAAGGATTCTCCCTCCGCACACGCCGCCAATTCCTGCCCCGCGCTCACTTCTTCGCCCTCTTTTGCAAGAGGCACGCCGCGCAGGACGGTGAGTTCCTGCAACACTCCTCCGCAGGGAGCCAACAACTGTTTTTCCCGCTCGGGAACGGGCGTTTCCTCGCTTTCCTGAAAGGTGACGCGCAAAACGCACCCCTGCTTTTCCAGCGTGACGAACGCAACGCCTGAAAGACGCATCAGCCGTGCGCGGGCGCGCTCGGCATTCTCCGCACTGTAAGCGGAAAAGAGACTCAGTCCCTCTTCCTGCAGGATCTCCTGCGTCTGAGAAGCGTAACGGACGCTCCCGTCCACTTCCACGCGCAGAACGAACACGTTGGCAGCCGCCGCAAGCAGGCACACCGCCAGCACCGCGGCGATCGCGCCCGGGCGGCGGACAAGCTTTTGCAACAGGCGTTTCAGGCCCACACTTCTCCGTTTGTTAACAGTATAACACGAACCGCGCAAAATTGCAAAAATTTTTTTGCTTTCTTTTGATTTTGCGCAGAATTTCAGCTTTCCCGGTGCCGTTTTTTGCACGTCGTACACACACACGCCCGCCCCGTCCAACTTTTCCAGTGCGCGCAGGGGCATACTGGCGCTCAGTTCATACTCATCCAGAAAGAGCGGTTTCAATGCGATTCCTCCGATATTTCCACCTGCGACACGGCCCCGGAAAGCCAAAGATCGCCCAGTCCGTATCGCGCCACGCGCAGATTTTTTCCATGCACGCAAACTTCGCCCCTGCCCGCTCGCAACACGACCTCCTCCGCTGAAAGACGGACGATCCCCTTTACGTTTTCAAAACAGGCGCACACGCCCGCATACACGACCACCTTTGCTCCGCCCGCCGCGACGTCCGCATTGATACCGAGCGCGGCAAACGATTCCTCCGATAAGCGCACGGGAACACCTCCTTTGCGGCAGTTCCGCCCTTTATTGTATGCCGCAAATCGGGCATTTATGCCCGCGTTTGCTTGCAAAACGCAATGCAGTCTGCTATAATTGTGTGCGATCTATTCCGACGGAGGTTATGTTGAACAGCAAAAAAAGCAACAGGATCCCGCCCCTGCGCGTAGCACTGTACGTTTTTTGTGCGGGAATGTTTGCCGTTATGGCAATACTTACGATCATCGGAAGAATCTATGGATTTTTTCACCCGAGTTTTGCCGCCATGGCGGCAAATACCCTGCTCTGGCTGTTCCCCTTTGTCTCCCGCTGGCTGCTGAAAGACGGGATCGGTGACGGAATGCTGACGATCTGCGCCGTTTTTATCTTTTTTGCAGGCTTTTTTGGAACTGTACTTGGATTTTACGGCAGCATCTGGTGGTACGACCTGGCGATGCACACCCTGTTCGGATATTTGGGAGCGATCGCAGGATTGTTTTTCCTGTGCAAACTTTGCGACGCACAAGCGCAGAAAGCGGGACTGATCCTGCTGGTTTGCTTTGCCGTTTCTATGATGTTTGCGGCGCTTTGGGAAATTTTTGAATTTTCCACAGACGTCCTGCTCAGCGGAACCGCACAGGGTATTCCTACTGTCCTGCCCGACGGGACCGAAGTAGTCCCGGTCAACGACACCATGGAGGACATCCTCTGCAATCTCTGCGGCGCGCTTGCCTTTTGTGCGCAGTACGCCCTGCATCTCTTTACAAAAAAATCTTTTCTCATTCCGCAAATGATGCGCGATTTCAGGCCGTCAAAAACCGCGGAAAAGGAGTAATTATGCCTATCCTGCAATACAAATGCGAAAAGTGCGGAAAAAAGTTTGAAGAGCTGGTGCAAAAATTTGACCAGCCCGTCGTCTGCCCTGACTGCAAGGCGCCCGCCGTGCGCGATTGGAGCGGAGAAATGTTTTCCTCCACAGGAAAGAAAAGCACGAAATGCAGCGGAAACTGCAAGACCTGCGGCGGCTGTCACTGAAAAAACGTCAAAAAAAGAGGGGTACGTACCCCTC
>CASFBD010000123.1 GCA_949292885.1 uncultured Bacillota bacterium
GGAAAAAGTTCGCGCAACGCAAGAGTTTATCGGGTGTATTTTGTCAGAGGAAGTCCAAAGCAGACTTTCGGAAATCGGTATGCTGAGCGTTTACGATACAGTGTACGGTTCTGATGAGCCTGCATTGCAGGCGGCACAGAGCAATCTGCCGGAGAAAGGCGTGAATGTTTTTCTGTCGGACGAGTCGCGGCAAAGACTTGTTTCCGCCTCTTCGGCGGCTCTCGCCGGGGACAAAAACGAGGCAAAAATTTTGCAAAATATTCTCTCATAGAATTGTAAAAAAAGTGAAATTGCTGTATAATAAGGAGGAACAGATTTTATGCTTTATGAACAGATCGCCGAGATGTTTCCGTTCCGATGGAATAAGAGCCCGTTTTCTTTCCGTCTGCACACGACGGTCGGGATCGGAGGAGAGGCGCCTCTTGCGCTCTTCCCTGAGGATATAGACGGCTGCGTGCGCGCCGCAGAGTGGTTGGAGTGGAAAAAAGTCCCGTATGTCGTTCTCGGGAACGGGAGCAACGTGCTCGTTTCGGACAGCGGTTTTGACGGAGTGGTGATCTGCACGCGGAACATGAAAAACATACGCGCGGAAAACTCTTGTATCTTTGCGGAGTGCGGTGCCGGACTGGATCGCATCGTTTATGAGGCGGCGCAAGGCGGACTGGGCGGTTTGAGTTTTCTGTGCGGGATCCCGGCAACGCTCGGCGGCGCATTGTATATGAATGCGGGGGCGCGCGGCAGGTATATGGACAGCGTGGTGCTTCGCGTAGAGGCGCTCGTTAACGGAGAGAGGAGGACGATTTCTCTTTCCGAATGTGGATATGCCTATAAATTTTCCCGCTTTATGCAGGAAAGAAGCGTCATTCTGGGCGGTTGGTTGCACTGCGAGCGGCTGGAGAAAGAAAAGATCCTGCAAAGCATCCGAGATGCAAGGCTTGCCCGCGCGGAACTTCCGAAGGAGAAGAGCCTTGGTTGTGTATTCCGAAACCCGCAAGGGGATTCTGCGGGCAGGCTGATCGAATCGGTGGGACTGAAAGGATTTTCTTTGGGTGGCGCGGAAGTATCCGGGCGGCACGCAAATTTTATCATCAACCGCGGCGGCGCCACTTCGCGCGATTATGCCGCGCTGGTACGGCTGGTCAAACAACGCGTTTTTTCCGAAACAGGCGTCCTGCTTTCGGAAGAGATCAGATACATAGGAGAATTTTAAATGCTTCTTACTGGCGATTATCATACCCATACCGTTTACAGTCATGGAAAAGGTACGGTATTGGAAAACGCATTGCGCGCAAAAGAGATCGGTTTACAGGAGATCGCGATCACAGATCACGGGTTTGAACAGCTTGCGTTCGGACTGCGTCACAGAGAGATCCCGCAGCTGGTCAAAGACTGCCGCGAAGCGAGCGAAATGACGGGACTGCGTGTCTACGTCGGAACAGAGGCGAATCTCTGCGACGAGCAGGGCAGAACAGATCTGAAAAAGGAAGATTATAAGGATTTCGACATCTTTCTGATGGGGATTCACAGGTTTGTCAAGTTTACTTCTTTTTACGATTTCTGGAATCTGCTCATGCGCAATTCTCTGCACACGACGCTGCATATAAAACCGAGCAAGAGCCTGATCCGATACAATACCCACGCGATTGTCAACGCCATCAAAAATAACCCCATCGACGTTATCACGCACCTGAATTATCAGTCTTTCTGCGACGTGACGGAAATCGCAAAAGCGGCGCGCGATTACGGGACGTATATCGAACTCAACTCTAAAAAAGTGCATCTCAGCGATGAGGAAGTTGAGGCCGTGCGGGATACGGGTGTGCAGTTCATCATCGATTCGGACGCGCATTCTGTGGACAGGATCGGTGACACAGCGCTGGTGGACAAGCTTTTGGAACGGGTAGATATCCCGCGCGAGCAGATCGCCAACATCGACGGAAGAAAACCGCAATTCCGTTTCAGTGCGTATAAAGAGAGAAATCTATAGTGGCAAAGGGAAATTTTACCGTTGAGGTCAAAAAGGAACTCATACGCAAGGGGCTGGAGAATGCCTGCTGCAAAACGGCTGCGCTCTCTGCATTCCTGCGGACTACGGGCAGTGTCCTGCGTTCCGGTTCGAGTGTAGGGTTTGAGTTTGTTACAGAAAGCGAATATATTGCCGAATTTGTCATCTCTCTGCTGGAGGACGTATTCGGCGCTGAGCTTAAAATCGTGCAGGCGACGGCGGATGCGCGCAACGGGCGCAATCGGCTGGTCTTTCAGTGCCTCTCTTCGCGTTCGATGTTCATTTTGTCCGAGTTGGGCATCCTTTCGGGCGAAGGCGGAGAGCTGACGTTGAACCTGGGCATCGATCGTTATTTGGTCGAAAACGAGTGCTGCCGGCGCGCATATATTCTGGGTGCTTTTTTGGGCAGCGGCAGTTGTACGATACCAAAGATCGAGGACGCTCGTTCTGGCTATCATCTGGAAATCGTGTTTTCCGGCAAAGCGATGGCGGATGATTTCTGTGAGATCCTCGCAGAGTATGAAGTGCTTGCAAAATGTGTGGAACGAAAAGGAGCCAGTGTGGTTTATTTAAAAAGCAGGGAAAGCATTTCTGATTTTCTGGCGCTTCTGGGCGCGGAGAAGGGGATCGAAAAGCTGTACGAACTTGTTGAGGAAAAGGATGTCCGAAACCATATAAATCGCGTGGCGAACTGTCTGCAAAAAAATATGGACAAGAGTTTGGAGGCTTCCGTGCGGCAGATCCGTGCCATACAGATCATTGACTCGGTCATTGGGATCTCCGAACTGGACGAATCGCTGCGCGACACAGCTGCGGCGCGTCTTGCGGACAAAGAAGCGTCTTTGAAAGAATTGGCGGAGAGACTGCAGATTTCCAAAAGCTGTTTGAACCACCGCTTGCGTAAACTTGTCAAAATAGCCGAAGAATTATCGGAGGATTAGGGGAATATGGACAAAGTCACATTTGTATATAAAAAGGACACATACAACGCCTACGATGCGCAGCGCATTGTTTTTGAGGCAAGCAAGTACAAGAGCGAGATCATCTTTGAGGACGGCACAAAGCGCGGGAATGCCAAGAGCATCATAGGGCTTTTATCCATGAAGTTTCTGAAGGGGGATGAGTACGTCGTATATGCCGAGGGGGCGGACAGCCGTGCGGCGGCGCGTGCGATTGCCGATTTCGTTTCCGAACTTTAAAAAATATTTTCTGCCGCAAGGCGGCATTCTTCATTACCAAAGAACTGCGAGAGGGATTCATGGCAGAGTTTGTACATTTACATCTTCATACGGAATACAGTCTGCTGGACGGCGCGTGCAAAGTCAAGGAGCTGGTTGCGCACTGCGTAAAAAACAATATTAAGGCAATCGCCATAACCGACCACGGCAATATGTATGCAACGTTGCAATTTGCCGAGCAATGCAGAAAAAATAAGATCCAGGCGATCATCGGCTGCGAGCTGTACATGACGCACGATTACAAGATCAAGGATAACACCAGCGAGTTTGAACATCTTATCCTTTTGGCAAAAAACAAGAAGGGTTATAAAAATCTCGTCAAGCTGGATTCGATTGCCTACGTGGACGGATTTTACTACAAACCGCGCGTGGATTATAAGACGTTGCGCGAACACAGCGAAGGGCTTGTCTGCCTTTCCGCCTGCCTTGCGGGTCGCATTCCAAAACTATTGCTGCGCGGCGATTATGAGGGGGCAAAAAAGACGGCTCTCGATCTGAAAGAAATGTTTGGTGAGGATTTCTACATTGAGATCCAGGACCACGGGCTGGAAGAACAACGGCGTGTGCTGCCTCTCCTTTTGCAGCTCGCAAAGGAATGCGATATTCAGCCGGTTGCCACAAACGACGTGCACTATATTAAAAAAGAAGACTGGGAAATGCAGGACGTGCTGATGTGTATTCAGATGAAGAAGACCATCGACGATCCTAAGCGCATGAAATTTGAAACGCACGAATTTTACCTGAAAACGCCCGAGGAAATGGAGGAGCTTTTTCACTATGTTCCTGAGGCGATTTCCAATACTCTCGTCATTGCCGAAAAATGTAACGAGGAACCTTGTTTCGACCTGAAAGACAACGGCGATCCTATCAAGGATAAGTCCCTGATCCCGGGATACACACCTGAGGATGGTTCTGACCCGAAGGATTACTTGACAAAACTCACATGGGACGGGCTCAAACGCAGGTACGGGGAGATCACGGATGCCGTCAAAAAACGTGCCGATTACGAACTGGGTATCATCCTCGGTATGGGGTTTGCAGAATATTATCTCATCGTCATGGATTTTATCCAGTGGTCGAAGTCGAGGGGGATCCCTGTGGGGCCGGGGCGCGGTTCCGGTGCGGCGAGTATCGTTGCTTATGCAATCGGCATTACGGACATCGATCCGTTAAAGTATGACTTGTTCTTTGAGCGGTTCCTCAACCCGGACCGCGTCACTATGCCCGATTTCGACGTCGATTTCTGTAACGAACGGCGTCCGGAAACCATCGAATACGTGCGCAATAAGTATCATCCGGAAAACGTCGCACAGATCGTTACTTTCGGTACTTTGGCGTCTAAAGCGGCAATTAAGGACGTTGGCAGAGTACTACGCGTGCCATACTCCGAGACTGATCGTGTAACCAAGCTGATGGACGGTAAGTCTACCATCCGCGAGCTCCTGGGGTGGAACATACAGGGGCTGAAAGAAAAAGCGGAATCGGAACAGGATGAGGAAAAGCGTGCCGAGATTTTAAAGAATCTGGACGAACAGGAAAAAAAGCGCAACACCGATTTTATTCAGCTTTACGAAACGGACGAACAGCTGCACCGTGTCATTGATATGTCGCTTAAGCTGGAAGGAATGCCGAGAAATACTTCCATGCACGCGGCCGGCGTCGTTATATGCAGGAAACCTATCGCGGATAACGTTCCGCTTTCCCGTAACGGCGAGGATGTGACAACGCAGTTCAATATGAAAGAAGTGGAATCCATCGGAATGCTCAAGATGGACTTCCTTGCACTTACCACGCTGACGGATATAAAAAAGGCGTGCGACTATATTCTTGAAGACACAGGACGCGTGATCGACTGGGACGAGATCGGATACGAAAATAAAGAGGCGTACGATCTGATCTCAGAAGGAGATACGGACGCCGTGTTCCAGTTGGAACAAGGCGGCATGAAGAAGTTCATGAAAGAGCTTAAACCCGGCTGTCTGGAAGACATTATTGCAGGTGTGGCGCTGTACCGTCCTGGCCCGATGGCATACGTTCCCACGTATATTTCCAACAAACTCAATCCTGCGCAGGTAAAGTACGATACGCCTCTTCTTGAACACATCCTTAAAGTCACTTACGGCGTTATTGTGTATCAGGAACAGGTTATGCAGATCTTCCAGGATCTGGCGGGATTTTCTCTCGGCCAGGCAGACCTTGTCCGCCGTGCCATGGGTAAAAAGAACAAAGCGGAATTGATGGCGCAGAAAGATAAATTTATTTTCGGCAACATCAAGGACGGAGGCAACATTGAGGGCGCGGTCAGCCGGGGTATTCCCAAGGAAGTTGCAGCAAAGATCTTCGGCGATATGGAAAGCTTTGCAAGCTACGCCTTCAACAAGGCTCACGCGACCTGCTACGCCGTGCTTGCATACCGCACGGCATATTTGAAACGCTTTTATCCCAAAGAGTTTTTGGCTGCCATCTTAAATAACCGTATAGACAAAATAGACGAGGTTTCCAAATACATTGTCTATCTCAAAGAAAAGAACATTCTCGTTTTGCAGCCTGACGTCAACAAGAGCAAGACATATTTTTCCGTGCAGGGCAACGGTGTCAGGTTCGGACTGAGTGCGCTGAAAGGTGTCGGCGTCAACGCTACACACGCCATCATTGACGAGCGAGAAAAACACGGTGAGTTCAAAAACTTCCCCGATTTTGTTTTCCGCTGCGCGTCTTTCTTAAACAAGAGGATGCTGGAAGGACTGATCTGCGCAGGAGCGTTCGATTGTTTCGGAGTGTATCGTTCACAGCTTTTGCTCGTGTATGAGAGTGTGCTCGATCGCGCGAACAAAATCAGCAAG
>CASFBD010000124.1 GCA_949292885.1 uncultured Bacillota bacterium
AATATCTACGTCCGCAAGGTCGTAAGAATAGGTCGTCTTATTGCTTCCCTTGCAATTCGCTTCAAATCCCTTTTTGGAGGAATAATCTTCGATCGTTTCCAGCGAGGTGATCGTCCAATCCTCCGTAAAACGGAAGATCAGCTGTGCAGACGCAAACGAGGGATAATCGTCCAGATCGCCCATCGTGCGCATCTGACGCTTATAGTACTCTGTTGAATCCTTTGCCCCGGTTTCCGCGTCTTCCCGGACAGACAGAGAAACGGTGAGCACGTACTCGCTCCCCTCCTTTTCTACCGCCGCATCCGGCGTCAGAAGAGTTTTCTCGGTGATCACATAATCGGAAAACTCGGTCGCCCAAAGCCCGTAACGATTGATATGCTGCGATTTATCCAGAACCTCCGCAGGCTTTTCCGTCGACCATTCCGTGTCTAAGCCGTTCCAGTCGGATTTTTTATCGGATGCGGCATAGCGCACAAGGGCGGTATCCTTTCCATAAAATCTTTGCATCGCTTTAGAAGGCGCACAAGAACTTTCGCCCGTGCTGATTGCCTCGACAATATAGATGCCGTCCTTATAATCCTTGCTGCCAACTACATTCTGCTTGACATTGACCATGCCGCCCAACGCGGAAGCGTTGGCGACGGACACACTTTCCGTATGGTAATACTCGCGCGCCGACAGCCGTCCGACGATATAACCGATGTTTTCCAAGGCGGTATGATCCTGCGGCCCCGTACCGTCTTCCGGCGGCGTAAGCTTGATGCTGTAAGACTGCATGACAGGAAGGTCTGCCCCTTCCGCCTTTTCTCCGACAAAAAATTTAAAACAGAAAAATCCCGCAGAAAGCAGGAGCAATGCCGCCACTGCAAGAATAAAAATTCGTTTCTTAATAGACTTTTTTGCAACCGATCTCATAACTTTCTCTTTAAAATGTCATATTTTTTTGTGACAATATCATTATAGTATATTTGTCATGGAAAGTCAAGAAAATCATATAAAATAATGACAAGCGGCCAAGGAGGACTGATTTTTCAGCTTTTTTGAGATCTTTTCGTGCAAATAAAATATGAAAAAGGCGCAAGCGCCCTTTCACTTATTCAAAACGGTCTATCCGCAAGAAAATATTGTTTATGCCGAATTCCCAAACGAAGTCCCCTCGGCAAGGCGTCGGGCTGCGCCCTCGCACGAACGACGCGCGATTCCGCCTCCTCTCCTTTTCCAAGCGATTACGGCGCGCGTGGTTCTCGTCCTCTCTACCAAAAAAAGCACCCGAAAACGGGTGCCTTTCTTTACACAAAGCGAGCAGAAGGGTTGCAGATTGCGCACTTTCAATTGCGAGGATGAGGGAGTTTACTAAAACGTAAATGACCGAAATCCGAGACAGGAAGAAAGGGCGCAAGATGCGCCCTTATCCTCGCTTTGGTAGAGACAGTAGGTATTTGCCGACACCCCAGCGAGGTCCCCTCGGCAAGGCGTCGGGCTGTGCCCTCGCACGAACGACGCGCGATTTTACCTTTCTTCTTTTCCAAACCCGTTCGGCGCGCGTGGTTCTCGTCCTCTCTACCAAAAAAAGCACCCGAAAACGGGTGCCTTTTTTTTGGTAGAGACAGTAGGACTCGAACCTACGACCTCTCGCATGTGAAGCGAGCGCTCTAACCAACTGAGCTATGCCTCCATATCTGCAAAGTCGTTTTTGTATTCCTCTTACAAAAAAAGACCTTCGCTTGACTTGCTTGATTAGTATAACATACTCGGAGAATTTTTTCAAGCAAATTACAGTAAAAATTTCCTTTTCTCCAAAAAATTTATACGGAAGTTTTCTGTTCAGCAGTACTGCTGTCCTTTGAATACCAAAAGACAGCAGTACAAAAACAGATGATTTACTTTTCCTGCAATCCCAGCGATGCCATAAATTCGGCAAAACCCTTTCTGCCCGCTTTGTCCTGCTTAAACACTGCCGTATTGTCCAGAATGCCTGCACAGACGCGGTTGACATACTCACGCACGCGCGCAACAGCTTCTTCCTTGTTCTTCGTAAACCCTTCGGCGACCAGTTTTGCGATCATATCCTTATGAATATGCAAATCGTGCGTGGGATCCGCAAGTGCCGCTTCATCATACTTGACTGCTCCGCAAAGAATATCCGCGATCTCATCCAGCTGACGCTTCAGGCGCGGCGGAAGGATGAATAGTCCCATCGCCTCAATCAGCCCGATCCCCTCGCTCTTAATGTTCAGATACTCGGGATGTACGTGGAAAATTCCATCAGGGAAATCCTCGTTTGTACGGTTGTTGCGGAGAATCATAGTAAAGATGTACTTTTTCCCCTCTTTGCGGCAGATGGGCGAAAGTGTGTTGTGGGGCGTATCTCCCGTATGGCTGAGAATGCTGCATTCGGGACAATCGTAATTTCTCCATGCGTCAATAACAGACGCTGCGAACGCGGCAATTTCTTTCCTGTCCTTTCCCTCGCACTGCAAAGCGCTGTTATACCAGTTGAGAATGCCGATCTTTAATCCGGGGAATTTGCTGCTCGTATATTTTTTGCCGATCTTTGCATGATGCATAGGCATGAGATGTTTTCCGCCCTGGAAGTGTTCGTGATTCAGGATAGAACCGCCCACGATCGGAAGAGAAGCATTGCTCCCGATAAAATAATTGGGCAACTGATCGACAAAATCGAGAAGTTTGTCGGGAGTTTTTGCATCCACTTTCATGGGAACGTGTTCCTCGTTGATGAGAATGCAATGCTCATCGTAGTAAGCATACGGAGAATACTGCAAGAACCAGCGCTGGCCGCCGATCTGCATTTTTACCGTACGGATGTTGCGGCGGGGCGGATGCGTTGCCGTTCCTTCAAACCCCTCGTTTTCTTTGCAGAGCGCGCAGGAAGGATACTTCTTGCTCTGCGGCGCTGTAAGCAGTTTTGCAATGTCTTTGTTGTTTTTTTCGGGTTTGGAAAGGTTGACGGTGATCTCAAGTTTATTTTTCCCGTCTATGTAATCCCATTTCAGATTACGCGCGATCGCTGTCTTCTGAACGTAACCGTTTTTGACAGAAATACCATAAAGATAATCGCACGCCGCCTGCGGCCCTTTTTCCTTTTTCAGTTTACAAAAAGCGCGATTGATCTGAGAAGGGCGCGGGGAAAGCATTCCAAATACATCTGCAACGTATCTTTCCGCAAAATCCTCCGTGCAGAGCCCTGCTTCCAACGCAAAATTTTTGAGGTCTTCTGCCAGCGCATCGGGAACGTCCGCATTCACCGCGTCCGAAACGTCTGCGACGCCGTCGTAAGGCTCGCTCAATCCGAATTGGGAAAGTAAAACGTTACGCATATAAATTTCATCTTCTTCAGGAAGATGAAGATGTGCTTTTGCATAGGCAAGTAATTTTTCTGTCAACAATTTACCGTCCATGGAAACCCACTCCTCCTTTTTTGTTTTTCGGACTCAGCCTTTCAGGATCATGCGCGCCAACAGCATGGAACCGACGGGACCGGGATGCACCCTGTCCCACGAAATGCTCTGTCCGGAACGGGAAAGCATATATTCGTCAAACACCTTCTGTGCATCCAGAACGGGAACACCGTTTTCTTTTGCAACGCGGTTCATCACCTGAACATAGCGCTCGGTGAGCAGGCGCATCTCGTCCTGTCTGTTCCTTTCCATATAGTAAGGTGTGATAAAAACAAATCTCTTGTACTTTTTTGCAAGTCCGCAGATCTTACGCAGGTTTTCCTCGTATTTAGCCTCGGAAATAAGCGGTTTTTCCAGATCCAGTCCGTCAAAATGGCGCCAAACGTCGTTTATCCCGATCATGCAAAAGACTGTATCGGGAGCAAAAGCATCCACGTCGTTCTCCCAGCGAGCAAGCAGATCGCTCGAATTGTTGCCGCTGACACCGGCATTGATGATCTTGTAATGGTTCTGCGGTTCAAAAGCCGTCAAAGCATCTCGGATCAATTTGACATATCCGTTTCCGATCCTGTCGTATGTGTTGTTTTTGTCTGCGTCCGTAACGGAATCGCCGGCAAAGACAATCACTTCTCCGTCCTGAAATTTCATTTTTTTGCCTCCCCGATAAAAAATTGCGGTCTGTGAAAAGAATTGCAGAGCGTGGGATTGAGCGCATACAACAGCTGTTCCCCCGACTCTTTCTTATCCAGACGAAATGCGTTCATCTTCATCTTTGACCTGTCAAATCCCTCCAGCGCATCATAGCCGAGAGTGATCTTAACACTGTATCCTCCTTCCGTGCGGAACACATCCGCTCCATAAGGAGGCGCTTTTTTAGTGAGAGCCACGGATCTGCCGTCCGCATTGTACACATCCCCGTAAAAGCGCACCCCAAAGGGTGATACCTCTATTTCCTTATAATTTTTCAGGTCGCCGTCCGGTGAAAGAAAAACTTCCACGGCGTCCGCCTGCCAGATGTCCTCATTGTCCTGCGTGAAGGGACTGAGAATGTCCTCGTCCTTTACGTCAAAATAAAAGGTCATTCCGTCCCTGCAAAATTCGCAGGAAAAGCGACAGCCGTTGTCTTCTTTTCCCGTCGTATTTTCGCGCAGAAAATACTCCTGCTTTTCAGAAAATTCTTTCATCCGTGCCGCCTTACCTTTTTGCAGCGGCAAGCATTTTATCGAACACTGCCGTCATTTCGTCCACGAGTTTGAACTGCGTATGAGCACGGTCGAGATTCTGTCCCGGCCTTGTGGTGCGGAAATAAACGTCACCTTCCAGATAATCCGTGAGGAAACGCATTCCGCATTCGTACGTCATGAGAATGGCTCCGACGGGAAGATTTTCACGCTCTGCATCTGTAATGGAGGCGCCCACAGCGGAGAGATATCCCGCAAGGTACGTTTCATACAGATCGAAACGGAAATATACCTTGGAAAGATCGGGTTCATCCTCCGCACTGCTGTTGCACCCGAAACGGATGCTGTCGCCGAAGTCGTAGCAGAGCGAACCGGGCATGACCGTATCCAGATCGATAACAGCGATCCCCTTGCCCGTCTTATTATCGAGCATCACATTGTTGAGCTTTGTATCGTTGTGCGTAACGCGCAGCGGGATCTCACCCGAAGCAATTTTGTCCACGATCTTTCCGCAAAGATCCCTGTGCGACATCACCCAGTCGATCTCTTTCTGCACTTCCGTCTTTCTGCCGCAAACGTCGTTTTCAACGGCGCGCAGAAAATTTGCGTAGCGCACTTTCGTATTGTGGAAATCGGGAAGAACTTCATACAGCTGCGACGCATCAAACCCCGCCAAAAGGTTTGCGAAATTGCCGAAAGCAACCGCACTTTCGTAAAAATCTTTAGGATCGCGCACGATCTGGTAGGTCGTGGCGTCCTCGATAAATATGTATACGCGGAAATAATTTTCGCCGTCCGTGTAATAGTTTTTCCCGTCTTTTGTCGGCACGATGTTCAGACATTCGCGCATGGGATCGCCGCCGTGCGACAAAACGCTCTTGCGGCAGAACTCCGTCACGAGGTAAATGTTACGCATCAGTTTTTCTACGTCCGTGAACAGCCTGTTATTGATGCGCTGCAAAATATAATGGATCTCTTTTCCGTCCTCTTCAGTCGTAAGTTTAAACGTGTCGTTGATGTGTCCCTCGCCATAACGGACGCAACTGACATATTTTCCTTTGATCGTAAACTTATCCGCGATCTCGGAAAAACGATATTCTTCTTTCATTTCGTGCCTCCCGGTTTTCTTAATAAACAACCGTCTTTTTTGCCTGTTGCGGCAGAACAGTCCGGCAAAATGCTCACCGGAAAGCTCCTTATATAGCATACCAAATTTTTAAAAAAATTTCAACATATTTAACAAGATTTTTTCCCGTATTCCGCATTTTCCTGTCCGAAAACAACACCGTGGTCAATGGGCGAAAAATCAAAAAAAGGACGGGATATCCCCGTCCTTTTTTTAATCGAGATGGTGAATTATACTATTAAGTGCAACAGTAGAAGAAAAAAAAGGAGTTCATACAAATCTGTGGTAAAATAGAGTTGCAAAACCAAAATTTACTACAAAG
>CASFBD010000125.1 GCA_949292885.1 uncultured Bacillota bacterium
ACCCGAGAATCGGCGTCCAGCGTCACCGCAAGCCTGCCCTTTTTCATGGCGGCAAGAACGTCTGCCATATCCGATTTGGACATGGAAAACGCGGGAGCATTGGGAAGCCCGCAGATGTCCTGCGCGTTGAGCGCGGCAGGATCCGCTTCCCCGTATCCCTTGTCCTGTACGGCGATGACTGCGACCGCGCCCGCAAGATAGGCCTGGCAGGCAGGGTAATTGATCCACCATTCGTCCCGCTGATTGATGCGGATGAGCGCGATCTTTCCGCGCACATCTGTCTTTAAAAAGTCCTTTTCCGTTCCCTTGCCCGCATCCACAAGCTCGGTCTGTAAATTTTTAACGCACATCTGCGTCTGGTACCCGCCCAGACGGATACAGTGTTCCCCCTCTTCCGTCTGATAGCGCAGCGTCGCACCGAAAAACTCCCAGCCGTCCAGAACAACGGGATGTTTTTCCGTTTGCAGCCCGATCTCGCACATTTTGCGGTACAGGAATTCCCCCGCATCCGCTTCCGCGCGACTGCCCGCCGTGCGGTATCCTAAATCGGGATCGCTGCGGAACTGCTCCAGATCGCGCGCCAGCCTGTAAGAGGACGCCACATCCAGTTCCTTTGCAGACCGTTCAAACAATTCCAAAAATTCTTCCGCGGTCATTCCTCCGCGCCTTTTCTCTATCATTCGTTTTTCTCCTTAGGGAGTATTATAATACGACTCTTTGCAGATGTCAAACCGATAAAATTTGTTTTTGCAAGCATAGCTTTTTCGGCGGAACGAAAAATTCATTTTTTTCTCGCCCGCTTGCCTGCACCGCAAGCGTTTGACCTTCAGAACTGTTTCCAAATACTGCAAAAATTCCTCCATTTTCATTCCTTTTTCCATCATCATCCTTTTTCATTTTTATCGTCAAACACCGTTAATTTACCTAGCATGCTTGATTTTCGTGGGAATATCAAGCATTGCAAGCCGCTGAAATGACATAATAAAATGAATTCATCTGAAACGTTTGACGAATTTTGTCGAAATCATTTTGAGAGGGGGAAAGCACCGATGGATCATCTGAATTATTTTGCGGAATGCCTGAAAGAGCTGCTTGCCGAAAACAGCCTTTCTATGAGAGAGCTTTCCGAAAAGAGCGGCATACGCTTATCCAGGCTATACGATTTTCTCAGCAGAAAACACGTCCCCTCCCTGCAGAACGCCATAAAAATTGCCGATGTTTTTCGCTGTCCTTTGGACTACTTGTTCGGATTTGCCGCAGACTATACTCCGCAATCTTTCACCGTGAACGGTACCGTTTCGCAAAACGTGAAGGCGGCAATGGACAAATCTGGAATGACGCGGTACCAACTCCACAAAAAGACTAAAATCGACGAAGCGCAGCTTTTGCGCTGGTATGCGGGGAAACAGATCCCCTCACTCGTCAGCCTGATTTCTTTGGCGGAGGCGCTTGACATTTCCCTCGATTCTCTCGCGGGAAGAATTTAAAAACAAAACAGAGGCAAACCGAACGGTTTGCCTCTGTTTTTTATAAAATCAATTTTTTTGCATCTTCTTTTCCTGTTCCATGTTTTCACGCGCCGTTGCCAACATGAGTTTGATGCGGTTTTCCTGGTTGACCTTTGTGGCGGAAGGATCGTAGTCCACCGCAACAATGTTCTCGTGTTCATACATCTGCTTTAATGTGCGGATAGTGCCCTTGCCCGCAATATGATTGGGCAGACAACCGAACGGCTGAGCACACACGATGTTGTCCGTTCCCGTTTCCGCAAGTGCCGCCATTTCCGCGGGGATCAGCCAGCCTTCCCCCATTTTCACGCCCTGGTTGATGACTTTATCCGCACAGCGGCGCAGATGCTCGAAATCGTGAAGCGGCTCAAAACCGTATTCTTTCATCATGCGGATGATCTTTTTCTGCACCCTGTAAAGATATTTGTACGCAAGCGCAAACAGGGGCGTGGCGGCGTTCTTTTTATTGTACAGTTTTGCGTCGTTGACGTTGTTGACAGCACAATACATGACATAGTCCATCAGCGCGGGAACGACGGGTTCGCACCCTTCCGAAAGCAGAAACTCTTCCAGATGAGAATTTCCGAGCGGAGAATACTTGACATAGATTTCCCCGACGATACCGACTTTTATCTTTTTTTCCGAACTGCGGCGCACCGCCGAAAAGCGTTCCAGGAGCGATTTTATCCACTTTTTATAAGAACGGTACTTATTTTTATCGAACGCATCCCGAATGACTTTCAGGCAATCCTCGCGCGCGGCATCGGAAGCGCCCGCTTCCAGCTCGTACGGTTTGCACTGGTTATACAGAGACATGAGCACGTCCCCGTAAAAGACGGCAAACGCAAGTTTTAAGATCATTTTCAGCGTGACGGGAAATCCGCTGTCCTTTTCCAGCCCGGCAAAGTTCAGGGAAATGACGGGGACTTTGGGAAACTCCGCTTTGAGCGCCTTACGGATGAGCGGGATATAGTTGGACGCGCGGCATCCTCCGCCCGACTGCGTGATCATGACTGCCGTGTGTTCGGGATCGTATTTTCCGCTTTTGAGCGCATCAATAAACTGTCCCGTCACACACAGCGCAGGATAGCAAGTATCGTTATGGACGTGTTTAAGCCCCTCGTCGATGACGGCACGCGAATCGTTGTGCAGGACCTCCATGTCCCAGCCGTCCTTGCGCAGAAAATCGACGATGATGCCGAAGTGAAAAGGAAGCATATCAGGAATGAGGATCTTGTGCGTATGCTTCATTTCGGGCGTAAATTTGGGGTACGTATCGCGGAAATCCGCGACGGGAACATTTTTATTTTGTTTCATCGGAACGCCTCTTCTGTTCTTCTATGGCGGCGAGCATACTGCGCAGACGGATCTTTACCACGCCGAGATTGTTGATCTCGTCGATCTTGATCTGCGTGTACAGCCTGCCGCGGCTTTCCAGCATGGCGCGCACCTCGTCCGTCGTGATGGCATCGATGCCGCACCCGAAAGACACCAACTGTACAAGGTTGACGTCGCTGTGTTCGGTGACATATTCGGCGGCGCGGTACAAGCGCGCATGGTACGTCCACTGATTGAGCACGTTGACCAAAACGTGCTTGCCCTTTTCAAAGACGCTGTCCTCGGAAAGAACGGCGATACCCAGCGACGTGAGCAATTTGCCGATGCCGTGATTGATCTCCGGATCCACATGGTACGGTCTGCCCGCCAGTACAACGACAGGTTTTCCCTCCTTGCGCGCTTTAAAGAGGATCTCCTCCCCTTTTGCGTGAACATCCGCGTAGAATTGATTCAGTCTGGCAACCCCTTCTTTCAGCCCCGCCCTGATCTCTGCGGAGGAAAGTTTATAGTGTTTCAACGCGTTTTTGAGAGCACGTACCGCCGTTTTCTCGTCATTCAGATCGAGATAGGGCATGATAAAGTTGTCGTTTGTCAGGCGCTCGTTGTTGGCTTTGAGGAGCTCCGGATAGTACGCCACCACGGGACAGTTGTAATGGTTGACGGAATCGTGTTCATCCAGATTATAGCTTTCGCAGGGGAAGAAAATAAAGTCTACACCCGCGTCCAGCAGGCTTTCGATGTGACCATGCGTCAGCTTTGCGGGATAGCACACAGTGTCGCTGGCGACGGTGTGCTGCCCCTTGAAATACAGGCTGCGCGAGGAGCGCTCGCTGAGCACCACCTCAAAACCGCAGCGCTCGAAAAATCCCGCCCACAGAGGCAGCTGTTCGTAATACCCAAGCGCAAGCGGAAGTCCTACCCTGCCGCGTTTGCCCTTGGTGCCTGCAACACTTTGAAACAGCCTCTCGTACTTATAGTTGTAAATATCCAGCTCGTCCGAATGAGGTTTGAGCCCCGCTCCCTTTTCGCACTTATTGCCGGAAATAAATTTTCTGCCGTCCGAAAAGCCGATGACGTTGACGTTACAGTGAGAAGTGCATCCTTTGCAGATATGGCTTTTAGACGTGTATGTAAAGTTTTTGAGTTCTTCTTCGGTGATGACGGTGCTCTCGCCGCTGATATTTCCCTTGGCGTACAGCGCCGCACCGAAGGCGCCCATCAAACCCGCGATCCCGGGACGAACAACGCGTTTGCCCGTTTCCTTTTCAAAACAGCGCAACACGGCATCGTTCAAAAAAGTGCCGCCCTGCACGAGAATGTGTTCGCCAAGTTCGTCCGGCGTCTTGGCGCGGATGACCTTGTAAATGGCGTTTTTCACAATGGAAGAAGACAGTCCCGCGGAGATGTCCTCCACGCTTGCGCCCTCTTTCTGTGCCTGTTTGACCGAGCTGTTCATGAATACGGTACAACGGCTGCCCAGTTCGACGGGGTGCTTTGCAAACAGACCGAGTTTGGAAAACTCGTCTATCTCCATGCCCATCGCCTTGGCAAAGGTCTGGATAAAGGATCCGCAACCCGAAGAGCACGCCTCGTTGAGCATGATATTGTCGATGGCGCCGTTTTTGATTTTAAAGCACTTGATGTCCTGCCCGCCGATGTCGATGATGAAATCCACTTTCGGATCGAAATACACGGCCGCTTTGAAGTGTGCCACCGTTTCCACAATGCCGAAATCCGCTTTGAAGGCGGCTTTCATCATGTCCTCGCCGTAGCCCGTGACCGCCGCACCCGCAATGCGCACGCGCCCCTCGCTGAGTGCATAAATTTCACGCAGGCGCTCGGCAACGATGTCCAGCGGCTGACCGTTGTTGGACTGATAATGCTGGTACAAAAGCTTGCAATCGGGCGTGATGAGCACAAGCTTGGTAGTCGTGGAACCGCTGTCCACGCCCAGATAAGCGTCCCCTTTGTATTCCTTGATGTCCGCAAAGGCGAGGTCGCTCGCCTTGTGGCGGGTCACAAACTCGTCGTATTCCGCCCTGTCCGCAAACAGCGGTTCGCCCGTGACAATATCGTCGCTTTCGCGAACGGATGAAATGCGGGAAATAATCTCTTTGAGCGGAAGCGCCTGCGCGTTCTGCGAATACAGCGCCGCACCGATAGACATGAAGCATGGCGCATTTTCGGGGAAGATGGCGTGTTCGTCATCCAGATGAAGAGTTTCGCGGAACGCCTTGCGCAATCCCTTGATAAAGTACAGCGGGCCGCCCAAAAAGAGAACTTTTCCCTTGATGCGTCTGCCCTGCGCCAGTCCCGAAACCGTCTGATCGACCACCGCCTGGAAAATACTGGCAGAGATGTCCTCCTTTTTTGCGCCCTGGTTGAGCAGCGGCTGAATGTCCGATTTTGCAAACACGCCGCAGCGCGAAGCGATGGGATACACCTTTTCCGCCTGCAGAGAGAGTTTGTCCATCTCGTCCACCGTAAGATTGAGCAGTGTCGCCATCTGATCGATAAAAGCACCCGTGCCGCCCGCGCACGAACCGTTCATGCGCTGTTCGGTTCCGCCCGTGATAAAGATGATCTTCGCATCTTCACCGCCCAGTTCCACCGCCGCATCGGCATCCGGATAGTACTTGCGGATCGCGGTAAACGCCGCCTGCACCTCCTGCACAAAGGAAAGTTTTGCGCGCTCGGCAAGACCCAGCCCCGCGGAGCCCGTCACGCTGACACAGAAATCCTGCGTACCGAACTTCTGCTCCACGACAGAAAGCTGGTTGAGAACACATTCCTTGACACGCGCAAAATGGCGCTCGTAACTTGTGTATAAAATTTGCAGATCCTCGGAAAGCACGGTCACTTTTACCGTGGTCGATCCGACGTCGATCCCCATTTGCTTCGGCATTTTCTTCTGTCCTTAAAAGAATTTTACAATGATAAGAAACTCTGGCTATGTATATTCCGTATTATTTTAACACAATTTCGGAAAAATTTCAAGGGACTGTCCATGGAAAAATCCGCCGCCGCACAAGAAAAGTTTGTGAAAAACAACAAGAACCGCCCCGTTGAAATGCACCCCAAAAGTTGGACAGGAAAAGAAAAACCTGTTAAACTAAAAAGGGGTGTATTTTGATATGGAAGAGAAACGAAAGAATAAGAAGTAC
>CASFBD010000126.1 GCA_949292885.1 uncultured Bacillota bacterium
CCGAAAAAATAACCTTTTTTCATATGCGCGCTGCCGCATATGTCTGAGGATGGCAAAACCGCAAAAAAATGCCCGACTGCGCGGCGGCACAGATGTGCCGCCGCGCAGTCGGGACAAAAGTTCATGAACGGATGCTTTTTCCGTGATGCGGAAGGCAAGTCCTGTCATGACGATCATGCGCAGCGCATACTCATTCTTTTTCGGAGGGCGCCCGGACGGGCGCTTTTTTTCTTGTGGTGCGAAAGGTGATCTCTGTCATAGTGATCATAAGCAGTACGAACGCCGCGAGATAGAAAGGCAGGATGAAAAAACCGATTCGTCTGCCCAGCAATCCGAACAGGGGCGGGATAAACGTGGATCCGACGTAGGCGCTTGCCATCTGGATGCCGATGATCGCGCCCGAGTTTTCCGCACCGAAGTTGTTCGGCGTGGAATGGATGATGCTGGGATAGACGGGCCCGCAGCCGAACCCGATCACGACGAACGCCGCCACGGAAAGGGCAATGGGCGCAGGGACGGCGAGCAGGACGATGCCCGTCAGGACGATGCACGCCCCCGCGACGATCATATTCCTGTCGCCCAGCTTGTCCGAAAGGAATCCGCATAAGAATCTGCTTGCCGTCAGTCCGATGAAGAAAAGCGAGGCAAACTGTGCCGCCTGTTCCACGGGAACGCCCTTGACTTCCGCGAAGTAGGTGCTTGCCCAACTCATGGCGGTAGCTTCCGCGGCGCAGTAGGCAAAAAAACCGATGAGGAGAAAGGGTACGCCCCGTATTTTCAGTGCGCCTCCGATGCCCACGCTTTTCTGTTTGGTTGTTGTGGCAGATTTGTTGACTTTCCACAGGGGTAAGGTACACAGAAGTACCAACGCTATGCCAAGCTGAATCAATCCTACGATGCGGTAGCCATCGTTCCAGACGGAGGAAGCGAGGGCGTATCCCATCACAAAGGGGCTGATGATGGTCCCCACGCCCCAGAAGCAGTGCAGCCAGCTCATGTGTCTGGATTTGTAGTGGAGCGCCACGTAGTTGTTCAGTGCCGCGTCGATGGCGCCGGCTCCCAGGCCGTAAGGCACGGCAAAGAGCAGGAGCATCCAGAATTTGCTTGCAAAAGAAAACGCAACCAGTGCCGCCGCCGTCAGAAAGACGCTGATCACCGTCACGAGACGCGTCCCCAGTGTTCGCGTCAGCCTGTCGGAAAGGAGGCTGGATACGATGGTGCCGCCCGAAATGATCATTGTCACGATTCCCATGTAGGAAACGGGAACGCCCAGTTCCGCGTGCATGGCCGGCCAGCCCGCCCCGAGCAGGGAATCGGGCAGGCCCAGGCTGATAAATGCAAGATAGATAATGGCAAGCAAGAGCGAATACATAGTTGTTTCTCCCGAAAGGGTGCGCGCAAAGTTTTCTTTGCGGGGTGTTATACTGATTATAATGCAAACGGGCGCGGAGCGCAACCCGATGGCGCCTTTTTTTTAAAGTTTTGTCCGTGCGGCGGGAAAATCGCTCTGCAAGGCAGGGCGGACTGTTCTGGATCCTGATCAAGGAAAGCAATCCTGTCGAAAAAGTATGGAAAACAAACTTCATACAGTTTGGCAAGGACAAGGCGGCTGTTGTCTGTTTTGGCAGCGACGCAGTGCTTTTCTTCTTTTCGACGGCGTGCAGTGTGTGGATGTTGCCTGCATATAGCTTGGATAACAGAGGAGAGGGCGGCGCGATCGCCGCCCTTATTTTTAATGGGCGGAAAAAATAAAAATAAACTTGACTTTCCGTAAGTTCTCTGTTAATTTATATATGGCTATATAAAAAGGAGCAAAAACCATGCAAAGAATTTTACCTGCTCATCCCCTTTGGGTGATCGATCCGATGTTTTCCGTTTGGGCAAAGACGGACGCCCTCAACGGCGGCGAAACGGTTTTCTGGACAGGCCTGGAACACCGTGCCTGCGGATTTGTCCGTTACAGCGGCAAGACCTATTGCTTTATGGGCAGGCGCGACGGTGCAGAACCCTTGCGGCAGACAAAGGTATCCGTCAGCGCTTTCTCTACGGATTACGAATTCCGCGGAGAAGGGTTTGTCTTAAAGGTCAGCTTTGTTTCCCCCCTTCTTCCGGGGAATTTAAAAGTGCTTTCCTGCCCCGTTTGCTATACCGAATATGAAATTCTTCCCGAAGGGGAGCTTCCCGCGGATTTTTCCGTGGCGATCTCTCTGGACGAAGAATTCTGCTACAACGGCGAGCGTGCCTGGGTTGTGGGCGGCGTTCTGCCCCTGAAAGGGTACGAGGCGGCGTATTTTACCCGCGGACGCAACATGGTGCTTTCGGACACCAGCGACTGCGTTGCGCCCGATTGGGGCGATGTGTACATAGCCGCGGAGGAGAGCTGGCTTGTCAGCGATGCGGGCGTCAATCTCTACGTTTCGGAAGGAAAGACGGAGTATCTCCGCAAAGATTGCGAAAGACTTTACATCATGGGGGTCAACAGGGCGCAAAAAGGATACTTCATGACCGCATTCGACGATAAAGTTTCCGTTTTTTACTTCGGGGAATGGCTGAAAGGCTATTTCTTTGAGGGAGGAAAGACCATTGTCGACGCGATGGATTTCTCCAGGGCGGAACACGACAATATTTTAAAGGAATGTGCGGACTTCGACGCAAAGCTCAAAGAGGACTGCGCCAAAGTGGGGGAAGGATATTATACTCTCGCCTGTGCCGCGCTCAGGCAGTCGGTGGGGGCGCATAAACTTGTGAAGACCTCCAAGGGGGAACTGCTGTTCCTTTCCAAGGAAAACAATTCCAACGGATGTATCGGTACGGTGGACGTGAGTTACCCGTCCATTCCCGTCTTTTTGTTGTACAATCCGGAACTTGTCAACGCGATGATGCGCGGCATTTACGATTTTGCCAAGATGCCCGTCTGGAATTACGATTTTGCACCGCACGATCTGGGAACGTATCCCTGGTGTGCGGGGCAGGTGTACGGCACGGCGTACCGCGAGGACAAGTATTGCTGCGGAATGTTCTCCACATGGGTTTCGCCGCGCACCAATCAGATGTTGTACATCCGTCCCGCGGAGAGCAACGTGTACGATAAAAATTGCCAGATGCCTGTGGAAGAATGCGGCAATATGCTTGTCATGACGGCGGCGGCGATCGTTGCGGGCGGGGACAAAACGCTTGCAAAGAAAAACTTCCCGCTGCTGAAAAAGTGGGTGAAGTATCTGGAAAAATTCGGGCTGCGCCCGGACAATCAGCTCTGCACGGACGACTTTGCCGGGCATCTTGCGGGCAACGTCAACCTTTCCGTCAAGGCGCTGACGGGCATCGAGAGTTTTGCCATCGTGTGCCGCGCTTTGGGCAAGGATGCGCTCGCTGAGGAGTACGAAAAGCGCGCGCGCACTTTTGCGGAAAAATTCAAGGCATCCGTGGGCGACGGGATCATGCCGCTCGCGTACGGGCAGAAGGATACCTATTCCATCAAGTATAACATTCTTTTCGATAAGCTGTTCGGGTTCGATCTGATCGGGCAGGACATCTGCGAACGGGAAACGGAATATTACATCCAAAAGAGCGAACGCTACGGTGTTCCGCTGGACACGCGCGAAAACTATACCAAAGCGGACTGGATCTTATGGGTAGCGGCGCTGACCGACGACAAGAAAAAGGCAGAACAGATCTACCTGCCCGTTGTGCGTTATCTTGCCGAATCGTCTACGCGCGTTCCATTCGGCGACTGGTACTACGCAGGGCGCGGTGACATCGTGCATTTCATGAACCGCAGCGTCGTCGGCGGGATCTTTGCGCCTCTGCTTAAAGAGAGCGGAAAAATGCTTTTGAAATAATTTTGGGGGTGCGTATATGAAAAAATTGACCGTTAAAGATCTTACTGCAGAGGAAAAGCTTCGTCTTTTGTGCAGTGACGGGTTCTGGCACACCCATTCCCTGGGCGGGAAATTGCCGCAGGTCACCGTGTCCGACGGGCCGATAGGGGTGCGTAAATCCGAGTACGACGAAAATGGCGTCTGGAAGAGGGACATTCCTTCAATCGCCTATCCTGCCATCCAGCTTCTTGCCAATACCTGGAACCGCTCCTGCGCGCGGGAAATGGGTGAATCGCTTGCGGACGACTGTATCGACAGCGAAGTGGACATCCTGCTCGCACCCGGGGTGAACATCAAACGCAACCCGCTCAACGGGCGCGATTTCGAGTATTTTTCGGAAGATCCGTACCTTGCGGGCACGCTCGCTTACGAATACATTGACGGGTTGCAGAGCTGCGGCGTGGGTGCCTGCCTTAAACATTTTTATGCGAACAGCCTCGAATATAATCGCTTTGAGCAGTCCAGCGAGGTGGATGAGCGTACCTTGCGCGAGATCTATTTAAAGCCTTTCCAGCTTGCCTGCAAGGCAAAACCCGTCTCCGCAATGTGTGCGTACAACCGCATCAACGGCGTCTATGCGTCTGAAAATAAGAAGGGGTTTGACATCCTGCGCAAGGAATTCGGCTTTGACGGCGTCATTTATTCGGACTGGGAGGCGGTGCGCAATCGTACCGTTGCCGCCAAGGCGGGGCTGGACATCGAGTTTCCTTTCAATCAGAAAAATTACGAAGCGTTTGTTGCCGATTACAAGGCGGGGCTCATTTCCGACGTGGAACTGGATGCCTGCGCCGAACGCCTGCTCAACATGATCTACCGCTGCGAGGATATGCGCAAGGCGAGAAAGGTAAAGAGGAGCAAAAAGGAACGGCTTGCCGTGGCGCGCAACATTGCGCAGGAAGGCATGGTGCTCCTTAAAAACGACGGCGTACTGCCCCTATGTAAGGGGACAAAACTTTCTGTCTGCGGCGAGTATGCCGCACCCGGAAGGAGCTCGCTCGTATCGGGCGGCGGTTCCGCGCAGGTAACCTGGCAGGGAGAGCTTTTCGATCTGCCCAAACTCCTCGGCGAGCGGCTGAACAGCGAAGTAAAGTATGACGCGGCGTTCTGGCCGAAGGGGATCGTATCCAACTGCCAAAAGCCGCACAAAGCTTTCCTCTATGCGGCGGAAAGCGACGTAGCCATCGTCTGCGCGGGCACGGGGGCGGACATCGAATGCGAGGGCAGCGACCGCGAAAGTATGCGCTTGCCTTCCGTACAGGAAAACATGATCCTGGAAACGGCGCGTCGCTGCAACAAGACGGTGGTGGTGCTGTTTGCGGGCAGTGCGCTGGATATGAGCGCATGGAAAGACAAAGTCTCCGCCATCGTCTGGGCAGGATTCTGCGGCGAGGGCGGCGGAGAAGCGCTTGCCGATGTACTCACGGGTGCGGTCAATCCCAGCGGAAAGCTGTCCGAATCTTTCCCGCTCTGCCTGGAAGATTCCACTTCTTACGGCACAAACAGCGATCCCTGCGTCGCTCGCTATCAGGAAGGTCTGGACGTGGGCTACCGCGGTTACGACAGGCAGGGCAAAGAGGTGGCGTTTCCCTTCGGATTCGGGCTGAGCTATTCTTCTTTCGATTACGAAGGTTTGGAACTTTCCGTCACGGAAGAAGGGTTGAAAGTGCGCTTTGCTCTGAAAAATACCTCGGACAGGGACGGAAAGGAAGTCAGCCAGGTCTACGTCCGCCCGACGGTTTGCTTTGTTTACAGGCCGGAAAAGGAACTGAAAGGATACACAAAGACCTTTGTCGCCGCGGGCAAGACCGTTTCTGCGGAAGTTACGCTGAGTATGGATGCGTTTGCGTATTATTCCACAGGATATGACTGTTGGAAAATTGATGACGGCGTATACGAAATACTGGTAGGTGCATCCTCGCGGGACATCCGTCTGCGCGCAAAGGTTGCTGTCAAAGACGGAAAGATCTCTTTATTGTAATATTAAAGATGAATTGTCAAGTTAAGTGCAACAGTTAGAGAGATTTAGTTCAAATAAATCTTGCGGAGTTTGGTAATGCAAAACTTTCTTGGGCCTGGCGTTG
>CASFBD010000127.1 GCA_949292885.1 uncultured Bacillota bacterium
AGGAGATCAACGAGGCGATCGAGGCGGGAATTACCGACATCGGCGAAAACAAAGTACAGGAATTCCGCGACAAATACGACCTTGTCCGCGGCGCAAACAGGCACTTTATCGGGCATTTGCAGACAAACAAGGTAAAATACCTGATCGGAAAGACCTTTCTCATCCACTCTCTGGACAGGTTCGAGCTTGCCGAGGAACTGCAAAAACGCGCCGAACGCGCGAACTGGACGGCAGACTGCCTGTTGGAGATCAACATAGGCAGCGAACTTTCCAAAAGCGGATTTTCCCTGGACGAGGGAATGTCTGCTTACGAAAAATTGCGGAATTTTCCCAACATCCGCTTGTGCGGACTCATGGCAATGCTGCCAAATTCGCAAGATTTTCAACAAATTCGTTCATTATGCTTGTCTATGCGGCAATTTTATGATACAATAAAAGCACAGGACGGAAACATCTCCCACCTTTCGATGGGCATGAGCGGAGACTGGAGATTATGCGTGGAATGCGGAAGCAACATGATCCGACTCGGAACCTCTCTGTTCGGGCCGAGAGCGTATCCGCAGGCGCCCGTCAACGACTAACGGGAGGAACGCGGAATGTTTGAAAGAAGAGAAAAACGCGGCAATCCCGAACTGCCGCCCCGCCGCAGGTTTGAAGGTGCGGAAGGCAGCAAGGCAACGCAGATCCGCCACCCTGCTTCCTTTGCGGATGTGGAAGAGATCATCGACCGCTTTAAGGAAAAACAAAACGTCATTGTGTACCTCAACGAAGTAAACGAGGCAACGGCAACGCGCGTAAAAGACATTCTCAGCGGCGCCATCTATGCGCTGGGCGGCGGCATGGTGATGCTGCAGAAAGATATGTATATGTTCGCGCCCGACGGCATCAACCAAAAATAATTTTGATACATTTTACACTGTTCCTATGGGAACAGATGCGAAATAATACACTGAACCAGGGAAAAAGGCAGGTTGCAAAACCTGCCTTTTTCTCTTTCTTACCATGAGCTTTCGCTTAAACCAAAAAACTTTGCGCCTGTTTCCAGGCGCAAAGTTTTGTTCAGAGAATAAAACTGATGAGCAACAAAACAAGAACACCGGGGATCCCGAACAGACCGCTGACCAGCGCCGTCCACCACGCGATAGGGATGGCAACGCCCGGAATGAGATTGAGCAGAAAAATAACGCCGATACCCACCGCCGTATTGACGGCAAATTTAAGAATTGTTTTAAAACTGACTTTAAAGAGTTTCAAAAGGATCGCCAAAACGACGAACGCGCCGATGGCGATCAGGATAAATTGCAGAATTTCAGACATACGTACCTCCGTTTTACAAGCAGTATGCCCGATCCTTTCCAGTTTATGCGCCATCCCCTTCGTGCAAGCGCAGGCAGACAAGTGTATCCCCTTCGCACAGCTGCGTGGCGCCGTACGGGATAACTGTACTGCCGCTGCGCTTGATCATGGCGATGAGAAGCCCGTGCGGAAGCGCAAGTTCGCGCACACATTTACCCGACCAGCCGTGCCCGGGGCCGAGATACTCCTCGTATAATCCGAATTCCTGCCTGTTTTCAAATTCCGGAGCCGCCGTGACAAGCAAATCTCCCGCACCCACCACCGTATCGCCGTTGGGAACGATGGTTTCCTCACCGCGCAGCAAAAGCACCACGAGGAACTCGCGCGGCATAACGCAGTCTTTCAGCTTTTTGCCCGCCCAGGGATGATTTTCTCCCACGACGATCTTGACAAAGCTGATCGCCCCCTCCTCCTGATAGTCGTTGAAGGTGCGCAAAACATCGCCGCCGGGCGCCAGCATTCCCGCTTTATTTGAAAAGAAGGGAAGGAGCGTGCCCTGTACGATCATGGAAAACAGAACAACACAGAACACGATGGAAAACAGATCGTACGGAAGCTGCACAGAGCTGACCGCATACACGGCAAACACGACAGACGCGACGCCGCGCAATCCTGCCCAGGACACGACAAAGATCTGGTTCACCCTTGCGCGGAAAGGCAGCAGAACCGCAGATACCGCCGCAGGCCTTGCGACCAGCGTGAGAAAAACAAAGATAAGAAGCGCGGGCAGAAGCACCTGAGGTCTGATCAGCCACTCGGGCGTAGCGAGCAACCCCAGCAAAAAGAAGATGACCATTTGCGCGACGCCCGTGAGCGCGTCGAAAAAACGCACGGCGTCCCGCTTTTGCGGAATGTGCGCATTCCCGAGAAGAATGCCGCACAAATACACGGAGAGGTACCCGTTCCCCGCCCACAATCCCGGAAGGACGGAGGGAACCGCATATGCCACCAGCGCGATGGCAATGAGAAAGATCGTGCCGCCCTGCCCCATATTAAAGGAAAATTTTTGCAGGATAAACTTGCCCAAATATCCGAATGCTACGCCCGCGGCGATACCGAACCCGATCTGCGCGCAGAGCATCCCCGCGATCTGCCAGCCGCCGATCGCTTGAGATACTCCCGCACGTGCTCCCAAAACTGCTACGAAAACAACTGTGAGCATATATGATACGGGATCGTTGGAACCGGATTCCATTTCCAGCAGAGAGGTCGTCCTGTACTTTAAGTTCAGTCTGCGGGTACGCAGGATATGAAACACGGACGCGGCGTCCGTGGAACAGAGAACACATCCGACGAGCATACTCTCTATCCAGCCGACTTCACCGAACGGCAGAAGGCGGAAAACAGCGTACACGCCCACCCCCGTCAGAGCGGCCGTCAGCGCGGTCCCCCAAAAAGACAGCAGGACAGCGCGCGCGGCAACAGGTCTGGCTTCCTTGAAGTTGGTACCGAATCCGCCGTAAAATATGACAAAAACCAGGCAGACGGAGCAGACCGCATTGCCCAGCGAATAATCTGTAAAGTTGCCGATCTTGGGACGGAGCAGGACTCCGAACAGCACTCCCAGCCCGATGAAGAGCAACAGAGAAGGAATTTTCAGCTTGTCGGTGACGCGATTGATAAACACGCACAGAGCAATGACAACGCCCAAAAGAAGCAACAGGTAAACGTATTCCACGGCGGCACCTCCTTTTTCCCGCGGCAAAACGCCGCACTTTTATTTTATTCCATAAAATATTGTATCATGCGAAAGCCGTTTTCGTCAAGAAGAAAGTATTTGGCAAAAAAGAAAACGCGCCGCAATGCAGCCCGCCGAAAATAAATTTTAGTTTTCTTTTTCATCTTCCGACGGCAGGACGTAATCGAGTGCCCTTGCATTCTCGCCGTAAAAGCGGGAGGCTTCCTCACACAGAATATCGTTTACCTGTTCACAGAAAACGCGCGTCCTCTCGCGCAGGTTTCCCTCCTCGGTCGGATACACGGCGGGAAGAATATGCACGATCGCCTTGGGCCTGCAATGGAAGAATTTGCGCAGCTTTGTCATACGAAAACCGATAAACACGGGCAACACGGGCGCATTGAATTTAGCGGCATAGTGAAAAGCGCCCGGTTTGAAGGGGCGGATACGCCTGTACCCCGGCCATAGGGCGTGTTCCGGATAAAAATTGATGATTTTGCCCTGCTGCAACAACTCTTCGATGGCTTTTTGCAGTTTGATCATGTCGGGAACGGTAGTACCCACGGGCAGAAATCCGCCCGCCTTGAAAATTTTCCCCAGCCACCCTTTTTTCATGAGGTAGTAAGAACCTGTGTTGAACAAGCGGAAAGGGCCGATAGCGTTTTTAAGAAGGAGAGTATCCAGCGTGAGCACATGGTTGCACACACTGACCGCCCCCTTTCCTTTCAATGCGCGCAGGTTTTTTCTGCCGCAAACCTTTACGCCGTTCGCAAAAAAATTGATGATCGGGCCAAAAACGCTTACAACGCTCAGCAGCCACAGTCTGCGGAACTTTTCGCTTGTCCGGCGAGGCAGATATTCAAAATCCCCGTCAATGGGCTGCGCGTCAAAGGTGCGATGCACCTCGTTCATGTCAACGTCAAATTTACCCGCCTGTTCCAGCTCCTGCTGGCGTTTTTTCAGATCAATTTTCACTTACAGGTCCTCCATTTCGTCCAACGTCAACAAAAATCCGGGCAAAAACGTCTGCATAAAATAGTCGAGACAGGGCAATTTTTTCTCTTTCAATTCCCTTTCGATGCTTTCCTTTGCCTTGCGGAATTCCGCATTTCCCGCCTTGACTTCTTCCAGGCACTTAACATAGGCGGAGAGCTTGTCCGCCGCCTTGACAAGTTTGTATTCGTAGCTGTCCGCATCCGCTTTGACGTACGGTTCGATGCCGCCGCGCATCTGCGCAGGAAGCAGGGCGAGAAGCTTGTCACAGGCGCGATCCTCCAGCTGTTTGTAAGCACCGTGGATCTCGCTGTTGAAATATTTGATAGGCGTAGGCAGATCCCCTGTCATTACCTCACTGGTTTCGTGATAGAGAGCGTACAGGACTGTTTTGGAAACGTCGGGCGCGTTGCCGCAGATCTGCGTATCTATCACGGCGAGCGCGTGCGCAAACATCGCAACCTGCTGAGAATGCTCCATAATGTTTTCGTCGCGCGAAGACCGCATCAGTGACCAGCGGCGAATGTATTTCATTCTGTCCAGAAAAGCATAGAAATTTGACATAGCGCTCCCCCTCTGTAAAAGATAAATCTATTGTAACATAAATCTTGTTGACTTTCAATCTCTTTTAAGGTATAATTTGTACCGTAAAAAAGACGCAACGTTTTTCTTCGGAAAAACTTGTGAATACAACTGAACCGCCGGGGGTGCTGTAAAAGGCTGAGATGATACCCTTTGAACCGGACAAGGTAATGCTTGAACGGAAGATGCAAAGACGATAGATCGGCACGCCCAAATTACGGAGCGTGTTCTTTTTTTTGCAAGAGGAACGCTCCCCGCGTGCGAATTACCAAAAGCGACGTTCGGCGGGCAAAAGGAGTTTCTATGTTACTCAATCTGCTGGAAGTAAGCGAAAAGACGACTGACATCGTCACTTACTGCATCATCGGCGCGATCGCCCTTTTGGCGGTGATCGTCGTAGCCATCTGCGTGGCGAACCGCAACAAACAGTTTGACACAAAGGCACTTGCCTATGCGGCGGTGTGCCTTGCCACCTCGTTTGTGCTCTCCTTCATTAAGGTGACGCCCGTGCCCAACGGCGGCTCCATCACGCTGGCGAGCTTTGTGCCCGTGCTCATCTATACATACGCATACGGGCCCGTGCGCGGAATGTTTGTGGGCATCATTTTCGGACTTCTGAACTTTATTTCCGGGCCGTGGATCCTCACCCCGTTCACCTTCCTGCTTGACTACGTCCTGGCTTTTGCCATGATCGGGTTGTTCGGATTTTTCCGCAAGGCGACGCACTCCATGTCCGTGAACATCGTTCTGGGAACGGTAGTGATGTTTGTGGGACGTTTTGTGATGCACCTTATTTCCGGGATCCTTTATTTCCAGGCGGATGCTGTCTGGGCGGAACTGCCTGCCGACAACGCATTCCTGTATTCCTTCCTGTACCAGCTGGTGTACCTGCCTGCCGATGCGCTTATCTCGCTGATCGTCATGCTCGTACTCGTCAAGGCAGGAACGATGAACAGGCTTTTGAACATGATCCGCCCCAAGGAATTCCCCCTTGCCGCCGCAGCACCTGCAAGCGAACCTGTATCCGAAAAGAAATCGTAATCCTTTGCAGCCTTCGGGCGCGATACTGCGCCCGAAGGCATTTTTTATCCAAAACACGCAGCCGGCGGAGCTTTTACTTCCGCCCCGCATCTTTGCCGCAGCCCGCTCCCGGTCTGCGGCATTCTAAAGCCCGCCCGGCGCAATTACCGTGCCCGGGTGGGCATTGGATAAGATAACGGGCGCACTGATGTGCGCCCGTTTTTAAGTTAGGTGAATTATACTATTAAGTGCAACAGTAGAAGAAAAAAAAGAGTTCATACAAATCTGTGGTAAAATAGAGTTGCAAAACCAAAATTTACTACAAAGG
>CASFBD010000128.1 GCA_949292885.1 uncultured Bacillota bacterium
ATATCTTGAACTCCGCGCTATACTTTTTGTTGATTCTTTTCTTCCTTGACATAAAAAATATGCACCTCCAAAAGTGTCCAACTTTTGGGGTGCATATCATACTTCAGGGGGCTTTTTTACATGGAAAGAAGGATCTCCTTTAATTGTTCAAAGTTTTGCGCAAAAACTGATGCACCCGCTTCCGCAAGCTGCTGCCGCGAGCGGTATCCCCACAGCACGCTGACGCACCGCATTCCCGCATTGTGCGCCGTCTGTACGTCCGTATCCCCGTCTCCGACAAATACAGCCTGTTCGGGTGAAACGCCCAGTTCGCGCAGGACCATCAGCGTGGATGTCGGATCCGGTTTGACGGGAATACCGTCGCGGTTTCCGAAAATCACGTCGAACCCGAAGGGAGCAAGCAAAGTGTTTCCCAACGCCGTCGCCGCCTGCTGAGATTTATTGGTGACGACGGCAAGTTTTATGCCCGCCGCCCGCAATGCACTGATACACTCAGACTCTTTTTCAAACGGCTTTGTCAGCTCGTTTTTGCACGCAAAGTGTATAGGACAATAGACGTTTTTATAGAAATATTCCGCCTGCGCACGCTTTTCAGCCGGCAAAGCCGCCTCCGCAAAGCGCAGTCCGCCGTGACCGACGTACTGCCGCGTCTGCTCCGCCGTGATCTTCGGACAGCCGAATTTTTCAAGTGCCGCATTCATACAGGCATTGAGATCGGGCAGGGTGTCCAAAACAGTCCCGTCAAGATCGAAAATGACAGCTTTTACCATAGGTCACATTTTTTCGGGTACGCCGATCCCGAGAAGTTTCAGCGCGTTTGTAAGAGTGATGAGCGTCGCTTCCGTGAGAGCCAGGCGGAAATTGCGCGTGTTGTCGTCGCCCGCATTCAGAATGGAGCAATCAAAGTAGAACTTGTTGAACAGCTGAGAAAGATCTACCGCATAGCGCGCCACAAAGCAGGGCTCATATTTTTCCAAAGCATCGTGCAGGGTGGACGGGAAATCCGCAAGTTTTTTGATGAGCTCAAATTCCTGCGGGACGATCTCCCCCACACTGTATTTTGCGCCCCTGCCGCCTTTTTGCAGAACGCTGTTCGCGCGGGCGCAGGTGTACTGAACGTAGCAGGAAGTTTCTCCTTCAAAGTTCAACACTTTATCGTACGAGAAAGTGATGTCTTTGATCTTGTTGTTATACAGCGCCCCGAAGATGACCGCCCCCACGCCTACCGTCTTTGCAATTGCCTCTTTATTTTCGAGGGCAGGGTTCTTTTCGGCAATGATGTCCTGCGCCTTTTGTACGCATTTTTGGATAACGTCCTCCAAATATACGACCTTTCCCTTACGCGTGGACATGGAACCGTCTTCCAGCGACACCATGCCGTAGGCAACATGAACAAGATCTTTTGCCCACTCTTTGCCCATGAGTTCGATCACCTTGAAAAACTGCTTGAAATGCAGGTTCTGCTGGTATGCGACGACGTACAGGCACTTGTAAAAATCGTACGTCTTTTTGCGGTACAGCGCCGCGGCTATGTCGCGCGTGGCATACAGAGATGCGCCGTCCGAACGAAGAATGATGCAAGGAGGCATTCCGTATGCTTCCAAATCGACGATCTGCGCCCCCTCGCTCTCTTTGAGAAGTCCCTTTTCACGCAGTTCGTCCACCACGGGCTGCATTTTGTCGTTGTAAAAACTTTCGCCTGCCCAGCTGTCGAAATGCACGTCCAGAAGTTCGTAGATCCTGCCCACGTCTTTGAGGGTAAGCTCCTTGAACCAGTTGAAGAGCGCCACGCTCTCCTCGTCCTTGTCCTCGATCTTTTTGAAGAAGGTGCGCGCCTCGTCGTTGAGGGAAGGATCTTTTTCCGCTTCCTCGTGGAAACGGACATACAGCGCGTTGAGCGCACGCAAGCCCCCCTGTTCGATATCCTCTTTTTTGCCCCAGCGCTTGTAGGCGGAGATGAGTTTTCCGAACTGCGTGCCGTAATCGCCGAGGTGGTTGATGCCCACGGGGGTATATCCCAAAAATTTATGAAGTTTATACAGCGCACTGCCCAGCACCGTGGTGGAAAGATGCCCGATGTGGAAGGGCTTTGCGATATTGACGGAAGAATAGTCGATGCAGACCGTCTTGCCCTTTCCTTCGTCCGAAGAGCCGTATCCTTCGCGCTCGGAAAAAATACGCTCCAGTGTCTGTTTTGCCCAGAAGGCGCGGTCTATCTTGAAATTGACATAGCCGTTGAGCGCCCCCACTTCGGAAACGATCTCGTCCTTGGGATAGCTTTCGGCAATTTCCTGCGCGATGAGCGCGGGCGCCTTGCGCATGGCTTTTGCCAGACGGAAACAGGGCAGAGCGAAATCTCCCATCTCCGTATTGGGAGGGAGCGCGATCAGATCATAGATCTCTTTCTGTGTGAGTTCGCCCGCCTTCACGCGCGCGGCAATGTGTGCTTTAAAATCCATAACGACCTCTTTACTTGTTCATTCCCTACAAGTTTAACACAAATTCCGCTTTTTGACAACTTTTTCGCCTTTTGCCCCGCCTTTTATTTTGAATATTTTGCATTTTGTATTATAATGATTTGTGAACGAACGGGCGCGCCCTCTGCGCGCGCAAAACACTTTGAGGTATTACCATGAAATTAGGCGTAGTAGGATTGCCGAACGTGGGCAAATCCACTCTTTTCAATGCGATCACGCACGCGGGCGCAGAAGCCGCCAACTACCCCTTCTGCACCATTGAACCCAACGTGGGCGTGGTGGCCGTTCCCGACGAACGGCTGGACAAACTTGCCGCTCTGTACGACAGCAAGAAGATCACCCCTGCCGTCATCGAATTTGTGGACATCGCGGGCCTGGTAAAGGGAGCGTCCCACGGCGAAGGTCTTGGAAACAAATTCCTCTCCCATATCCGCGAAGTAGACGCCATCGTCCACGTCGTGCGCTGTTTTGAAGACGAAAACATTACGCACGTGGAAAACTCCATCGACCCCGTGCGCGACATTGAAACCATCAACCTCGAACTTATTCTTTCGGACATGGAACAAGTCCAGCGCCGACTCGACCGTGCCAAAAACTCCGCCAAAGGCGGAGATAAAAAATTCCTCGCCGAAGCGGAATTTTTACAGAAAGTGTACGAACACCTTTCCAAGGAACAGTGCGCGCGCACAATGAAGCTGAGCGAAGAAGAACAGGAATTTATGCAGAATCTTTTCCTGCTCACCTCCAAACCCGTCATTTACGCCGCCAACATTTCCGAAAAGGACATGGGCAAGGCGGACGCGGAACTCCCCTTTGTAAAAAAAGTGGAAGAGTTTGCCGCCAAAGAAGGCAGTGAAGTCCTCGTCATCTGTGCAAAGACGGAAGAAGAGCTTTCCCAGCTCCCCGCCGACGAAGCTCAGATGTTCCTGGAAGAACTGGGACTGACTGAAAGCGGGCTTTCCCGCCTGATCAAAAAATCGTATGCGCTCCTGGGGCTGATCAGTTACCTCACCGCAGGCGAAAAAGAAACGCGCGCCTGGACGATTACCAAAGGTACCAAGGCACCGCAGGCCGCGGGTAAGATCCATACGGATTTTGAAAAGGGATTTATCCGCGCGGAAGTTGTGGACTGGCAGACGCTCCTCGAATGCGGCAATTACAACGCAGCCAAAGAAAAGGGAAAGGTGCGCTCGGAAGGAAAAGACTATGTCATCAAGGACGGCGATGTCGTTCTGTTCCGATTCAACGTATAAAAATACAGCGCCCTCGCCGCAATGCGGCGAGGGCGTTTTTTTATTCACCGAATATGGGATAAGCATCCCTGTCCTTTTCCGTGATCGGACGGATCACCCGGCACGGGACTCCGTACGCCACCACGTTTGCGGGAATGTCCCGCGTGACAACGCTGCCTGCCCCGATGACGGAATTCTTCCCGATACGCACCCCCGCAAGCACCGTCGTTCCCGTCCCGATCCAGACGTTGTCCTCCACCACGATAGGCTTTGCGATCTCGTAGCCCTCCCGGCGCAATTCGGGATCGATGGAATGCTCTGCCGTTGCAAAAGAACAGTTGGGCGCAACAAAGACATGGCTTCCGAACGTTACAGGCGCGCCATCCCCGATGACGAGATTGTGGTTGGAATAAAACGAATCTCCGAACGTAAGATTGTATCCGTAATCGCACCAAAAAGGCGGCGTAACAGTCACGTCTTTACCCACTTTCCCGGCGATCTCGCGCAAAAGAGCGTCCCGCTCCTCCCTTTGCAGAGGGGACAGAAGGTTATAGCGGTGACACTTTTCCATACAAGCTTCGATAGTACGGCGAATGTCCTCCCTGCCGTTCGCCCTGAACTGGCAATACAGCGGTATATACGGTTTTTGCATTTCTGATCCTCCCGTATGTATGTTTTATTTCCCCTTTCCCGCATGCGGCAGGGTAAGGTCGTAACTCAGCTGCAAAAGGTTGATTATCTCTTCGTCGGGGACGTCCGAACCGAGGCGCACGGTAATCCAATGCGTCTTGTTCATGTGATAGGCGGGCAGGATCCCGCGGTAGTTCCCGCAGAGAATAACCGCAAGATCCGGCGGGCATTTGATATTCAGGCAGTATTCCCTGCCATCGCCTTCCCCGAAGTATTTCAGAGGAACGTACAGGCAAATGCCGAACCATTTTCCCGCGCCGTGACGGAACACAGCCGTTTCCCAATCCTCGTCGAAGGGATAATCAATGCGCGACCCGATCATTTCTTCCGCCGCTTTGAATAACGTTTTCTGATCCATTTTTCTCCTCTGACCGGCATTCTACAGAAATTCAACACATTTTGGTAATCAGTCGAACTTGTATAAATTCCAGACGAACTGTTGATTTTTTGATGATTGTGTGATAAAATAACGGTAACAAAACGTAAGGAGGGATCTATGTCCAAAAAATCCAAGCTGAAATACTATATCCCCGGCGCCATCGCCCTGATATTCGGTATTGCGGCATTCTGCATGATGTTTTTGCCTGCCATCACCTTTACCGCAGGCAATACGACTACGGACGGTTATACCGGTGCGCAGCTCGCTTTCGGGTATAAGGAAACCTACATGGGGCAAGAAGTGACCATTCTCAATTTTAACTTTGTGGCACTGCTTGCGTTTTTCCTTCCCCTTGCCGGCGGCGTGATCGCGCTGATCACCAAAAACGGTTTTCTTTCCAAAATTATTTCCACGGCTTGCTTTGTAGCGGGCGCAGTCCTGCTCTTCTCCATCGTGGCTTACAGCGGCATGGGCAACGTAAAACTTGACGATTCCAACATTCTGGGTTCTATTGTCAACGCGTTCCTCGATGAACTGTACAAAGCCATCGACGAAACCAAAAGCCTGGGTGTAGGCGCCATTGTCGGCGGTATCCTCTGCATCGTCGGCGCAGCGGTCTGCTTCTTCAAAGGCACACTCGCAAAGTTATTCAAGTAAGAATTTTTAAGAGCGGTCTCCTCTTTGGGAGGCCGCTTTTTTGTTCCTGTAAAAATACTTGTGCGGCTTGACATTTGTTCTGTTATTTCGTACAATACATACATCGTACTTTTACCGCATATATATCTATGAGGTACCCATGACAAATAATTTTTTCAGTTGCACAAAAAAACGGCTTCGGGAAGACATTCCCTCCTGCGTGGTCTTTGCGGCATATGCCGCCTTTCAGATCTTTTCCGGCATATGGTTTGCCGCGCACGGCGATGCGCGCGATTCCGCACTGTCTTTCGGCTATATCCTCATTCTTCCCGCAGCACTGCTTGCCGAATGGCTGTTTCGCATTCGCTTTCCCGTCCTGTTTCACCTGCTTTTATTTGTCTTGGCGGCGGGCGGCGTTCTCGGCAGCTGTTACGACTTTTACACTTTCATTCCTTTTTTCGACCAAGTGCTGCACGGGATCTCCGGAGTCCTGTTCTGTGCCGTCGGATATACGCT
>CASFBD010000129.1 GCA_949292885.1 uncultured Bacillota bacterium
TGCGGTAGGCGAGTTTTGTACGGCGCTTGAGCGCCGCGCCAGTAACCTTGCCCTTTAGGGCTTTCCAAAGCCCCCACTTTAGTGGGGGATATTTACTGCAATTTGTGCCTTGCCGCTCCAAAGCCTTGCGTTTTTTTGCTTTTTTTGTTACAATACAAAAGTGAGGTAATCAGATCTATGAATACGAGAAAAACATTGAGAGTGAATGAAACGGGACATCTTGAAATCGGCGGCGCAGATGCCGTTGCTCTTGCGAAAAGTTTCGGGACGCCGCTGTATGTTATGGACGAACAGTACATCAGGGATATGTGTTCCGTCTACCGCAATGCGATCGAAGAAGAGTATAACGGGAACGGTCTTGTTCTGTACGCGTCCAAGGCTTTTTCCTGTCTGGCTATCTATAAGATTGCGGATTCGGAGAAGATCGGAGTGGATGCCGTTTCCGCCGGGGAATTGTATACGGCGTTCAAGGCGGGTTTCCCTGCGGAAAAGATTTATCTGCACGGAAACAACAAGCTGCCGTACGAACTGGAACTTGCGCTCGACCATAAAGTCGGAACGATCGTTGTGGACGCCTATTCCGAACTGGACTTGCTTGATGAACTCTGTGCCCGCCGCGACATGGTGCAGAATATCCTTTTGCGCGTCAATCCGGGAGTGGAGGCGCATACGCACCGCTTTATCCAAACGGCAAAGACAGACAGCAAATTCGGCTTTTCCGTTGCAGACGGTACGGCGGAAAAAATTACGGAATATGCTCTGAAAAAGAAACATATCCATCTTGCCGGGTATCATTGCCATATCGGATCGCAGATCTTTGAAAAGCAGTCTTTCCTGCTTGCCGTTGACAAAATGATGGCTTTTATTGCAGAGATCGGGAAAAAATATGCCTTTGAAACGGAAGTACTCAATCTTGGCGGAGGGTACGGGATCTGGTACACGGACGAGGACGCAAAGTTCACCGGCGAAGATTATGCGGAATATCTGAAAGCCATCATTCGCGAACTTAAGGCAAAGTCGGCAGAATATGGGGTGCGCAATCCTTTCCTTGTGGTGGAACCGGGTCGCTCTATTGTCGGAGAGGCTGGTGTTACGCTGTACACCGTGGGAGCGATCAAAGAGATCCCCGGCGTAAAAAAATATGTTGCCGTGGACGGGGGGATGTTCGACAATCCGCGTTATGCCCTGTATCAGGCGAAATATACGGCACTGCTTGCAAACCGTGCTGCGGAAACTCCGACCGAGGTGGTATCTGTGGCGGGAAAATGCTGCGAAAGCGGCGATATTGTCTGCGCCAACGTCAGTTTGCCCAAGGCGGAGAGCGGGGATATTCTCGCTGTGCTGTCCACAGGTGCGTACAACTATTCCATGGCAAGCAATTACAACCGCAACTTTATTCCTCCCGTCGTTCTGGTCAGGGAGGGGAAAGCAGAGTATATTGTCAAACCGCAGAATTACGAGGATCTCATCCGCAATGATGTGATTCCCGAACGTCTCAAATAAAAAAGCCGGGGAAACTTCCCCGACTTTTTTCATTGAAATTCGCGGACGGGCGCACGACAAAATATAAAAAGGCTTGCACGTATTGTCTTGCTTTTTTTTTACAAATGTTGTATAATTTTTCTATGGACTTCGTTTACGATATTATTGCCTTGTTGGCAAGTTTCTGCGCGGTGGCATTCGTGCTTACCCTGCACGAATTTTCTCATGCCTTTGTCGCTTATAAATGCGGGGATCCCACACCTAAGTTTGCAGGCAGGCTCTCCTTGAATCCCATGCGGCATTTCGACCTGCTCGGGCTTGTTTTGTTTGCTTTTGCCGGGTTCGGCTGGGCAAAGCCGGTCCCCATCAACCCGAATAATTTTAATCATTACAGGAGAGGCCTTGCGTTTACCGCCGTTGCAGGCGTGGTGATGAATTATCTCTCCGCGTTTTTGTTTTATCCGCTGTTTCTTCTCGTGGTTATGTATGTTTCCACGCCGTTTTTTCTGCTGGACGCGTTTTTGTACGGATTTACGTCCTGTCTGGTTACTTATTCGCTTGCATTTTGTGTGTTCAACCTCATCCCGCTGCCTCCTTTGGACGGCTGGCGCGTTGTGGAGGCGACCAACCGCCGCAGGGGAAAGGTGTTCCGTTTTTTTCAGCAGTACGGATATATCATTCTGCTCGTTATGATCGGGATTCATTTCCTGGTCAATATTCTTTCCCGCTACGAAGTATTTTGGCTGGCGGCGCAGATTTTCGGTTATATCGACATTCTCGGCTATATCATGACATATGTGACGAATTTTATCGCACAGCCGATTTATTTGCTTTGGGGGCTGGTATTTTAAATGGCAAAAGATCCCGCGGAAAATTTTGAGTCTGTCGTCGATTATACGACCGTTCTGGAAAACTTTGAGGGCCCGCTCGATTTGCTTTTGTATCTCATCAAACAGGAGAAAATCGAGATCAAGGACATTTTTGTTTCCAAGGTAACGGAGCAGTTTCTCGAATACATGAAGGGACTGCCGTACATAGACATCGACAAGGCGAGCGAATACCTCGCCATTGCGTCTACCATATTGGAAATCAAGGCGCGCAGCCTTGTTCCCGCCTTGGTGGAGCCGGAATCGGAAGAGGAAGATCCGGAAAGTACGCTCATTCGTGCGTTGGAAGAGTATAAGATGCTCAAAGAGGAGAGCGCCAAACTCAAAGAGCTGGAAACGATTGGCTATTATTATAAAGAGCCGGACAAGAACGTTGGTGAAGCGAAGATTGTTTACAAGGATTTCAACCTTGAAGGGCTTTTGAAAGCGTTTACAGATCTGATGCTCCGCCAGGAAGCGCGCCTGCGCGACGAAGGGGTTCAGAGAGAGATCCCTAAGGACGTCTATACTATTCCCGACCGTGCGGCATATATCGTTGAAACGGTCAGTGAGCGCGGTGAAGTGGGGTTTGACGAGCTTTTTCCCGCTCATGCCGGAAAAAATCAAATCATCACAACCTTTCAGGCGCTTTTGGAACTTCTCAAACATCAGTATGTAAAGGTGGAACAGGAATCCACATTCGGAAAGATCATTATAAAATACAATCCCGACCACACGGAGGAGGAGAGCATTGGAGATTTTGGAGAACTTGACTAATATACTGGAAAGTATATTGTTTGTATCGGGGAATCCCGTGCCCATAGACATAATTGCCGAAAAACTGGGCGTAGGGGAAAAAGAAATTCGTGATGCGGCAAAAAAATTGCAGGAACGCTATTCGGAGCGGGGCGGGCTGCGCCTTCTTATCTTTAACAAAAAGCTGCAGCTTTCCAGTAATCCAGAGTACAAGGACTATGTGTCTTCTGTTCTTAACCCGATCAAGGAGAGGGAATTTACAAGGACGATCCTGGAATGTTCCGCCATCATTGCATACAAACAGCCAATCACGAAGGGCGAGCTGGAAGCGTTGCGCGGGCTCAACTGTGACTATGCCATTCACACTCTCCTCGATTTGAAAATGATCGAGCCGGTGGGGCGCAAAGATGCGGTGGGACGGCCTATCCTGTATGCAACAACAGATAATTTTTTAAAGAGGTTCAATCTTACCAGCATCGACGATCTTCCCGACTACGATACGTTAATGGAAAAGATTGCAAAACTGCACGAAGATCAGCCCGATTCTTACCTGTACGCAAACAATGTGTATGTGGACACAGAGGGGGAAACAGCGGCTGCGGATGCGCAGACATCCGAACAGGATGCGGCGCAAAAAGGAGATAAAGAAGAGAAGAAGGCAGATCCCGATCTTCCCGATTTTCTGCAGGATCTCTCTGATGATGAACTTATTAAAATTGAATGATGTTTGCGGGAGCCGAAAGGCTCCCGTTTTTTTGTAAAAAGGACACGGGACAATATCGTGTTTCTTTTTTTGGCATAACGGCGGCGGAGCGGGAATATAGATAACCATGCCAAAAGGGAGGAGTGCGGTATGCTTGAATTTTTGACGGACAACCTTCGCAGTGCGCTTGCAAACGTCAATCTGAATTATGTCTATGAACTGCGCGTGCGTGCCAACAAACCCGTCGTAGTAAACTATGGCGGAAAGTATACTTTTTTAGGAAAGCTCGGCACTACGCCGCATTGCGAAAGCGCGCTGGTCAGTTGCTATGCGGACATCGAAACCATTATTTACCGCGCCTGCGAATATTCACTGTATTCCGTGACGGAGCAACTGCGGCAGGGGTTTCTGACCGGGGCAGGCGGCGAGCGCATCGGGCTTGCCGGAATCTTCGTGTACGAGGACGGGGAAAGTTTTACGGTAAAGGAAGTCACTTCCCTGAACATCCGCGTTCCGCATGAAGTAAAAGGCTGCGGACAGAAGATTTACGATTTTTGTTTTGCAGACGGTGTCAGGAGCGCCCTGCTTCTTTCTCCTCCCGGGAGGGGAAAAACGACTATTCTGCGCGATCTCACGCGGCTGATCTCGCAAAATAATCTCCTCAACGTCCTCATCAACGACGAGCGGAACGAACTCAGCGCGTCATACCGCGATTTTTCGCTGGATACGGGTGCGTTTTCGGATGTGATCCGCTACTCCAAAAAATCGGACGCTTTTACGGCTGCGGTGCGCGCCATGCGCCCCGATCTGATCGTCACGGACGAACTTGTCTTTGACGAGGAAATCTCTGCCGTTGGTGCGTGCATCAGGAGCGGTGTGGAAGTTCTCGCTTCCGCACACTGCAAGGATGCGGAAGGGTTAAAGAGTTCGCCTGTGTTGTCCCGCACATGGAAAGACAAGCTGTTTTCTTACTATGTTTTTCTGCGTGCGGATGGCGTGGGGGAGATCGCCGCCATATATGACAGGGAAATGAGGGCGGTGTTTCCGTGTTGAAATTATTGCTTTGTGCGGCAGTGGTGGCTCTGTGTGTGGCGTTTTCCTTTCTGCTGACAAGGAAATATCGCAGTCGGATGCAGTTCTATTACAATTTAAGTCTGTTCAACGAACGCCTGGTCAATGAGGTGAGTTATACTCGTATCCCGCTCCCTGCATTTTTGGAAAAATACTCCTTTACAGGCGATTTTGACGCCATGCTCAGACAAAAGAAGGGGGATTTTACCCTCAACAACTGTCATTTTTCTTATCTTACAGAGGATGAGCAGAAGTATCTTGCCGATTATTTCGGCATGATCGGAAGAAGCGATGCGGCATCCCAGCGCACATTCCTTTCCGCCGCTCGCGCCGAGCTTACAGAAAAGAAAAAGAGCGCGGAGGAAGTGTATAAAAAATACTTTGCGCTGTATCTCAAACTCGGATTTCTGGCGGGGCTGATCCTCGTCGTTCTGATCGTATAGGAGGCGGCATGGAAATCGACGTCATTTTTAAAATTGCGGCGGTGGGTATCATCGTCACAATCATTTGTCAGATCCTGAAAAAGTCGGACAGGGAGGACATTGCCACCATTGTCAGTCTTGCCGGATTGGTCATTGTGCTTACCGTGGTGCTGGATATGGTCGTCGATCTTTTCGATTCCGTGCGCGGCCTGTTCAATCTCTTTTGACTGTGGAACTCGTTCGCATCCTCGGCGTCGGGTTGGTGACGGCGGTGGCTGCGATCCTCCTGCGCAGCACAAAGCCGGAACTTTCCTTTGCTGTTACTGTTGCGGGCAGCGTTGTTATCCTTCTCTTTTCTATTGATCTGCTTTCCGGGACGTTTGATATTTTCAGACAGATCGGGGAAAAGACGGGGATCGACAGTGCGCTCATCAAACTGATC
>CASFBD010000130.1 GCA_949292885.1 uncultured Bacillota bacterium
CGAGACGCTGCTGGAACTCGCCCGGCAGGATGCCCGCGTCGTGGGCGTTACGCCCGCCAAATACCGCAAGACGGTGATCAACAATTAAAAAAAGCGCCCTTTCCCGCAACGGGAAAGGGCGCTTTTGCGCAGGAATTATTTGATCACATGAATAAGATTTTCGTATGTACCCGGGAAGAACAGGAAGATGACGATGAGCGCGACAAGTGCCAGGAAAATGATCTGGAAGAGAAAATTCCGCTTGCTCATCGCTTCGCAGCCCACCACGGCGATCAGCACCAATGCGCCGTATTCTTTGATGACGGTGAAGATGTTGAGAACGGTGTCGGGCAGGAAATTGAAGTTCGCATCCAGGATCAACAGGGCAAATACGATCACCAGAACCACGGCGAGGATCTCGCCGATGATGTCAAAAACTTTTTCCAATCCTTTAAACATAGTATTAGTTACCTCCTTGTTTTGCCGCATACGGCTGATTTTATTGTATAGGCAAACGCGTGTTTTGTCAATACTTTTTGCAAAAAAGTCGTTTGCCCGTTTTTCGGAAAAAAGCCGCACGCGTGCGGCTTTTTTATGAATATCTGTTTTTGCGGCGTTCTTCGCGTTCCCGCTGCTGGCGCAGTTTACGCGCGCCGTCCACGCGCGCAATGGCATCTTCCACATCGACGGGGTTGCCCTCTTCGTCCTTGGGCGGCACGCGCACGTACACGCGTTTCCCGAATCCCTTTTTCAGTTTCCGCTCTACAAATTCCGCAACCAGGTTGACGGCAATGCTCCAGAGCAGGAAGGGAATAGAGATGAGCGCCATGATCAGCGACAGCGCGTTGAAGGATTGCACCGCGGTAATGATCATGCCCAGCGACGTAAGCGAACACAACAGCTGTATCGCGTATTTTGCGGTCTTCATGAACCGCAGCAGTGCGGGGCGGGGCTTGTCCATCAGATTGACGCGGTAGCTGATGAAGACGAGCGCCACGGACAGGGAAAACGCCACGGCAATAAGACAGAGCAGCACAATGCCCAGTGCCCGCCCTGCCGAAAGGTAGTAGTACACCGCGTAAGCGGTATACAGGGCGTATCCCGTAAATCCGACAAAGCTGAGGGTGAATTTGGATTTTTTGATTTTCTGTTTCAGGCCCAAACGCCGATCCCTCCGACAGGTAAATCTGCAATCATCATACACGTTTTTGTTTGTTTTTGCAATCATTTTTTGCATAAAAAGGCAGTTTTTTCCCAAAAGGAAAGATCATCCATGTATAAAAATACACAGAATGCAAAAGAGTATTGATTTTTCGGAAAAAATGTGTTATAATAACAACAATCATTTTTTTGTGAAAAAGAGAAAGAACGGGATTTGTTATTGTGTTTACTGCGGGAGTTTTAGGAAAACAGGAGGGAACCGTCAAGAGTCTGCTTTCCCGAAAAGGTTGGCTTATTTTATTTTGCATTGCGGCGGTGCTGGCTTGTTTTGCGGAAATTTTCAAGATCCTGGCGGATTTCCGGTTTATTGTCGCGGCGTTGCCGGCTGAAACGGTTTTGCTGGCGGTGTCGTTCAGGCTTTTCTGCGCGGAAAAACGGCGGCGTTTTTTTGCTTTCTTGCATTTCTGATCTCATTGTTTTTTGCGCTGATCAATGCCTTTATCCTTTTTCCTTTGAATGCAAGGCCATACGAAGCGGTCATTCATGCCGGAGGCGGGGGATACCTGAACAGCAGCGAACTGACGCAGGAATACGTTTATAACGGATACGACCTTATCGAGCTGGACTTTGCGTTTACGGCGGACGGTGAACTTGTCTGTGCGCACGAATTTGAATTCGGCGGCTATTCCATGCAGGATCGACCGACGCTTGCGCAGTTTTGTAACATATCCCTGCCGGGCGGAGTTTCGCCGATGACCGCGAAGGAACTGATGTCTGTCATGAACAGGATGGGCTTTTCCGTCATAGTGGACACCAAGGAAGAGAGCATTTTTCCCGTACTGCGGGAATTGCGTCGGTGCGCGGAAAGCGAAGGGATCGATTTTTTCGGGCGATTCATCGTGCAGTTTTACAGCGAACGCGATTACTCTGTGCTGAAGGCATATCCTTTTGAAGAACTGTGGTTTACCAACTACAAGGCAAATTATCGTTACTCGCAGATCCTGGAGCGTTTTGGGGAGGACGGACGTGTCACGACCATTGTGCTGAGCAAACGTCAATGGATAACCTGCCCGTTTGCCTGGACGTTTGCGGAGAATATGAAGATCGCGGTGCATACCGTCAACGACAAAGGCCTGGCGGCTCTGTACGGAAATTGCGGCGTGGATTATATTTTCAGTGACGGCAATATCAAGAATCTGTATTTTTAAGAGGAGAGCAGTATGGCAAAAATCACCATCGACGAAAAAATCTGCAAGGGCTGCGGACTGTGCGCGGACGCCTGTCCGAAAAAGGTGATCTCCCTCAGCGAACACCGTATGAATGCAAACGGATATTTTGTGGCGGAAGCGGTCAATCCGCAAAACTGCATCGGCTGCACGTTCTGTGCCGTCATGTGTCCCGATTGCGCCATAGAAGTGGAAAGATGACACGACCTTAGAGAGAGGAGTTTGAATATGTCCAAGATCCTTTTACACGGAACCGAAGCCATCTGCGAAGGCGCCATCCGCAACGGCTGCCGCGCCTTTTTCGGCTATCCCATTACTCCGCAGAACGAAGTCCCCGAATATATGTCCGTCAAAATGCCTCAGCTGGGCGGCACTTTTGTACAGGCGGAATCGGAAGTTGCCGCTATCAATATGGTGTACGGCGCGGCGGGCGCGGGCATCCGCGCCATGACCAGCTCGTCCAGCCCCGGCGTCAGCCTGAAACAGGAGGGGATCTCATACATCGCGTGCGCACGCATTCCCTGCGTCGTTGTCAACATCATGCGCGCAGGCCCCGGCCTGGGCGGCATCCTGCCCGCGCAGGGCGATTATTTCCAGGCGACAAAGGGCGGCGGCCACGGCGACTATCACCTCATCGTACTTGCACCCTCTTCCGTGCAGGAAGCGTGCGACTTCACTTATGCAGCATTCGATCTTGCGGATAAGTACCGCGTGCCCTGTATGATCCTTGCGGACGGCATGATCGGCCAGCTGATGGAACCCGTGGAACTGCCTCCGCTGCGCCCGCTTTCGGACATTCCCGAAAAAAAATGGGCGACCAGCGGCCATTACGGAAAGGAGCGTCGGGTGCTCAATTCGCTGATCATCAAACCCGAAGAGCTGGAACCTCATGTCAACGAATTACAGAGGACGTATGACGAAATTTATGCCAACGAGCGCAGAAGCGTATCCTATCTTACCGAAGATGCGGAGATCGTTCTCACCGCTTACGGTACGGTGGCGCGCATCGTAAAGAGCGCGGTCAACGAACTGCGCCGCCAGGGCATCAAGGCGGGCTGTATCCGCCCCCTCACCCTGTATCCCTTCCCCGACGACGCGTTTGCGGCGTGCGCCGCACGCGGCTGCACCAAGGCGTTTTTGTCGGTGGAACTTTCCCTCGGTCAGATGGTGGAGGACGTGCGCCTCGCCGTAAACGGGAAGAAACCCGTGTATTTTTACGGCAGGACAGGCGGCAACGTTCCCGAAGAGGGGGAGATCGTGGAAGCGGCAAAGAAATTCCTTCAACAGGCGGAGGAAGAAAAATGAAAGTATTTGAAAAGACGAAAATGCTCACCGACGCGCATATGCACTACTGCCCCGGCTGTACGCACGGCATCGTGCACCGCCTTGTCGCGGAGAGTATAGAAGAGCTTGGGTTACAGGAAAAGTGCATCGGCATTGCGCCCGTCGGCTGCGCGGTGTTCGCGTACGACTATTTCAACTGCGATATGCAGGAAGCGGCGCACGGCAGGGCGCCCGCCGTGGCAACGGGCATCAAGCGCTGCCTGCCCGACAGGACGGTCTTTGTCTACCAGGGCGACGGCGACCTCGCTTCCATCGGCATGGCGGAAACGGTGCACGCGGCGGCGCGCGGTGAAAATATCACTATCATCTTCATCAACAACAGCATTTACGGCATGACGGGCGGACAAATGGCGCCCACCACCCTTATCGGACAGAAGGCGACCACCTGTCAGAACGGGCGCGATCCCGCCGTCAACGGGTATCCCATCCGCGTGTGCGAACTGCTTGCCACGCTGGACGCGCCTTATTACATCGAGCGCGTGTCCACGCACGATGTAAAGCACGTTTTCGCCGCAAAAAAAGCCATCAAAAAGGCGCTCCGGTTCCAGTCGGAAGGGCGCGGCTATACCTTTGTGGAGGTGCTGGTCTCCTGTCCCACCAACTGGCATATGCAGCCGGTGGAAGCGCTCCGTTTTATGGGAGAGGAATGTACAAAAACTTTCCCTTTGGGCGTTTATCGTGATAAATCGGCGGAAGGGGGGGAGGAATAATATGGTTCGCATCTTATTGGCAGGACAGGGCGGGCAGGGTGTGCTCAGCGCGGGCAGGTTCCTTGCGGAAAGCGGTCTGCATGAGGGCAAGGAGGTCTCCTATCTTCCCGCTTACGGCCCGGAAATGCGAGGCGGCACGGCAAACTGTTCGGTCATCATTTCGGAGGAGGAGATCGCCTCCCCGCTGTGCAACACACCGGATGTGCTGATCGCGCTCAACGCGCCCAGTTTCCATAAGTTTGCGCCCCGCGTGAGGAGCGGCGGCATCATCATCGTCAACGGCTCCATTTCCGATTCGTATGCCGGCAGGGAGGACGTTACCGTGTATGACGTTCCCATGGGCGACCTCGCCATCGAGGCGGGGGACAGACGTTCGGCAAACATGGCGGCGCTCGGCGTGCTGGTCGGCGCCACGGGAGTGGTTCGTGAAAAGAGCATTATCAACTGCCTGCATGAACAGTTTGTGGCAAAACCCCGCGTGTGCGAAACCAACGAAAAGGCATTTTTCGCGGGCAAGAAATTTTACGAAAATTTGAAATAAAAAAGTGCGCCCGAAAATTTTCGGGCGCACAAGTCTTATAGGCTGCCTCAAAATTGCCTGTACGTACGGGCATTTTTGCGGCAGTTTTGTCTGTCCAGCCTCCGCTTTGACTGTGATTGAAAAATTTTTGAAAAACACTCGCCAGAACGGGAAAAATCTGTTATAATACTGAGTAGCGACATACAATGTATTGCACATTGTGGAAAAACGCGGCGCTGTGCGGCGCGCTCGGAATTCAGAAAAAGGAGAAAGAGAATGGATATTTTGTTTTGCGAAAAATGCGGGGGCATTCTTCGGGAAGGGGAACGCTATTGTCCGCACTGCGGGGAAGAGAGGATTTCCGACGGATTACAGATTAAGATCGTTCTTCCGCGCGGAGTCGGGAAGCTGACGGTGGAGACGGAAGGGGAGGATCGGACGTGGAAAGGAGTGTTCCGGGAAGAGCCTCCCGCGCCCGTGTCGCGTCGGGGCACACTGCCGCGGAGGGAACCCGTACAGCCGCTGACGGATGAGGAGCTGGCAAAGGTCGTCGTCCCGGACGAGGATCACTGGAAGGTGCTGGAATACGTGGCGCAGCAGCAGGAGATCTCCATTTCCGTATTGCAGAGAAAATTCTGTATGGGATATGCAAAGGCGGGGCACATCATCGAGTGGATGGAAAAAAACAGATTCGTGGGGGATTTCGGGGGCATGAAAAGCCGTCCCGTCTACATCACGCCTGAAATGCTTGCCAAAATCAAGAGATAAAGTGCGGCGAAGTCTGCCGCGGGAAA
>CASFBD010000131.1:0-993 GCA_949292885.1 uncultured Bacillota bacterium
TGCTACATATTCTTGTATCGCTTTCGCATTCTTCCCTACCGTATCCACATAATATCCCTTGCACCAAAATTCGCGGTTTCGGTATGCGAATTTCATATTCCCCCATTTTTGAAATATGATCGTCGCGCTCTTCCCTTTCAAATATCCCATGAATACCGAAACGCTCATTTTGGGCGGGATCGATACAAGAATATGCACATGATCCGGACACACTTCTCCCTCTATAATCTCCACGCCTTTCCATTCACAAAGTTTTCTTAATATCTCTCGTACTTCCAGCCTGTGTTCATCATAAAACACTTTTCTTCGATATTTCGGCGCAAATACGATATGATACTTGCAATTCCATTTTGTATGTGCTAAACTGTTTATGATATTAGATGAGTCTTTCATTTTAATATCCTCCGATTGTGTTTCCTTTTTCTGACTGGCAGGTCAGCTCTTATTCTACACAATCGGAGTCTTTTTTTCAAGACTCATCGGTAAACCTCTTTTCAACCACGCGACTATCGCGTGGTTTTCGTTATACAATAAAGCGGCGGACAAAACTTGTCCGCTGCTTTTTTACAGAACATAACAGACCGGATCGCAAAGCGGTCCGGTCTGTTATAGTGAGAGAATATGAAAAAAGTTTTGTGTAGGCCTGTTTCAGTTTGTGCCTTTATTATATCGCACAAATATGTTGAAAATATGAAAGAAAAATGAAGCAATCATAAAAGTTTTAAATATATTTTTCACAGATCAGTTCTGCCGTGCGGATCCCGTCCGCCGCAGAACTTGTTATCCCGCCCGAATATCCGCAGCCTTCCCCGCAGGGATAGACGCCTGCAAAATTCACACTCTCTCCGTTCTCTCCCCGCAAGATACGCACGGGAGAGGAAAAACGCGTTTCCGCGCCCGTCAGTGCGGCATCCGGATGCGCAAAACCCTTTAGCCTCCTGTCCATATCCATTATTGCCGCCTTGAGCGAATCCGATACATACGCAGGGAAAA
>CASFBD010000131.1:1013-7769 GCA_949292885.1 uncultured Bacillota bacterium
CAGACGCCCTGCCAGCCAGAAAATCTTCCGCTCTCTGCACTGGCGCCGCATAACTGTTTCCGCCCAGCGCGTACGCAGCCCGCTCGATCTTTCTTTGAAATTCCACGCCGCCCAACACGTCGGAACTGTCAAAATCGGAAAGCCTTATCTGCACCAGCAGTGCGCTGTTCGCATTCTTTTCGTCCCTTGCATAATTGCTCATTCCGTTTGTCACAACACCGCCGGTCACACTTGCAGCGGGAACGACCACCCCGCCCGGACACATACAAAAAGTAAAAGCGTTTCTGTCTGTCGCATGGCTGATCAGTTTATAATCTGCGGGAGGAAGCAATGTATGCGCGGCAGAGTACTGCGCAAAACCGATCTTTTCCTGCAAATGCTCAATTCGGACACCCACGGCAAATTCACGCGGCTGCATGGCAAACCCTGCGTCCCGCAAGCGAACAAACGTATCACGGCTGCTGTGCCCGATGGCAAGAACGACTTCCGAGGCGGAAAGCGTGTATTCTTCCCCGCTCTTCAGATCGTGCAGGCAAATCTCCTGCAAAGTGTCGCCTGACATTTTCACTCCCTCAAACCGCGTATGAAACAAAACCTCCCCGCCGTTTTCCAGGATATGCCTGCGCATGGAAGCCACCACTTTGCGAAGAATGTCGCTGCCGACGTGAGGCTTGTTCAGCCACAGGACCTCCTCCGGCGCACCGAAACGCACAAAAGTTTCTAAAACCTCACGATTGCGCGGATCCTTGGTCTGCGTGTTCAGCTTGCCGTCCGAAAAAGTACCGGCGCCCCCTTCCCCGAACTGAATGTTAGAGTCCTCGTCCAAAATTTTTGCATTGAAAAATTTTTCACAGGATAAAACGCGTTCCTCTACAGGGCCGCCGCGCTCCACAACGACGGGACGGATGCCCCCTTGGAGCAGGCGCAACGCACAGAAAAGTCCCGCGGGGCCGCTCCCGACCACCACGACGCGGCGGGGCTGTTTGCGTACCTGCGGAACCTGCCTTTCTGTTTTAGGCGGAACAGTTTTTTCTGCCTGGATAAGATACAGCCATTTGATATTGGCTTTATTTCTCGCATCCAGAGATTTTTTCAGGATGCGCACATATTTACAACCGGGAAGTTTCTTTGCCGCGATCCTGGAAATCGTCTCTTCCGATTCTCCCGGTTTCAACGTCATCTCAAACTGCATAGCCCAACCTCTTTGCGATTCCCTCCGCAGCTACCGCTCCGCTGGAAAACGCCCATTGCAAATTGTATCCCCCACACTCGCCGTCTATATCCACAAGCTCGCCGATCAGATACAGTCCCTCCTGTTTTTTGCTCATCAGGTTTTCATCCAGTTCGTTCATGGCAATTCCACCCTTTGTTACCTGCGCGTTTTCAAACCCTGCCGAACCCGTAACAGTAAGCGAAAAACCCTTCAAAGCATTTACGATCGGAACGATTTTCTCGGACAATTCTTTTGCAGGCATATCAAAAGAAACCGCGCAATACTTTAAAATATTACGCCCCACGGCGCTGTTAATTACACAGCGCAGCAGATCTTCCGCACGCATTTTTGGATAGTTTATCGTCTTTTCATGCAAAGTACAGAGTACTATGTCACGCATAAACGACGGCAACAAGTCGATTATCAACGTATCACCTGTCTTTGTAAACGCAGACGCGCTAAATACGGCGTCCCCGCTGACCCCATAATCCGTAAACAAAACATCCCCTCTTCGGGAGTATATTTCACCCACACCGGCACGCTGTACGGAAATGTGACAATCCATTCTGATTCCCTTCAGTCCGCGGATAAACGTCTGCTCCGTTTTCAGCTGGACAAGCGAAGGAAAAAGAGGCGTGCAGGAATGCCCGAATTTCCTTGCCAGCGCATAACCCGATCCATCCGATCCGAAATGCGGCGATGACTTGCCTCCACAGGCAAGCACGACACAATCCGCAAAGATCTTCCCCTGCCCCGTTTCAACAGAAAACCCGTTACCCAAGCGAGCAACATTTGTAACATTCGTCGCGACAAGCAAGCTAACGCCCCGCTCGGCAAGCGCAAAGCGTAAAATATCCGTAACAGACGACGCCTGTCTCGACGCAGGATACACACGGCCTGTTGCATCCGCACAGAACAATCCGCCAAGGTTGCTCAGACTCTGCAGAAGCTGCTTTTTCCCGAATTTTTGCAACACCCCCGCTGCACTTCCCGTGGTAGAAAAGTAATGCTCCGCAGAAATCTTTTCGTTTGTCACGTTGCCCTGCCCGTTACCCGTTGCGGACAGTTTTCTGCCCAACCTGTCGTTGCGTTCTGCTATTGCTATGCCCCCTATCCCGAGCTCAGCAAGCCTGAGCGCACAGAACATTCCCGACGCACCGCCGCCAACGATCAATACTGAAAATTTATTCATCAATTTTACCTTTCTTGTAATTGATTTTATTCTACCGTATTTTAAAATTTTTGTCAATCGTAATTAAAAATCACAAGGACACTTGACTTTTTTCGCCATTTGCATTATCATAGAAATATCAAAAGAGAGGTGAAAGGGATGGACAAAATCATACAACAGATCAGCGATTATTTTAAAGACAACCCTATCATGTTTTGGGTAGCTGTGGCACTTGCCGCTATCATCGTCATTCTCATCATTGTGGCGATCATTGTCGGAGTACGAAGATCCAAAGCAAAAAAAGCATCGGCAGCAGAGGAAACAAACGAGCCGGCTATCACCCAACCTCAGCCCGTTTCCACACCCCAGCCCGCCGAAGCCAATACACCACTGAAGCAAGAACAGGTATCGGACGAAAAACAAAAAGCAGAACCCTCCCCCGCGACACAGGAGCCGAAGGCCACGGAGCAAAGCGCCGTCACAGACGAACAAAACGACGTAAAAACCGAACAACCTAAGGTCAACAAACCCGAAGTTCCTGAAAAGGACACAGCACCGACCTCCGATCAGAAAGAATCTGCAGAAAAAACGGAACAGGATCTTTCTGCGGCATATCCGGAAAGAGTTGCCTCGCGTAACGCAGCTGAAAAACTCCTTAAAAAATCCGATGACGAGGACGAGGAAAAAAAGCCCGCCTATACGGGAAAATGGGTCATCCTGGAAAACGAAGAGAACGGCACCTACTATTTTGAATTGCGCGCAAGCAACGGCGAAAGACTTTTGACCAGCATCGAATACACTTCCCTTGCAGGTGCAAAAAACGGCATCAAAACGCACAAAAACAATATTCTCAAGAACAACATCGTCATTGCCCAGAACAAGAAAAAGCAGTTCTTCTTCAAGATCCTGACCGGATCCAAACAGTTACTCTGCACAGGCGAAACATACACCACTCGTTCCGGTTGCGAAAACGCAATGGATTCGGTAAAGAGATTTGCCGAAACAGCCGTGATCGTCCTCAACAAAAAAGACGAAGAAGAGGAAAATTAAACATTTATCATTCCAAAAAAACGACGGGCTTTTGCCCGCCGTTTTTTATTTACTTTTGCATAAAAATCTATTTTTCTTCTTCTCCGTAAACGAATGGCTTCTTGTTTTTGTAAGTACAAAAGCGAATGGTAAATCCGTTCGTTTCCACAGGCTCCCCTACGGAAACACACTCCCAGTTTTCCTGTTCATCAAGGTTTTCATAAAAGACCTCAGCGCCGCCGTCCGCCTCAACTTTGGTCACGATCGCCTCCTCTGAATACGGCAACAGAGTACGGTACATCATCGCCCCGCCAACAACAAACACATCCTCGGCCGGGTATTTTTTAATTTCGACAAACAGCGCCGCAAGATCCTGTACAACGATACAATCGTCACGCAATTCCCCGCCCGGCCACAAAACAATGTTTGTTCTGTTTTTTAAAGGTTTCCCGCCGGGAAAAGACAACAATGTATTGCTGCCCATTACCACCACTTTCCCGGTTGTCATTTCGCGAAAGTGTTTCATATCCGCAGGAAGAGAAAAGAGAAGATCGTTTTTCTTTCCGATCCCCCAATGTTTATCCACAACTACGATTTGGCGCATAAATTCTCCTTATTTTCTTCAATTATGTGTAACATAGTACTTCGTATTTACCGAAAAATCAGGTTGCAATGGGGATTTTATCGGTAAATTCGTTGTATTTGTATCCTTCGAGTTTAAAGCTGTCCTTCGTGAAAGAATAGAAATCTTTCACATTTTCATCCACGATCAGGCGCGGCGCGGGATACTGTGGGTTTTGGATGATCTTCTCGACAAGCGGAACGTGCCTGTCATAAATGTGTGCATCCGCTACGACGTGAACGAGTTCCCCTGCCTCCAATCCGCAGGCACGTGCAAACATCATCAGCAAAATACTGTATTGCACAACATTCCAGTTGCTTGCCGCAAGCATATCCTGACTGCGCTGGTTAAGGATCCCGTTAAGCGTGTTCCCCGTCACGTTGAACGTCATGGAATAGGCACAGGGATATAAGTGCATCTCTTTCAGGTCTGCAACGTTGTACATATGCGCAATGATCCTTCGGCTGGCGGGGTTGTTTTTCAGATCAAACAACACTTTGTCCACCTGATCGAATTCCCCTTCCGGAAACACGTATTTCTTGCCGAGCTGGTATCCGTATGCCTTGCCGATACTGCCTGTTTCATCCGCCCAGCTGTCCCAGATATGCGAGGACAGGTCATGGATATTATTGCTCTTTTTCTGCCAGATCCACAAAATTTCGTCAATGGCAGATTTTAAATAGGTACGGCGGACTGTGAGAATAGGAAATTCCTCACGAAGATCGTACCTGGAGATTTGCCCGAATTTTTTAATGGTATGGGCAGGCGTGCCGTCTTCCCAACGGGGACGCACCTCCCTGTCCGTATCCCATGTGCCGTTTTCCAGAATATCTCTGCAATTGGAAACAAATATTTCGTCAGCTCTACTCATGATCATTCTCCTTTTTCATCTTGCGCGAAAGCGCGTACGACTGACCGCTTCTTCCCACGCCAACAATTTTTCGGCGCGGCGCGCATCGTCCATTTTTGGTGAAAATACCGTCCTTTCGCTCACCTGCTCGCACAGGCTCTTTTTGTCTTTAAAAAATCCACAGACCAGCCCCGCAAGATATGCCGCGCCCAGCGCCGTAGTCTCCATGATCTTCGGACGCAATACGGGAACACCCAAAATGTCTGCCTGGAATTGCATAAGAAAAGTGTTTGCGCTTGCCCCGCCGTCCGCACAGAGGAATTTCAGTTCTGTGCGCAAATCCTGCTCCATTGCATGGACGACGTCGAACGTCTGCAAAGCAATGGATTCGAGAGCGGCGCGCACGATGTGCGCGCGCGTAGTTCCGCGAGTGACCCCGCTGATCACGCCTCGGCAATCGGAATCCCAATGCGGCGCGCCCAGCCCCACAAACGCGGGAACAAAACAGACGCCGCCCGTATCCTTCACCGAAAGCGCAAGAGCCTCCGTTTCCGAGGACTGAGAGATCACGCCCAGACCATCACGCAACCACTGCACTACCGCCCCGCCGACAAATACACTGCCTTCCAGCACATAATCGGGACGTTCAAGATCCGCCGCCAGCGTCGTGATCAGTCCGTTTTGCGAGGTTACCGCCTTTTTGCCCGTATTCATCAGCAAAAAGCAACCCGTCCCAAACGTGTTTTTAGCCTGTCCGAACAGCGCAGCCTGCTGATCGCCCGCCACCGCCCGAATAGGGACAGAACAACCGAAAATCTCCGGCGCTGTGACACCAAAATCTGCCCCGGAAGGCAAAACATCGGGAAGCATCTGCATGGGTACGGAAAACAGCTTGCAAAGCTGTTCATCCCATTCCAGCGTATGAATATTGAAGAGCATAGTGCGGGATGCGTTTGTATAATCGGTAGCAAATACCTTTCCTCCCGTCAGATTCCAGACGAGATAGGTATCCACCGTCCCGAAAAGAAGCTCACCTTTCTCGGCACGCGCCCGCGCAAACGGGACGTTATCCAAAATCCAGCGAATCTTGGACGCCGAAAAATAGGCATCGATATTCAAACCCGTTTTGGAATACACAGTTTCCGCATGTTTGTTTTTTATCTTTTCGCAATACGAAGATGTCCTGCGGCATTGCCAGACAATGGCATTGTAGACAGGTTTCCCCGTAAATCTGTCCCACACAACAACTGTTTCGCGCTGGTTTGCGATCCCGATCGCGGCAAGCTCGTCCGCCCCGATCTTCGCCTCTTTCAGCGCATCACGGAAAGACGCCAGCTGTGACGCCAGGATTTCGCGCGGGTCGTGTTCCACCCACCCGGGTTTAGGATAGCATTGCGGAAATTCCCTCATTGATTTAGCAACAATATTTCCGTTTTTGTCGAAAATAATAGTTCTGGAACTCGTCGTTCCCTGATCCATTGCTGCTATATATTTTTTCATCGTTCCCCTCCCGAGGTTTAAAAAGCGTCTTTTTCCTGTCTGCTCCAACGATGTGCAATAAAACGCATCCGCACACTAAGCGGAAGAATTTTTGGAACTACGGCAATAAATTTATTCCAGAACCCCGGACGAATCAGCCTCTTGTTTCTTTTGACGGCAGCAAGGCTCTTTCGGGCAATGTATTCCGGCGTTTTTGCGGAAAGTTTGCCCCATAGCCCCTGTCCTGCTATGTCCTTACAGACATCCGGACGCGTATACACCCCGCCGGGCTCCACAACAGTTACTTTGACACCCTTTCCCTTCATTTCAACATGAAGAGAAGAGAAAAATGAAGTGAGAGCAGCTTTGGTGGCACTGTATTCCGCAAAATA
>CASFBD010000132.1 GCA_949292885.1 uncultured Bacillota bacterium
GCTCGTTTCACCAAAAAAGGAAACAAAGTTGCGGTTTGCGGAAGCATCCAGCTTCGCAACGTCGAGGACAATGCAGGACAGAAACGCACGTATGTCGACATCATCGCCGACGACGTCGAGTTTCTCACCCCTAAGGGACAGTCGAACGGCTCGGACGATGTCTACGCCGCTCCCGCAGCCCCCAAAAAGAAACCTGCCCTCGAAGCGTTTGACGACGATTCCGACATTCCGTTCTGATCGTTTAACGCAGTTTATTCCAACAAATACCCTTACGCGGTTCTCCGCGAACGTAAAATTTTAAAAGGAGAAATATCATGGAAGAGAAACCCGTCAGAAAGCCCATGAAGAGGGTCTCCCGCAGAAAGGTTTGCGCTTTCTGCCAGGAGAAGGTCGAAGTCATTGACTATAAAGACGTCAACCGCCTGAAAAAGTTCATCACCGAAGGCGGAAAAATTCTCCCCCGCCGCATGAGCGGTGTGTGCGCTATGCACCAGAGGGAACTTTCCAACGCCATCAAAAAGGCAAGGATCGTTGCCCTTCTGCCCTTCAAAGGAGAGTAATCCCACAAGCGGGAAACGCGTTTTGCGTTTCCCGCTTTTTTCATTTCTTTAATAGACACCGCCGCAATCGGAAATGCCTTCCGCGTTTTTGCAATCTGCCGTCTATCGGCCGAAAGGGCGGACCTTGCTCTGTTCAAAAAAGACCGCAAAAGATCTTATCTTTTGCGGTCTTTTTCCGTTTATTTGTTTTTTTCCTCACCGAGAAGGCGCAGTGCATTGCGGAAACAGATTTTATCTTTTTTTTCGTCAGTCAGGTGCATTTTATCCAGATATTCCATGGTGCGCGCGGGAGTATCCCAGGGACAATCGGTGCCGAACAACACTCGGTCGCCGAATGCACGGATAACGCGTTCCCCCTCCTCCACGGGAACGGAGCTTGCGGCAAAACTGATGTCGATATAAACGGATGTATCCGCAAGTGCAGACACCGCACGTTCCGTCATATCCTGCCCGCCCAAATGCGCCGCAACGATCTTTGCCTGCGGAAAAGACTTCCATACACGGGCGATTCCCTCGGGCAATGTCTTGACGGGAGGAGGAAATCCTCTGTCTGCCCCCGCGTGAAAGAGCATGATCATGCCCGCATTGACACAGGCTTCATAAACAGGAAAGGCGCGCTCGTCGTCCACCTGAAAGTTCTGGTACTCGTTATGAAACTTGATGCCCTTGATCCCAGCCTCTTTCAACCGTTTTATCTCGGAAAATGCGTTTGGCGAATCGGGATGCACGGAACCAAAGGGAATGATCTCCGGATATTGAAGAAGCGAGACAGCAAAGTCATTCACATGGTGTTCGGTGCGAGGCGACACGGCGATGTTGAGTGCCACAAACCTGTCCACGCCCTGTTCGCGCATGAGCGCACGCGTTGCGGAAACGGTGCCGTCCGAATAAGGAGTGAGACTTGCGCGTTTTGCCAGCGATGAAACGGCACCCGCCGCCAGTTTATCCAAAAACATATGCACATGAAAGTCGATCAGCATGATTTCCCCTTACAAGCGGCGCATATTGGCGGAAACCTTTTTGCGATCGCGCAAAAAGGAAAAGACAGCGTACAGTGTACCGATGAGATCGAAAACAAAGATAAAAATAAGGTTCAAAAGGATTTTTTGCAGATATTTGCTGTCCTCAGAAAGCTGCTGCGCGATGTAGGAAAGCCCATCCCCCTCCATCACGCCCTGCACCCACAGGCATCCGAAAAAGGTGAGCAACATCACGGCGAGGGTGAGAAGCGCCACGCCGATCACCTTGAACAGCGTGTTCCTGCCCCCGAATTTTGTATAAAGCCAACCGCCCAGAAAGACGGAAACCGCCGCGCCGAGTGCGGCAAAATTCCACCAGAAAAAGAGTACCACAAACAGTGCCGCGCCGATCAGAGCGCCGCAAAGCGCGCCGCCCATGCCGGCAAGCTTGTTGGAAGGCATTGCCTCTTCCTCCGCTTCGCGCTGTTTTGCCGCCGCGTAAGCGCGATCAAAACACTGTTCGTGCGCGCAGAACGGGATGTCCGATTCCAACATTTCTATGCCGCCGCCTTCCAAAGCCGTCCCGCAATACGGGCAATATTCCGCACCCGGAAATTTATTTTTTTTCAGATAAGAGATGATCTTATCCAAAATTTCCCCGATCTGACGGAAAATGTTGGTATAAAGCTGCGGACTGACCATCAGCCCGATCCCCACCACGCCGTAAGCGGTGAGTTTTAACTGTTTTTTGTTTTTTTCGAGGTACTTCTCCAGCGCCTCGTTGCGCCCCTTTGTATCCGTGACGACGGTGATCAGACAGGCAGGATTGCCCATCGCCCTGTACCGCACGTGAACGCGATAGCCGCCATATTCACCGTAACAGCAGTGTCTGCCGAGAGTGAGCGAATGCTCGGCGGCAAATTCTTTCATTGTGTATTTCTTTTTGTCCATACGACCTCTTGTGCGGAAGTTCCGCTCCTTTGTCCGAAAAATTTCAGATCCTGCGCAGGATGTCTCCTTCCCGCAGAGGATACGGGCACTCAATGCGCAATTTCTGCATCACAAGTTTGGCGTCCTGCACGGGAACGCCCGCCTCGTCCGTCATCTTTTCCACCGTAAACACGCGGTTGAACGTGTCCGCAGGAGACAAGATCTCCAGCCTGTCCCCCGTACGGAAACGGTTGCGCATTTGGATGAACCCGTCCGACAGCACATCCGCAACATATTCGCGCGTGCCGCTTTCCTGCGAATCCTCGTAGTTGACGGTATCGTCGTTGCCGCCCAGAAGATATGCAGTGGTAAAGGCGCGATGCGCTACTTTTTTCAGTTCTTCCTGTCCTTCTTCCACGGAAAGCGTTCCGTCGAGCACGCGCCGATAGGCGTTGACAACGGTAGCAAGATAATAGCTGCTCTTCATCCGTCCCTCGATCTTAAAGGAACATACGCCCGCGGCGCGCATTTCTTCCAGATGGGAGAGCATATTCAGGTCTTTGCTGTTGAAAATATAGGTGCCGCGCTCGTCCTCTTCCGCCGAAATACAGCCGCCCTCTTCCCTGCGCGCACGCAGATCAAATTTCCAGCGGCACGCCTGCACGCAGGCGCCTCGGTTGGAATCCCTGTGCGCGAGATAGTTGCTCAGAAGGCATCTTCCGCTGTAAGAGATGCACATAGCACCGTGCACAAACGCTTCCAGTTCCAGCCCGGGACAATGATCGCGGATCTGCGAAATTTCCTGCAAGGAAAGCTCGCGCGCGAGCACTACACGCTCTGCGCCAGCCTCCTGCCAGAACCGCGCCGCATACGCGTTGGTGGTGTTCGCCTGCGTGGAAATGTGAAGCGGAAGGCGAGGAGCAACCTTTCTTGCCAGCGCAAACGCGCCCGCATCCGTCACCAGAGCGGCGTCCGCGCCGATCTCCTCCAAATAGCGAAAGATGTGTTCCAACCGGGAAAAATCGGCGTTTTTTGCAAATATGTTGACTGTAACATACATCTTTTTGCCGCGCTCGTGTACATATTGCGCGGCGGCTTGCAGTTCTTCGTCCGTAAAATTATCGGAAAAGGAACGCAGCGAAAAGGACTTTCCGCCCAAATACACCGCATCCGCCCCGAAACGGATCGCCGTCTTCAGTTTTTCAAAATTGCCCGCCGGGGCAAGAAGTTCCGGTCTTTGCACCGCAGCCTCCCTATGCGTATTATTCCTGAAAATACAGAAACGTATCCCTATTTTTTAACGGAGAGAGAAACGCCTTCCCCGAGTTCCAGAATGCTTGTGATAAAATCCTCATCGCCGCAGACCGCGCTGAGATACTCGCGGATGTGTTCAACCAGCATCCTGCGCTTTTCGGGAACAGGGTTTTTCCCGTTCACCCAGCCGCCCAAAAGTACATCGTCCGCAAACAGAACGCCGCCCGAAGAGAGCAGTTTTTTGCAGTACGGCAGGTATCTGACATACTGCACTTTCGGCCCGTCCAGAAAAATGAGATCGAACTCCCCTCCCAGTGAGGGCAAAACGTCCGCCGCATCGCCGAGAATGCAGTTGGCGCGATCGCGCACACCAAAATCGGAAAGGTTGCGCAAAGCGCGCCCGTACCTCTCTTCATCCGACTCCACCGTCGTGAGTTTTGCCTGCGTACATTCGCAAAGCAGTGCGACGGAGGTGAGCCCCTCCGCCGTACCTATTTCCAGTATTCGTTTGGGCGCGCGCATCCGCGCAACACCGAGAAGCAGCCGCAACACCTCGTCGGGCGTGGACGGATCCCTGACGCACAGCGCCTGTTCGCGCAAAGCGCGAAGGCGTTCGTCTATCCGCAGCGGCGGCAAAAGCTGTACCCAGTCCATATCACACGCGGACGATGTTCGCCATAATGACGGGGTTCTGTTTTGTCTTTTTATAGATAAAGTTTTTGACTGCCTTTTTGATGGCGGCGGCGTATTCCGTGTTGTCCACGTCCCCCATGATGTCGACCTGCGATGCGCAGTTGACGACAATGCGGCGCACTTCCGCATAATAATCGGCATTTTCAGGCATGACAAAACCGCGGATCACCACGTCAGGATCGCTGAGCAGATCGCCGCTGCGCTCGGATACGCACACCGTAATGACAAAGATACCGTCCTCGGAGAGGTGTTTCCTGTCCTTCATGACCAAACTGTTTTCTTTGTCTTCCAGCGAACTTCCGTCAACAAGCCGCGCACCCGAGGAAATGCTTTCGCCGAACTGGATGCTGTCCCGCGTGAGCTCAACGCAGTTTCCGATGTCGGCAATCAGAATGTTGTTCTCGCTCATGCCCAGTTCCATGGCAAGGCGCGCATGGCGTTTTAAATGCCTGTACTCGCCGTGAACGGGAATGAAAAACTGCGGTTTGAGCAGGGAATGCAAAATTTTCAGCTCTTCCTGGCACGCGTGTCCCGAAACGTGGATCTTTTCCAGCGATTCATACACCACGTTGGCGCCCTTACGGTACAGATTGTTGATGACTTTGCAGATCATCTTTTCGTTACCGGGAATGGGACTTGCTGAAATAATGATCGTGTCGTTGGGACCGATGGTGACTTTGTTAAATTCGCCGCTCGCCATACGCGTGAGAGCGCTCATCGGTTCGCCCTGGCTGCCTGTGGAAACAATGACGATCTCACGATCGAAATAGTTTTTGATCTTTTCCACGTCGATGAGGACGCCTTCGGGAATGGTGAGTTCGCCGATCTTGGCTGCCGCATCCACGACGTTGAGCATACTTCTGCCCGAAAGCGCCACCTTGCGGCGGTACTTCGCGGCGAGGTCTACGATCTGCTGCAAACGATGCACGTTGGAAGCGAACGTCGCCACGATGATGCGCCTGTTCACGTTTTCGGAGAACAGGTGATCGAGCGTGGTGCCGACGACCGTCTCGCTCATGGTATAGCCGGGGCGTTCGACGTTGGTCGACTCGCAGAGCAGCAGCTTGACCCCCTCGCGGCCGATCTCGGCGATGCGCGCCGCCCAAAACCCCGTCGCGAGGATGTCTCCTACGAACAGCGCCTGCCGATCGGTCACGGAATCGGGTATCTTCGTCAGCCCCGTGTCCGCATAGGGTACGCGCACGTACTCGGCCTGCCCGCCGTCGATG
>CASFBD010000133.1 GCA_949292885.1 uncultured Bacillota bacterium
TAAAGATATGAATGCAAAGAAAGAAGAACCGAAAGAAGAGGTTGTCGCTCCCGCTGAGGCAGAAAAGCCCAAAAAGACGAGAGCCAAAAAAGCGGAAAAGGCAGAATAATTTACTCACTGTCCAAAAAAGACGCGGTCATCCGCGTCTTTTTTTGTGCCTTTAAAAAGCGAGGGACGGCGCAAAAATGCGCCGCCCCTCGCTGTTTAAGTTATCTGCTGATGTAGTTTGCGACGTGCACTTTATGCGTTATGCCTCATACGAGCCGCTCTTGGCGTTTCCCCTTTTCCCGCCGCCCGCCACAGCGGGAAACCCTTTGGGCGCATCAGTTTCCCCGCAAGAAACAGCTTTTGTCTCCCACGTGTGCGTTCGGTGTCAAAAAGAGGGAAATCGTGCAAAAAAATATCCCCAAATCATTTGTATTTTTTTGAAAATCGTTTATAATTGTATTGTCGGTTACTTTACTAATAGTCGCACGCGCGATGAGTTTACAGATCAACGGGAATTTTACAGCTATGGCACAATTAAAAAAAGAAGAAAAAATCATCGAGATCGTCAACGTTTCCAAGATTTTTGACGAAACAGCCGCCGTTCAGGACATGAACTTTTATGTGCGCAAGGGAGAGTTTATCACCTTTCTCGGCCCCTCGGGCTGCGGAAAGACGACCACTCTGCGCATGATTGCGGGATTCGATATCCCCACGACAGGCAAGATCCTGCTCAACGGCAAGGACATCACCAACCTGCCCCCCAACAAGCGGCCGGTCAATACGGTGTTCCAGCGTTACGCCCTGTTCCCCCACTACAACATTTACGATAACATCGCGTTCGGGCTGAAGCTGAAAAAAGTTCCCGTCACCTACCGCAACGATGCGGGCGAAACATACACTAAAATGCAGAAACTCACCCGCAGGGAGATCGACGAAAAGGTGCGCGCCGCCCTTGCGGTTGTTGACCTGGAAGGGTTTGAAAAGCGCAGCGTATCCACCCTTTCCGGCGGACAGCAGCAACGCGTCGCTATTGCCCGCGCCATTGTCAACGAACCGGAGATCCTGCTCCTGGACGAGCCGCTCGGCGCGCTCGATCTGAAAATGCGCAAAGAAATGCAACTGGAGCTCAAGGAAATGCACCGCAAACTGGGCATCACATTCATCTATGTGACGCACGACCAGGAAGAGGCGCTGACCATGAGCGATACCATCGTCGTCATGAAGGACGGGCACATCCAGCAGATCGGCACCCCCACTTCCATTTACAACGAACCCGCAAACGCCTTTGTGGCGGACTTTATCGGGGACAGCAACATCTTTGTCGGCACGATGGTTTCCAAGCGCACCGTGCGTTTCTGCAACCACAACTTCAAATGCGTGGACGACTTTGACAAAAACGAAAAAGTGGACGTCGTCGTGCGCCCCGAGGACATTGTGATGACTTCGCCCGAAGAGGGAATGCTGACGGGTAAAGTCATCAACGTCGTGTTCAAAGGCGTACATTACGAGATCACCGCCCTGGTCGGACGCGCGGAAATGGTCATCCAGAGCACGCAGAGCCGCAACGTCGGCGACGTGATCGGCATGAACATCGAACCCGATTGCATCCACATCATGAAAAAAGAGTTTTCCGCCAATATTTACGACGGATACATCACCAAGAAAAATACCGTTGCGTTCGGCGACGGCGAATTTGAATGCGACGTTACTTCCCTCTACCCCGGCTCACACCTGGATGACGAAGGTTACCTCATCACGGCGGAAGGAGAAAAGCTCGACCTCACAGACACGGACGTTACCGTGGAAGTGGGACTGGAAGACATTGAGATCAGCGACAACGCCGACGAAGGCGGAGCGCGCGGACATATCGTTCAGCTTATCTACAAGGGAGACCACTACCAGTACATCGTCCGTACAGAAGAAAACGAGGAAGATTATGTATTCGACTCTCCCGACCTCTGGAACGAAAACGACTACGTCAGCGTGAAGATCAAGCCTGAAAACATTCACCTGCGCCTCAAACAGGAGGTGAAATGATGCAGAGCCTGCACTTTTCCAGAAAACAGCTGTGTATCCCGTACGCGCTGTTTCTCGTCCTGTTTGTCATCGTCCCCATGCTGCTCATCCTCTTTTACGCATTCACGGAAACGGTGGACGGAGCCATCCGCTTTTCCTTTGCCAATTTTATCAACTTCTTTACGAGTACGGCAAAACTTTCCACTCTTTTGATGAGCTTTACCGTCGCCATCATTTCCACGGCGGCGTGCCTTCTCATTGCCTACCCCGTGGCGTACATCCTCGCGCGCAGCAATCTGCGCAGAAAGAACGTGCTTTTGATGATCTTCATTCTGCCCATGTGGATCAACTTCGTGCTGCGCATCACCGCACTGCGCGAACTGCTCGACCTCATCGGACTTTTGGGCACGCAGAATTACCTCAACACCATCATCGGTATGGTGTACGATTTTCTGCCTTTTATGATCCTGCCCCTCTACACCACTCTCGAAAAACTGGACAACAGTTATCTGGAAGCGGCGGCAGACCTGGGCGGAAGCAAGTTTACCGTGTTTACCAAAGTTACTTTCCCTCTCTCCCTGCCGGGCGTTATTTCGGGAGTGACAATGGTGTTTATGCCTTCCATGACAAACTATGTTGTGTCTGACACGCTCAGCAACTTCAACATTACCATTCTCGGAAAACTTATCGATCAGTACTTCACCGCATATGACAACTGGCATATGGGATCCATGATCTCCATTATCCTGCTCGTCATCATCTTCCTTACATTGCTCGCCACAGGCGGATTCAAAGACAGCGACCGCGAAACGAGAGGTGCAAACTTATGGTAAAGAAAATTTTATCCGTCGCTCTTTGCGCGGTCGTGCTCGTGTTTATCTACGCCCCCATCCTGCTGCTCGTGGTGTACAGTTTCACCACTTCCAACGTCATCGGCAAATGGGAAGGCGGATTTTCCTTCGAGCTGTACGGCCAGCTGTTCCGGAACGCCGAGATCATGCAGATCCTGTTCAACACGGTGTGGCTTGCCCTCGCCGCAGCGGCGCTTTCCACCGCGCTCGGCACGGCGGGCGCCATCGGCATCTTTTACAGCCGCAGGCGCGCCGCAAAGCCTTTACAGGCGGTTTCGCAGATCCCCGTCATCAACGCGGAGATCGTCACAGCCATCTCGCTCGCCCTGCTCTTTTCCGCGATCATGCTTTACCGCACTTATTTCTCCCTGTTGGTCGGACATATGGTGCTCTGCACTCCTTTCGTGGTGCTTTCCGTCCTGCCAAAACTCAAACAGATGGACTCCAACACCTACGAAGCCGCACTCGACCTGGGAGCAAGCCCCACACAGGCACTCTTTAAAATTGTTCTGCCCCAGATCTTTTCGGGCGTGGTTTCCGGATTCATGCTGTCCGTCACACTGTCGCTGGACGACTACATTGTCACCGCATTTACCAAGCCGCCCATGTTCGACACCATCAGCACTTATGTCTACAACGCTGTCAAAAACGGTACAAACAACTCCACACCCGCCCTGCGCGCCCTGTCTGCACTCATCTTTGTCGTGATGATAGCAGTCCTTCTCGTCATCAACCTGCGCGCACGCAAGCCGCAGGCGGCAAAGGGGGCGCGCAAATGAAGAAAATTATAAGCCTTGCGCTCTCCTTGTGCCTGCTGCTCCCCTTTGTTTTCCTGCTTGCGGGATGCGGCGGCAAAACTTCCCAAAAAGAAGTTCTGCACGTCTACAACTGGGAAGACTACATCAGCGAACCCACACAAAATTCTGACGGCTCTACGGAGAATGATTACGTCGACCTCATCGCCGAATTTGAAAAAGAATACAATGTAATGGTAGAGTACTCCACATTCGGCACCAACGAAAATATGTACAACGAATTGCAGATCAATCCCGGCGCCTACGATCTCGTCTGCCCTTCCGATTACATGATCATGAAGATGATCTCGGAAAACATGGTGGAGCCGTTCACGGACGATTTTCTGCAAAACAGCACCTATATGAAGTATGCCTCCCCCTATATCAAGCAACTGTTTGAGGAGAACGGCTGGACAAAATACGCCGTCGCCTATATGTGGGGAACCATGGGTTACGTTTACAATCCCGAACTCAGCGATACCGTGGAAGAAGACCTTTCCAGCTGGGCGGGGCTTTGGCAGGAACAGTACGCCAGTGTTGCAACCATCAAGGACAGCGTACGCGATTCCTATTTCCTCGGCGTTGCCGTCGTCTACCGCGACGAGCTGATGGCACTGAAAGAACAGTTCAAAAAAGGCACGATCGACAGGCACGAATACAACAGGCAAGTGACCCAGATCATGAACCGCACGGACGAAAAAACCATTGAGGCAACCAAGAACACCCTGCTCGAACTCAAAGAAAACCTGTACGGCTTTGAAGTGGACAGCGGAAAACAGGACATGGTCGTGGGCAGGATCAGCATCAACTTTGCCTGGAGCGGGGACGCCGTGTACACCATGGACGACGCGGAACCCTACTTCAACGAGGAAACGGGCAAAGAAGAGCCGGGCATTTATCTTAACTACATTGTCCCCGAAGAATGCTCCAACATCTGGTTTGACGGTTGGGTAATGCCCAAGGGCGCAAACGTGGAGCTGGCACAGAAATTTATTGATTTTCTCTCCCGTCCCGAAAACACCGTATCGAACATGAACTACATCGGCTACACTTCCGCCATTGCCGGCGATGCCGTCTTTACGGAAATGACCGATTGGTATTCGGAAGGTGAAGAAGGCGACCTCGATGAAGAAGGTTCTCCGCTCGTTCCCTACGACCTCAACTACTTCTTCAACGGCACGAGCGACGGCGAATATAAAGACGGAGACTATATCATCTACGTTTCCGCGGAAAGTGCAAAGCGCCAGATCTCCGCGCAGTATCCCACCCAGGAAGTCCTTGACCGCAGTGCAATCATGCAGCACTTTGACGATGCTACAAACGCCGCCGTCAATGAGATGTGGGAAGAAGTTAAAGGCCTTCCCATCCCTGTCTGGGCATATATCGTCATCGCCGTTATTGCAGCGGGCATCATCGTGGTGGCTCTCTCCTATGTCTATAAGGGAAAGCGCAGCGATCCCAAGCCGAAAAAAGGCTATCGCCGCGTTACAAAATAATTGAAGGAACCGCAATTTATGAAACGACTTGTCATCATCGGACATGGGCCCGCGGGCATCTCCGCGGCCCTGTACGCCGTACGCGGCGGCGCTCCCGTCACCATCCTTGCCAAGGATAACGGCGCCCTCGCCAAGGCGGATCTGATCCAGAATTACTACGGCTTTGAACACGGGATCTCCGCGGAAGAGCTGATTGCAAACGGCGTAAAACAGGCTGAAAATCTCGGCGCCAAAATACTGCAAAAAGAAGTGTGCGGCATCGAATTCGGCGCGGACGGTTACGAAGTAAAAACGACGGACGGAGACACTATTCCGGCAGGCTCAGTCATTATCGCCGTGGGTACTTCGCGCAACGTTCCGCCCATCAAAGACCTTGCCAGATTTGAAGGCAGAGGTGTAAGTTACT